>JAMLHC010000004.1 GCA_023957335.1 Bacteroidota bacterium | reverse complement strand
CCTCTCTATAGTTCATTAATTTCCTTTTCAATTAAACGATACTTGTCTTTTACATCTTCTCCAGAATAGAAGCCTAGCAAGTCTTTCTTGGTTAATGTTCCTTGACTTAAAAAGCGTTTTAAATATTCTTGGTTGAACTCCATTAAAAGAATGGATTTTTCCAATTGTTTCAAAATTGCTTTGTTGTTTTCAATGTTGTTTTGAACCAAAGATTTTATTGTCAATACTTCGTTGATGTCTTTGATGATTCGGTTTACCATCATTGCTAATATGTCTTTGTCGAGTTCGATTTCTTTTGCGTTTAAAGCAATGTCTCTCGCTAACATATACGCAATAGCCAAATTGCTGTAATCTCCTTTTTGAGAATTTATAATTGCAACAAAACCAACACCAGGAATGTACCCTACATTTTCAAAATTCTTAAGAATGGAGTTTTCTACTAAGGAAATGTCAAAAACAATCAAACTTACTTTACTGTCTCTGTTAGCTTGTGCCTCAATTAGCTGACTCCAAGCAGTATCAGATTTTCGAGTAAAAACATCTTTGCTTTCAATGTCTCCTAAACGAACACTTTTGTCAAACTTGCATTCAATAGCTATTTTCAAATCAGGCGAACCATTTACTTCACAAATAATATCACCCGTTTTGTTATTCGGTAAATTCCCTGCTGTATTACCCGTTAAAAACGCTCTATCTTTTAGTTTTTTGTCTGCAAAATATTGGTTTAAAAACTCTGCAATTTCATCTTCTGCTAAAACGCCTTTGATGGTTGATTTATAGAAAAGTTCTTTCTTCATTTCAAAAATCATTTTCAAGCTTTCGAGTTCTGTTCCCAACTCATTGGATGTTTTTGATAGAAAAGAAGAAATTCTATCTTCCATTAAAGCCAACACACCAATGTAAATTGCTCTTAGCAATTTTTCATCTCGTTCGTTTGCAGGAAGATTATCAAAGTAATTGAAAACGATTTGATTTTCGATTTCAAATTCCTTGATTTCTATTCGTTTGAGTTGTTGATTTATTTTAAGCATTTTTAATCTGTTCTATTAAGTTTTCTATTTGACTGCATACTTTTTGATAGTTCTCAGTTTCATTTTCAATGGTTGAATTTGATAATTGCTTCAAACTTGCGGATAAATTAGTATAGTTATCAAGAATTTTACGACTGTCTAAAAATGTGTTGAACTGTGTTTTTTCATTCACTAACATTTCTGAAAAATCATTTAATGTATCACGAAACGAAGTACTGCTATGTATTTTGTGTTCCTGATTTAAATTACATTTGTTTAGTTCTTGTTTTATGTTCTCAAACAAACTCGAATAGAGCGTAAAATCCCCATTTCTAGAAATCTTTGTAATTGCAGATGGACTTAAATTAAAAAGTCTATTGATGGCTATTTGAAGAGTTATAGTTGAAATTTCTGGGTTTAGTTTATTCAGGTCGACTTGTATATTTTTTAAAGTTTCCTTTACGGTATCTATTGCTTCACTTTTTTCTAAGGCTATTTTAGTATTAGATATCAATGAATCAATAGTTTCTTTAGGTGGCATTTCTTTTAATTTTTCCCTTAAATCATTAACACTAAGTAGATTAACCAAGATAGGAACAAATATGCCAAAAAGCGTCATAAAGCCAATCCCAACTGCCATATATAAATTTAACCTATCAATATCTTTATCAATTATACTTTCAGCTCTATTTCTTTCATTAAAAATTTCTTCGGCTAATAAATTCAGGTTATTATTTATTTCTATTATAGCTTCCTTATTAAGTACCATTAATGAGTCCTTTTGCTCAATTTTGTCAACATCAATCAGGTTGGTTTTTATTTTGACTAAATGATTATATTGCTTATCCTTTTCAACCTTATATGAATTTAGATTGTCGGTGCTTTGCCACCAAAAAAATGTAAAAAGACATACAAAACAGAAAGCAAACCCAACAAATATTTTGGATTGCAAATCAAAATTTATTTTTTCCTTTGAACTCATAGTTAGTTAAATATTTTTATTTCTTTTGGAAGAGTATAAATTAGGTTCCAATATTTAGTTCCATCATTCATTGTTTCAGGCATATCTTTATCCTCTAGGCTGAACATCCTTGCTAATAATGTCTTTTTGTTTAGATTGATTTTATTTTCGGCACAATAATCTATGTCAGTGCTTTTCAAGTTGAATTCATCAATTGCATCTAATGCACTTCTAAAAATTAAATCATCGTGTGAGAATAATATAAATTGAAGAGGCATATCGGGTGTGTATTTATAGAATAGTCCAATAATTTTTTGTAAGAATATTGAAAATGAATTTTTACTAATAAAATCACTCGCAAAAAATAAGTCATCCATTACTAATGGTAAATTTACTTTGTATCTCATTCGTGTTGATAGAGCAATACTCAAGCTAATCATTAAACAAAATACTTTGTATCGAAAGGTATTGAAATAAATATCGGGAGTTGTAGATTTACCATTTTTCTGAACAATTTTCGCCATTATTACTTCTGTTTGAAATATTTCACCATCAATATTTCTGTCAATTTTTTCTAAACTTAGTACTAAGTTTATGGACTCTTTTTCGTCAATGAAATCATTCATTATTTCTTCGACAACTTCCTTAATTGATTTAAAGTAACTAGTAACGATTCTGTCCTTTTCTTCAATAAGTTTTAAATTGAAGAATTTAATCTCTTCTTTAATTCTTTTAAAATTTTGAACTTGTACATCCGCTGATTTTAATTGCAATTCCAAATCTTTGATTGCTTTTTCAATATTTGGTATGGATGCTTTATTTTCATTTATTTCTTTTTCAAGTGCTTTGATTTTTTCGTTGATAGTCAAATCAGAAGTATCACTTAATGTTTCAATGACTTTTTGAATCTGTTCTGCTCTATCTTTAATGAAAAAATTAATTTCGTCTATTTTCGATGGTATAAATTCACAAATGAGTTCTTTGTTGTCAATCAAAAAAATTGAAAGTTTACTAAATTCATTATCTGCAGGGAATTGTTTGTCAGATAATTGTTTTAAATAATCAAATAATTCATCATCAAGTAAATGAGGGGTTAATAACATCATCAATTCACCTTCTTTGTTTATTAAATTATCCAAACTCGTTTGTTTAGATAATATCGAGCGTTGATTAAAAAGTATTTCACTCAATTGCTTTAAAGATATTAATGAATCAAATAAATTATTTGATAGGTTTCTGTATGCAAGTTTTATTTTTCTTTCAGTTTCTTCGTGTTTTTTAAGGTTATCTATTCTTAATTTAACACTTCCCTTTATTTCCTCAATTGTCCTTTTTGAATCTTGGCAAAATGGACAATCATCTTTATTTTCAGATAAACTTAAGCCTTGTTCTAGAAATCCTTTTTCAATATTAATATCTTTAATACCTGAAATTGAAATGTATTCTTGAAATGATTTTTGAAATTCCTCAATATCTTCTTTCAGTTTTGATGAATCTAAGTTCCTTACGGATGATTCTTCAATAGTTTTCTTGAGTTCGTTTATTACTTCAATTTTATTTATTGAATTTGGTTTTATGTCTTCCCCCTTTTTAAATTCATCTAGTTCAATTTGCTTTGACTGAATTAAGGCAAGCCTATTTTTTTTAGTTTCCTCATTCGCTTTGATTTCAGTAGATAGTTTATTTAGTTGATTCAATTCTTTTCGTCTTGAATAAGTTGGTATTTGTTCAGTAATTGCCAATAGGTCTAAAAACTCATTTAACCCTAATGCTTTTGCAATTATGTTATGAAAAGAATAATCTAATTTTTGATCTGATGTTTCGTAATCAATCCTACCGTTTTCAATTATATCATATTCAGTAATAAAGTGGCTTATAGGGTTAAATATTTCAATGTAATCTTTGGAAAAAATTTTATTATCCAAGGTGTATTCACCTTCAAAAGTTTCAATTTTGCAGTTAGGTTTTCCTAAAAGAGGAAATCTTTTTAAGTAGTCCAAAAACTCACTTTCGCTTATATTATTTTTTTTAGTTCTTAATTTTTTTTCTCCAATTTCATTGGCAAAAATCATTTCTAAACCTGCAAAAAGAGAGGATTTTCCTGTGCCATTATTAGCTAAAACGATAGCATTATGACAAATTTCATCATCAATTAAGTTGATGCCAAATGGAATGTTTTCGCTTTCTTGAAGTGAAGGTATTCCTCTAAGATTTGAAATTTCGATATTTTTTATTCGGTAGTCCTTGTTTTTATATGTATCTGGATTTACGATACTTTGATTGGCTTCAATGTCTTCTTCTAATTTTCTAAAATCAAAGTCTTGTTTATCAGAAACATTAAGCAAACTCATTAAACTATCGAAAAAGGTGCTTTTGTCCTTTAAATCAAGACGAGGGTAATAAAAAGCTATTATTTTTGATACTACTCTTTCAACAGAATCTTTCTGAGCAATATCGATAAGAGTTTTTCTGAAATTTGCTGTTTCCATATTAAATAAATTTATCCCTTACATTTTTATTTATATAAGCACTTAAACCTTTCCCTCTTTGTGCATTTGATTTGAGTTGTGCCATATGACTGCTACCAGTTAAATATTCAGGATAAGTATATGCTTTGGGATTACCCTTAAACCAAACAGTAAGACTATCGGCATTAATTTGGTAATGGCTTATTGGTGAATTTCCACTTCGATTTAAGTATTTTTCCATAATTACATTTTTTGAAACTGATATCCTGCCTTTTTAATATTTCTGTCAAAATATTGACCGTGTGAATCTGCATTCATCAATTCTTCATAAACATTTTCGGGAACATCAAAATATTGATAAACACCACCGTGGTTAAATTCTATTTCAAGAACTTCGTTTTCTGCATCATATCCAATAGATGCGAGGTTTGAGGATTCTACTGATTGTCTGTTCATATCTCTTGATTTAAAAGTTCTTCTTTTTTCTCTTTTACTTCCTTTGGTTTTTCAACCGTACAACATTTTACCAAAGCGTTAGCAACGTGCCACATCAAAACTGGTGGAACTGCATTTCCGATTGCTCGATATTGTCTGTTTTCTGAAACCACATCTAAATTGAATGATTCAGGGAATGATTGAATATTTGCCGCTTCTCTCGGTGTAAATCTTCTGTATTTTCCGTCAACCATTAAAACGGGGTCTGTTCCGTTTAAACTAACTTTTGCCAAATGTGAACTAATGGTGTTACAAGGTTGCTCCAAATCTTGAACTCTACCTTTATTCATTTTTTCACGAACTCGAAGCATTCCGTCAACTGCTCTTTGACTGAAAAACCATTTATCATCAAGGTCTGCTTTGGTGTCAATCACTTGTTTTAGTTTAACTTTTGAGCCATTGAGTGTATTGGGTTGCGGAAATCGAAAATTGAAATAATCATCAAATTCTCTGAATCCAACAATAAACACTCTTTCTCGCTTTTGTGGCACACCAAATTCAGAAGCATTTAAAAGTTTGTGATGAATGTAATATCCTGCTTTTTCAAATTCTTTTACAATCATTGGAAATGCCTGTCCTTTGTTTGCTGATAAAAGACCTTTTACATTTTCGCCAATAAAAAAACGAGGTTTTTTTTCTTTTAAAACATTAACCATTTCAAAAAACAGTTTTCCTCTATCGTCTTTGTAGCCAAGTCGTGGCGGATTTTGAGCACTTATTGAAAATGATTGACAAGGAAAACCACCAAGTAAAATATCGTGGTCAGGAATTTTATTCGGCTCAATATCTCTAACATCTTTGGTTTCACATTTATGCTCAAAATTGCTGTTATAAATGGCGGTTGCATAACTGTCATTATCGGCTGCATATACAACTTCATACGGCAATTCAGCAAAGTGTTTTCCAAGGAAATTAAAGTCTCCTTGAATTCCTAAATCCATTCCTCCGCATCCGCAGAATAATGAAGTTACTTTTAGTTTCTTATTTCTAATAGCTTTTCCCATTGTCCTGATGTTTTAGAAAATTCAACAACTAAATTTTTATCAACTTTCAAATTACCTTGTTCATATTGTTTAACAGGGTTTTGAATCATAAATATGTTTTTGGTATCATCATTTACTACTAAGTAATAAATGAAATAATTATCGCCCATTGTTTCGGCTGTGTCCCATTCGTTTGGTGTAAGTTTAAAGCGATTGTTGTTAATGGCTTTTCTTGATTTTGTAGTTTTTACTTCGATATAGCGTTTCTTTTTTTCTAATTCAACACTTTGAATATCGTAACCAACCCCAAGCGGAGTAGGGATTTTATTTATCAAATGTTGTCTGTTTGATTTTTCTTTTGTTCTCAAATATTCGTGAGCCAAAATCAAACTTTCTCCATAATCTCCAATGATTTTTGTTGGCACTTTTCTATCGCCAGTCATTCGAGAATAATATTCTTGAATTAGTGCAGAAATATTCTCTTGCTCTGCTTGGTCAAGGTGTGGAGCAAAGGCTTCTATACCATCAAACTGATTAACAAAAGAAAACCAAGTTTCTTCAACTGCTGAAATTTCAGAATTTGAAATTTCTTGTTGTGTATAAAATCTGTAGTATTGGTTAAACCAAACGGCATTTCTCAAATGATAATCAATCGCTTCTTTGTTTTCGGTATTTATGTAGTAGTAATAACCAGTTCCTTTGTGTTGCAGAAGGTTTGCTAAAACCATATAATCCAAAATATCACCTGCATATCTGCAAACATCACCATTTGAAGGATATGCTCCCGTTTTTTCGTTTATTAATTGGTCGTAATGGTGGTCATATTCAATTTTATCAGCTCTGTGTTTGAGAATCATTTTAGCAACATCTTTTGGATGTTTTCCGTCTCGTGTAACTCTCAAATCAAAGTAAGCACATTGAGTTAATTCCTCTGCGGTAATGCTAAATGGCTTTCCTGTGAGTTTTTCGCCTTCAATTAATAACTGCAAAATAAAATTGCAAGGTTTAAATTTTACACCTGCTTCAATTTGCTTAATAATGTTGTGGGATTTAATGTGTCCGCCTGGATATTGGAATGAGTAAAGGAAGTAATTAAAGAACTCGTCCAAATATTGATTGTTTGCTAGTCTGATTGCCATTTTGCTTGGTTGAAGATGTTTATTTTCTTCTTGTATAAAAGCAAAAAGGGCTGAAATTTCAGTTCTCCAATTATCAATAGTTTTTTGAGTCGAAGAAGCATTTTTCTTAAACCCATAAAGTACATTGTTTAAAATTGCATTAAACTCTTTTTCGGGCAATACTTCCATTTCAGAAATAGAGGTTGCCACATAAAGTAAAACTTCTTCAACATCATTTTTAAAACGTGGTCTTACGTGATGCAAACGAAAAAAGTATTCGTCAGGAATTTTATATTTCTGTTGTTTACTCATAAATATTTTTTCAATGATTTTGCTAATACCTCTGCCAATAGGGGAGGAACAGCGTTACCAACTTGTTTATATTGACTTGTTTTGCTTCCTAAAAAAATGAAAGTGTCAGGAAATGATTGAATCCTTGCACTTTCTCGAACTGTTGGCACACGATTAAATTTATAATGGAAATGATGTCGGTGCCCTGTATCTATTGTGAAACTTGGTTTTTTACTGTTTAGCCTAGTCCAAGCAATATTTACATTTCGTGTTTTGTGAAGATGTTCGGGTAAGTTTTTGTAATTACCACCATCAGGAACCATAGAAATAATTTCAATTGTTTGGTCATTGTGGTTTGTAATTTCGTGATTAAACAAACCTTTTGAGCCTTCACGAATTTTTTCTTGAAATTCAGATTTTGCTTTTAGTGGATATTTCGCTCCGTCTGAAATTGACTTTTCGGGTAAATCAGAAATTGCTTCACTTGATGAAACAAATTCAAGTTTTTTAATTTCAGGGAATTTGAAATTTTCTTTTCCTTTTGTTCCTATAAAAAAAGCTCTTCTCCTGTTTTGGGGAACGCCAAATTCCGAAGCCAAAAGCACTTTGTAAACTACATTGTAACCCAATTTTTCAAAATCTTCAATGATGTTGTCTTTTACTACACCTTTGCCCATTGAAACAATGTTTGGCACGTTTTCCATTAGGAAAACTTGCGGTTTGTAAAACTCCACAAAACTCACAAATGATTTATAGAGCTTGTTTCTTTCGTCATCTACAATTCTTTTTCCTGCAATTGAAAATCCTTGACAAGGTGGACCTCCAATAATTATATCAGCTTTTTTTATTCCTGTCTTTTTACTTATTTCTATTGGTGTTTCGTTAAAAAGGTCTGCAACTAAACCTGTTGAGCCTTTGTGATTGTGTTCAAAGGTTTTTATGGCATCTTGCCAATGGTCAATACCAAGTACAACGTTATAACCAGCCTCAATAAAGCCATACGAAAGCCCTCCGCAACCGCAAAATAAATCTATGACTGTCGGTTTCACTTTACTCATTCGTGTTAAACTTTATTTCTCCTTGTTTTACATTTTTGCTTTTAAGGTAATTTACCTTTTCCTCTGCTACCATCAGCGTTTCCATTGAGCAATTATTTTCGTAAATCTTTTTGGCGAAAAGGTCGCTGAAAAATTCTGTTTTGATGTCGTCAAGTTTTAGACTGAAAACTATTGCAAGTTTTTCAAGTCGTTTTTCGTCAAACTCTCTTTTTCCGTTCTCAATCTTGCTCAAATTAGCTGAGTCCAATTCTAGTTGAGCGGCTAACTGTGTTAAAGTCATACCGTTCTCTGTCCTTAATTTCCTGATATATTCTCCAAAACTGGTTTTCATTCGACTTGTTAATTTAGACTTGTCAATATTTGACAAATATAAAACACTTTTTTGAAAGTGAATTAAATTTTTATTCTTTTTTTTGAGCGTTGGGAAATTGGCTCTTTTGCAAAACTTGGGTCGTGTGTCGGCTTGTGCGGTTTTGCAAATGTGCCATTGTGCGGCTGGTTAAAATTATTTTTTAAAATGTGCGGTGGGAAAAATTTTTAAAACATTCGGGTCGGAATGTGTGTCGCCAAAGTCAGTCCGTAAGTTCTTTTCAAGATGTCAAAGTTCGTTTTTCAGATGTCTGTTTTTTCGGAGTAATGTCGTTCTCTAGGCTTGCTTACAACGGTTTGCGGCTTTGCGATGGCGGGGATTTTTAGCACTAATGTTCATACGAATAACAAATGTTGAACTTTGCACAAACTTTCATACGAAGCACGTCAGCCCCGCTATTGCAAAACCGCTGTTACCTGCTGTGTTTCTTTGTCTTTGCAGTATTCGTCAAGAGTTTTTTCTAAGTTTTTTAACGTCATAATAAATTTATCAAGTTCAATGTTTCCGTCATTGTCAACCGTAAAAGCGTTTTGAACAATTGCTAATGTTGATGTCGAACCAGCTCGGTATTTGTCAGGTTTAGTAATTGTAAGTCCGTTTTTTTCTGCGTATGGTTTTATTTCATTTAATAAACGATACAAAGTGTCTGTGCTTGGTTCCCAGTCAGCAATTTTTATTACGAGTTTGATGCCATATTCAAAAGCATTTTCAATTTGAATATAAATCTCACCAATTTCATCAGTTCCTGTCCAGTGATACCAAAAGCCTAAAAAACCGCCCATTTGATTGGCAACATATCGCCAGTCTGTCCATTCGCTTATATGTTCTTGGAGCTTAATGTAAAAACCTTCACCTGCTTTCCATTCTGAAGTGATGTTGTCAAACTTGGTGAATGAGTTTGTTGCATTTTCAATTACGGTCAAATAGTCTTTGAAGTCATTAAATATTTCATTTGTTACTGGTCTTTTGTTTAGAACACTTAAAATGGTTTTTCTGTCAACTGTTGAGTAGCCTTTTTCAACGATTTTTTTGAGAGTAGATAAACTTTCATTGCCAGTTTTGAGGTAAACAAAAACAAGTTTGTGATTTTTGTCTTTGTAGTGATTGGTAGCAATGTCCTTGTAGCGTTCCAATTGTTCGGAGTGTTCCCCAGTATTTGTTTTGTCTTCAATACCGATGAAATACTCATCATTAACTTCTGCCCAAATGTCAATGTTGTTCCATTGTCTGCCAGCTTCAACTTTGTTGACTTGGTAGTCAGGTGTCTGCCCAAGTAACAACCTTACAAAGTCTTTTGCGGTTTCATTTAGATTTTGGTCGTGTTGTTTATGGTTGTTGTCTGCCCACTGTAAAAGCCAAGTAAAGAAGCCGTCTTGCGACAGCTCCTTTGTTGCAAGTCTAAATATGTTTGGTTTCATTTTACAGTTTTGTCCAAGTGTGCATACTGCCAGAAGGGCAATTAAATGAAGATGGCGAATTTTTGGATTTTACAAGCGTTCCGCACTTTTTACATTGATAGTTGTTGGGTCCGACTTCTCCCAAGTCTGTCCAAGTGTGCATTCCACCACCTGGGCAATTAAAACTGCTTGGTGATTTGTCATTAGTAATGTGTGTCTTACATTTTTTGCATTGGTAATTTTTCATTTTACTTTATTTTTTTGTTTGTGCTTACTCTGGTCGGTTTTCAGCTTCCCCGTTTTCTGCAAAGTTAGTTTGTCTGTCCGCCAAAGTATGTCGTTGTGAACGTTCGTCCTAACATAGCAGGTAACTCCTAAATATCTGCAATACTAAACTAAACTTTCCATTCACGCAAGCGAATGTATTTTTTGACACCAGTCTGTATTCAGCTTCATTGTTCTTGATTATCTTTGCAGATACTTTTTAAGAGAATAGAATTAGATATTAAATAATCGAAAGAATATGAATATTCAGAAAACGAAGATTGATTTGTTAAACCCCAATAGAATTGGAGTTGTTTTTTAGTCAGAAAAACACACAGTAGTTGGGGTGCATTTTTTAAATAAATTACTGTTTGAATTACCCGGTGAAGGATATCCGGACTAAGAGAACAGCCCTGCTTTCGGATTTTTTTTAAATATTATTAACAAACCTTTAAGCAAATTATCTTTGCAACGTGTTCAAAAGAGCAATCATGTCATACAGTGTTACTTGCCTATTCTTGCTGACCGGCATATCACTATTTGCTCAAAATCAGACCTCCAATACCGGCAAAGCCTTTTGGGTTGGGTTTATGGAAAATGCATCTACCCCGTCATCACTGAATCTGCATTTTGCAAGCCGTTATCCTTCCAACATCAACATTTCAGTACCTGTTCTGGGTAACATCAGTTTTTCGCTCAGGTCGAACAGAGACACCTTGGTTTCCCTTCCAGTCGCTCTTGTGTACGTTGCAGGGTCAGAGAGTGCTCAAAACAAAGGTATTTATATTAGTTCAGACACAGCTATCAGTGTCCTTGCCATAAACAATGCACCTAACAGTACTGATGCTATCAGTCTGGTACCGCTGGAATTTATACCACGGGGGGGGCGCTACATTATCAATACTTTCAGAGGCTCCAATTCTTTTTCTTCAGAGTTTATGGTGGTTGCAGTTGAAGACAACACTTCGGTGGAAATTACTCCTACACATGACACTCGATTGGGCAAAGTTGCCGGAATACCTTTTACCGTCATGCTGCAACGAGGAGAAACGTACCAAGTACAGAGTAAAGACAGCAATAGTATGGCAGGAACATTGATTCGAGTTGCCAATGGATGCAAAAAGTTGGTGGTTTTTTCAGGCTCGCAGTGTTCACAAGTCAATTACAATGTGGGTTGCTCAGGTTGCGACCATTTGTGGGAACAAGAGTTGCCCATAAGTTTTTGGGGTACGGATTTTTACAGTGTTCCACTTACGGGCATGTCCGGGTATATGTTGAGTATTGTCGCAAAAGAGAATGGCACAACGGTCAGCATTGACGGAGTGCCCACCTATACGATGAATAAAGGAGAGCAAGTTACACCTGACTACAGTACCAACAATGTTAGATGTATTCATGCTGACAAGCCTATTTCGGTGGTGCAACTGATTAAATCAAGCGAATGTAACGGGCATCCTCAACACATGGCAGATCCTTCAATGTTCAGACTTGTGCCCGAAGGACAGGAAGTGAAATCCACATTTTTGCGTGTTCCGCTTACTACCAATATTGCGTATGCTTTCTTGAGTGTGATTTGTATCAATCCTGCATATGTTTTACTGGATGGAGTCGCAATTAACAGTATTACAGGCAATACGGTTGCTGCAACGTGTGCGGGCAAACAAGTTGTTACCGTTCCGGTTTTGTCGCAATTCCATACTTTGGAATCTATTGACCCTTTTAGTGCTTATTTGTATGGTTACGGAAAAGATGAAAGTTATGCGCTGGCTATGGGTTCTGCCTATGAAAATTTAGAACTTAATTTTACCCTCAACCCTGCTGATTTTATGTATTGCAACACTCCTCAGAAATTTGATTTTACTGCCATTAACAAGGGTTATACAAATCTCAAATGGGACTTTGAGAATGGCAATACCGCAAGTGGAAATACAGCTTCTTTTACATTCACAAAATCCCGCAGATATGAAGTAAAACTCATGGGTAGCAAGCCGGACAGCGATTGTCCGGAAGATACGGTTTCAAAATTTATTACCCTATTCAGCCCGCCAGAATTAGACTTGGGGAATGATACTATTATTTGCAAACAACCGGACTATTTGGTTGTACCCAAAACCAATCCTAATTATGATTTTGAGTGGCATACAGGTTCGCACGCCAAAAACTATTTGTGTTCTCAAAATGAATTGGTAACACTCACAGTTACTGATGAACATGGTTGTCAGGCAACAGACTCTGTTGAGATTACGTTTAGTGAATGTTTAAAAAAGAAACTGGAATTCCCGAATGTATTTACGCCCGGCAAGGACGGTGTGAATGATGAGTTTAAAATTACGTTGGAGGTTTTTAATAATGCGCAATGTATCATATACAACCGTTGGGGAGTAGAGTTGTATAAGTACAATCCACAAGTGGACAAACCTTGGAATGGGGGCGTTTCCAATGACCCAAACCAGCCTTGTCCGGATGGTACCTATTATTTTTTATTGTATTATTCTGACCCGATTGATGGAAAGGATTATAGGGAAACGGGTGTCATCACGCTGATTCGCGAAAAATAAGGAGCTAAGAATTAGAGTGCTTTATTGGTTTTATATCCAAGTTTTTGCAAAAAATCCATGACTTTCTTTCTGTGTTCGCCTTGTATTAAGATTTCTCCTTCCACAATACTACCTCCAGCGCCACAATGTGTTTTGAGTTTTTTGCAAAGTGATTGCAACTCATCATCAGAGCCTTTAAACCCTTCTATCAAGGTTGCGGTCTTGCCTCCACGTCCTTTGTTTTCCATACGGATATTGAGTTTTTGTTGATTGGGTTTTACATTATCTTCGGTTTGCAGTTTGGCAAACAAGTCTGCAAATACAAAATCAGGTTCGGTGGAATATACGATTCCGTCTGTTTCTCTTTTGATTTTTTTGGGTTTAGACATAAATTAATGCTCGTTTATTATTTTCATAAGTTTGGCGGTGAATGGATTGCAATGAACCGCATGGAAGGTATAGAGTTCTTGAATATTATACGATTTCATCAGTTGGTTTTTGAGCATGGTCTTAGCTCTGTTGAGTCTGACTTTAACGTTGGACTCACTCAATCCGGTAAGTTCGGCTGTTTCGGATACGTTGAAACGATTCATTTCCCTGAACATAAATACCAAGCGATATTCGTTTGGGATACTGTGCAATGCCTTATGTAAAATGTTACTCAGTTCGTGGTTGTAAACTTGAGCATAAGTGTCATATTCTGCATGAGCAAACATGGGTGTTGCACTTTCTTTTAATTCATCGTATGCCTGTTCTTTGATAAAACTATACTTCTGTTTTCTATGGTAACAGTTATTCAGCATTATCTTCACTAACCATGTCTTAAAATTAGATTTTTTTTCAAACTGTGCTAAATTTTTGAATGCATCCAAATAGGTATCCTGCATCAAATCTTGTGTGTCATCGTGATTGTATCCATAAGCCATTCCTACTTTATAAAGATAGGAGTTGTATTTATTGACTAAAACTTCATATACAGATCTTTCGCCTTCCAAAACTTGTTCAATAACGCTCAAATCGTCTAATTTCTTTGCTTTACTTTCCATTTTTTTCTAATTCGTTTTAGTTCCAAAACAAATGAAACTATGATACGTGCAAAATAACATTATTAATATTGATTCGTGATTTAAGCGAAACCCAAAATAGACTGATGCTGCTTGCAAGTCCATCAGAAACAAGCGTCATCACTATTCTCCTTTTACACATTGCTACCCCGCTCTCTGCACCCATTTGTCAAACAACTTTTGCTGATTTGGAGTGATTTGAGCAGAAGGTGTCAATTTGAAAACTTTGTTGGGGTTTTCTTCAAATTCAAGCTTGAATTGCAACTCTTTGTCACCTCTTTTTATCTTCAATGTGAGTGTTTGCTTGGGTTCAAATACATTAAGAAACTCAGTAAAATTGTCGGCAGGTTCTATATCATTGACTGATAAGATGACATCGCCTGCTTCCAACCCTGACAAGGCTGCATTTGAATTTCTTAAAATGCTGCTGATTACGGTTTGCAACCCTTTTCTTGCAACCACCAATCCCAGATAAGGGTCTTGATTAGGTGTTGCACTGAAATCTATGCCGAAGGAGGCAAACAGTTCGGCATAGTCGGGTGTAGCAGTTCCATAAACTATTTGTTCAAAATACGAGTCCAAACTCATGCCCGCGACCTTTTCTGCGGCTGCTTTGAACTCTTGTTCGGTGAAACCTCGTTTTTTGTTCAGGTAATATTCTGCATACAGATATTGAAACAAATCATCCAAACATTTTTGACCGGAAGTGGCTTTGATAATGGTCAAATCAAGCAACGCTCCGGCAAGTGAGCCTTTTGTATAGTATGAGATGGACGAGTTCACACTGTTTTCGTTCGGTCTGTATGCCTTTATCCATGCGTCAAAAGAAGATTCTGCCAGGCTTTGATACTTGGCTCCCACTGTATTTTCTGAATATGAAATCATCCCTGCCACTCTTCCCAAAAATTCATCTTGAGTCAGAAATCCTGCGCGGTAGGACAGTTTTTTGTCATAGTAACTCGTAAAACCTTCTGCAATCCACAGTTGTTGCGTATAGTTTTCATTGTCATAATCAAAAGGACCCAATTCAATAGGACGCACTCTTTTTACATTCCATACATGGAAATACTCGTGTGCTACCAAGCCAAGAAACCCTTTGTATTTGACAGGGTCAGCGTAGTTATGGGGAGACATCCCAACCGAAACAGAGTTTCTGTGCTCAAGACCTCCTCCTGCATTCTCAACATGTTGAATAAAAAACCAATATTTATCCATGTCTGCTTTACCCACAACCTTAAAAGCCGCATTGCAAATCTTCTGCATATCCTTAGTCAATTGTTTTTTATTGGCATTATTGTCGCCAATCAACGCCACATAGTGAGGAATTCCCTGTACATCAAAGTTCAGTATATCAAAATTTCCTATTTGTATGGGACAGTCCACCAATTCATCATAATCAGAAAATGCAAAACAATTTGGCTCACCTTTGATTTCTTTCAATCCGGAAGCCATATTTTTCCAATGCTTAGGGCGTACAATCTCAATTTTACCCGCAGTTTTTTCAAAGCCTTCTACCGACATCAGCAGGCTTGTTCCCAATAAAAATGCAGTTTCGCTGTTGACAAAAGAAGTTCTGACCGATACTTCATTGGCATAAACACGATAGCGGATTACAAAATCCTTTGTGTTCCCGTTTTTTACCAACCATGCGTTTTTCCGGTCTTTTTTCCATTCCAAAGCATTCCCTTCGTTGTTATATGCACCAAAGGATTCAACATTTCTGGCAAACTCTCGAACCATATAAGAACCCGGAGTCCAAACAGGCATTTTTAAATGAGTTTCAGTTCTTGTGCAGTTTTTTACTTCAATCTGCACCGTTGCATAATGAGTTTGCGGATTTTCTATACTTACTTTATATACTATATCCTGCGCCTGACTTATCATGACAAAATTAAATACTAAAAAGGTTGATATGAGGGTGTGGCGCAACATTTTACTTGTTATAATCCAAAATACGGTCTATTCTGTACAACAAATATTTCTTGTGATTTTTGCTTTCTTCATTACCTGAATTCACGCCAGCTTGAACCATCTTTTTGATGTCTTGCAAAGCAATCGTCATGCGGGCAATAGACAGATTATCATAATACATTTTATAAATTGAGTTAATATTTCTGTCGAGCAAATCAATATAATAAATCTGCAAATTTTGTCTTTGCAAATTCACATTTCCATTGATATCCGCCTTAAAAATAGCGTTGTTCAAGTCGTTGAACAAATCATTAAGTGTATATTCATTTCCATACATTCGGGAATCTGAAATCCTTTTGAGCGTAGTGAAAGCGAGCAGATGTTCCAAGGGCATCGCCTGCATAGCGAGGTGTCTATCCAACAGTTTAGGGTCTTCGGTATTGGAGAAAAAACCGAATCCGCGTCTTTGGGGTTGTAAAAATGGCAACAAAGAGTCCGGAACGGGCAATGCATTGGGCACAAAGACATAATCCGTAAGCAGTTTCATGGCTCGTTTCTGGTCTTGCAAAGCAACCGGTGTCAAGGGTTTTGAGCCGGGTTTTTGTCCTGCCATAAATCTTTCAGCATATACTCCTCCAACATATCGTGAAATGACATCGCCTTGTTTGGCATATTCTCCTGTGAGCAACATATAGGCATTGCGCAATTCATGATAACTTTTTCCCTCTGATACATATTTTTGTTTAACACTTTCGAAAACTTTGTTTACCAACTTCATTCGGTTTTCGGCATACAGCATGGCATCGTTACTCTGGTCAAAAATATTTACGCGAGGGTCAATTCCTTTACCGGGTGAACGCATGTCATCCGCATCATTTCCATAAGCAAGGTCTTTTTCGATTGACCGCGCGAGTATTTTTTCTAACCTAGCTTCTTCTGCCGCTTCATCGTTCAGTCCTTGTGAATATCCGTATGTAATTGCCCAAATATCATAAGGACCGGGTTGGGTGTTGTACTGCTGTACTTCTTGTCCGGATACATTGGCAAAATTCATGGAAGGATAATCCATCACAGAAGCTGCAGTTCCTTTGATACGTGTAATATTAATATTTTGTAATTCCTCGGGCGATAACATTTGCGTAGCTCTCATGTTGTGCGTGAGTCCGAGCGTATGACCAACCTCATGCAACACAAGATAATACAAAGCTTCTTGTGAGAATCTGTCAATCTGTACTTGTGTTCCGCCCATGGCTCTGAGTGCTGTGATTCCAAACAAAGTTTGTTGTTGCAATATTTCACCCAAATTACAATGTGTAGTACCAAAATCATGGTCATGGTGGGTATGGTGCAACGAATCCATTAACATTTCAAGATATTCGGAAGGGTTATTGGTTGGCATAGCAGTAAGTTTAAAAAGTCTGTCACTGCTTAAACGGTTGGTCATAAAAACAAACTCAAACATGATGTCCGCACCTAAGATTTCACCCGTAAGTGGATTAACAAAACTGGGTCCATAGCCTCCAAAAGCAGGGTTTGGTGAGCTTGTCCAGCGCATCACATTATAGCGGATGTCACCGGCATCCCATGTTGCGGTGTCGGGTTGCACATAGACTTCAACAGCATTTTTGAAACCGGCTGCTTCAAATGCAATATTCCACTCCAAAATAGCTTTTTTGATAGTTTCTCTGTATTCGATGGGAGTAGTGTTCTCAATCCACCATACAATAGGCTTGACCGGCTCTGATACAGCAGCATTGGGGTCTTTTTTCTCAAGATTCCAACGATGGATATAATCGCGATAATTTACCGCTTCAAAAGTGGTCATATCATTTCTTTGGGTAGTAAAATAACCCACCCTCTGGTCATCACGTCTGGGTTTGAAATTGTTTTGCGGAACCTTAATAAAACTGTGTTGAATCACTGTCTCTGTATATCTTCTTTCAGTTGTGCCTGCACCTCCTACAGATTTTGGAAACGGGTCGTCATATACATATTTTACAATTATATCACTATTCTCCGGATAGCTTCTTACATTGACATATTTGGTCTTGGTGGGACTTAATGAACCTAAGGAATAACCCATAGGCAATGGTGTGGATTTGATTTGTTCAAGTGTTTCTTTCAAAAAAATATTATCTGCAGAAATCAAAAATTTGCTGAAATCTGTATTTGCCGCAATTATTTTTTCACTTGCCATCATACCCGGCACCACGTTAGCATCTCTAGCATGACTGAGCGCAGAGAGTGTGTCAAAATAAAAGCTGTTGTTTTGGGTATTAAATTCAATCTGATTGTAGTATCTGTCAATCTGAAAAACCTTGCTTCCTCTATACATTCCACGAATTAACCCTACACTGGCAGGTCCATTCTCAGAATAACTAAAATAGATAAACTTTTGTCCAATCTGATTATTATCAATGGACATATACATCGCACCTGTGGTTGTGTCTCTGTAAAAAGTAAATAAGCCTTCAATCTTTTGCATCCCTTTGACTTTTTTGTCAAAATTTTCATAACCGGGTCGGGATGCGGGGGCTTCTGCTACAGCTGCCGGTTTCTTTTTCTTTTTGAATAACTGAGCTTGTGCATCATGGCTCAATAACAGATTGATAGCGATGGCAAATCCTAGTGCCAATACATGCATAAAACGAAATTTCATGGTTCTGATTTATTAATTTGGCAAAAATGCATTAATTAAATGAATGTAAAAAGGGCTTAGGTTATAATGCTGTTTGGTACTGATAAACAGTAACATTATAGCTTATAGCCTAAATTCAAATAAAACACATGGGTGCCACTTTTTCCAATGGAAGAAAATGGAGTTTTTATTACATTTATATAACCCAATTCAAATTTTAACTTGGGCAACAAATGGTATTCTATAAAATAGATTTAAAAAAATTTGCTTTAGCTTTGTCTGCATGTTGAAACCCTTATGCATAAGCACGGTTGCCTTATTGATTGCAGCCTGCAGCAATCACAAAACAACAAATGAAATGAAAAACAATGTGGCTTTTGATGACTATCAAAACAAGTTTATAGAGCAGTTTTGGATACAGTACCCCGAATGGGCAACCAATGTAGGATATCACCACAATGATACACTACTCCAAATTCCTAATGAACAAACACGCCATGCACAAAGGCAATTTGCACAAAGTAATCTCGACAGTTTGCATGGTTTTGAATTAAACTCACTCGATAATTCTCAGAAAATTGATTATCACTTGATTGAAAATCAACTCAACAGAATCATTTGGCAAATAGATGAAGAAAAATCATATCAGTGGGATCCCTCACAATACAATGTGAGTGGACTAATTGCTTTTATGTTGTCAGAAAACTATGCTCCGTTGGATAAGCGTTTGCAAGATATCCGCCACCGATTGTACAAAATACCGGCTTATTATGAGGCTGCCAAAAGCAATTTGAAAGACCCTGTTATTATTTTGACTACACTTGCCAAACAACAAAATACAGGCGGCTTATCAGTTTTTGAAACCGACCTCAAAGATTCTGTGCAACACTCAACCTTGTCTGATGCTGACAAACAAACCATGTCAGACAATATTGCTAAAGTTGTTACTGCCATCAAAGACTTCATCCATTATTTGGATACCATGCCCAACCCCACTCCACGAGATTTCAGGATGGGAAACACACTTTATGAAAAGAAATTTGGATTTGATATACAGTCAATCTATACCGCTCAGCAGATTTATGATTCAGCCCTCATTCGCAAGAACTTCCTACATGAAGAAATGTTTAAGATTACACAACAATTGTGGTCAAAGTATTTTGGCAACAAACCCATGCCTGAGGACAAACTCAAAGCCATCCGTCAGATTATAGACACAATATCCCTCAACCATGTCCAAGCTTCTGAATATCAAGAATCCATTGCAGCACAACTGCCGTCATTAATTGCTTTTATTAAACAAAAGAATTTACTCTATATTGACGAATCAAAACCCTTGGTGGTCAGAAAAGAACCTGCATACATGGCAGGGATTTCAATAGCGTCTATCAGCGCTCCCGGTCCTTATGACAAGGGTGGCAACACATATTACAATGTCGGCAACATTGAAGCATGGACACCCGCAAGGGCAGAAAGCCATTTGAGGGAATACAACCATTATATTTTGCAAATTCTCAATATACACGAAGCCATTCCGGGACACTACACTCAGCTTGTTTATGCCAACCAAAACCCAAGTCTTGTCAAGAGTATTTTTGCAAACGGAGCCATGATAGAAGGCTGGGCAGTTTATACCGAACAGATGATGTTAGAAAACGGATATGGAAACAATGAACCCGAAATGTGGCTCATGTGGTACAAATGGCATCTGAGAACCGTTTGCAACGCTATTCTGGATTATAGTGTTCATGTAAAAGGAATGACCGAGCCGCAAGCATTGCATTTGTTAATGGATGAAGCATTTCAGCAAGAAGCAGAAGCACGTGGCAAATGGACGCGTGTAAGTGTTAGCAGTGTTCAGTTAATGAGTTATTTTACCGGATACAAAGAGATTTATGATTTGCGCGAGTTTGTTAAGAAAAAAGAGGGAAAGCATTTTGAATTGAAATCTTTCAATGAGAAATTCCTTAGCTATGGCAATGCTCCTGTAAAGTATATCCGAGAGATGATGTTGGAATAATTTGCACTCAAAACACAAAGCCCAAGCCTACACCCGGATGGTTGTGATTGTAAAAAGGTTTGAGGCTTATTCCCTTGTTGGCATGCAACTTTTTACTGATATATGGAAAAAGCCAATATACAATTTCAGTTGACAAAATCCCTATTCCTGCACCTGCAGCCACATCTCCCAACCAATGTCGGTTGTTTACCGTGCGCATCAGTCCGGTAGCAAAGGCAAAAGGATAACCCATCATTCCCAGCCAAATATTCTTGTCTTTGTATTCTCTGAACATTAAGTGAGCAGCCGAAAACGCGGTTACAGTGTGCCCTGAGGGAAATGAAGTTGTGCCGGTAGCATCAGGACGTTTTTCTCTGACAGTATGCTTGGTGGGTAATACCAATGCAGCCGAAACCATTTGTGTCATGGCATAGATAACAGTCAAATCCAATAATTTATGTTTTCCTTTGATACCCACAAGGTTGAGTCCATAAACTGTTATAATGGGAGCAAACTGGAGTCCATTATCTATTTTGGATTGATAAGGCAAATGCTGTTGAACATAAGATTGCCATTGCATATTGACTCGCTCTAACTTGCCAATCGTGAGACTTCCCACTCCATAACCTATTCCGATGGCGGGTATAATGAGTTTTGTGGCTGAAAAATGATATGCACTTGAATGTGATTGCAAAGTATCCGTATGAATGCTTGCATGGGTTGACAAAATGCCCAAGAGAAAAACAGAGAACAAGAGCATAGCTTTGTGTGCCATATTAGGAAAGCAGTTCGATTTTGTTTCTGCCGAGTTTCACAATGCCGGAATCTTCTAATTGCTTCAAAAGCCTTGATACTACGACTCTGGCAGTACCCAATTTTTGGGCAAGTTGTTCGTGTGTCATGACAATGGTATGAGAGCCGGTTACTTCAGCAGTTTTTTTGAGTAAATCAAACAACCTTTCATCCACTTTTTTAAATGCAATGTCATTTACCACTTCCAAGAGTTCTTCAAATCTTTTGTGATACAATTTAAAGATATAATCCAACCACTGAGGGAATTCTTTTATCAGAAAGGAAATTTTTTCAATCGGAATAAACAGAATCTCGGCATCTTCTTCAACCTCTGCCCTGACTTTGCTTGTTTCGTTATGTAATCCTCCTAAAAATGACATGATACAACTTTCTCCGGCTTTGATATAATAAAGCAGAATTTCGCGTCCGTCTTCTTCTTCTCTAAACACTTTGAGAATCCCTTGGGTTACAATCGGAATAGAACTGATGTGGGCATTGTCATCCAGCACAATATCCCCGGCTTTGAAATGCTTTACAATTCCGTATTGATATAGTTTTTCCACTAATTGCGGTGATGCCCTGAATGCTTCTATCTTGTCGAGAGTTTGCACGTAGCAAAGATAGTGGATTAGCTTAGTAAGGGAAAAAGTCGATTGGCTGAATAATTCCGATACATTTGTTGCCCATTATCCAAAATTATATGCGAGGAGTTTATACTATTTTGCTGCTACTATTGTCCAATATTTTCATGACCATTGCTTGGTATGGACATTTAAAACTGAAAGAATATTCGTGGTTTGCCAATATTGGTCTGGTCAAAGTAATTCTATTGAGTTGGTCAATCGCATTATTAGAATATTCTGCCCAAGTACCGGCAAACAAACTCGGATTTGAAGGCAACGGAGGTCCTTTCTCTATATGGCAACTCAAGGTGATTCAAGAAGTGATAACACTGATTGTGTTTACAGGTTTTACTCTCTTGGTTTTTAAGGGCGAATCATTGCGATTGAACCATCTCATCGGGTTTATTTTTTTGGTGCTTGCCGTTTATTTTATCTTCAAAAAATAACAAGCTTGATTTACGCTCATAAAAAAAGGGTTTTCGGAAAACCGAAAACCCTTTTTGTTCAATTGATTAAAGACTTAATTCATAATAGGCAGAAGAGAATAATCTCTGGCATATTCCATCATCTGACCGTAAAAAGATTCGGGATATTCTAATTTTACATCTATGATTTTATCTCCTTGCAATACCGGAACAAGTCTGGGTTGAATAAACCCTTTATAAGGTTTCAGATTGAGTTTGGCATATCTATCCAACACTTCTTTATGAAGTTCTTGGTTCACCTTAACACCATAAGTTTCAACAAGATTTTTACCTGCATTGTAATCTCCTTCTGATTTAATTCTTTGAATTTCACGCAACAACTGTCCGAACAAGTCTCTTAGTTTGTTGTAATCATTGATTCTCACATAAGTTTTGCCGTTTACTTTGTACATTTCAACCACATTGTCTGCTTTGCCTTTTTCATAGCACCAATAAGCAACCAAAGCCCTGTTACGCATGTGTGCTTCTTCGATTTCATCACCTAACTTAAGTCGGGTCAATTGGGTCATCAAGCCGTTTCTCATGTAGGAATCATATTCGGCTTTGCCCACTTCAATGGTTTCCATCACACCAATTTCAACTAATTTAGGGTCAATGGCATAATACAAACCTACCAAGTCAGCGCGAGCTTCTTCCAAAGTGGATGCATAATTTTTCAGAGTCTTGTCAGGAGTGGCAATACCCGGATTGATTTGACCCGAAGCATGTCCTATACATTCGTGCATATCAGTGTGAAGGTTACTTGCCAGTGTTCCCCATTTTTTGGCTCTTGCAATTTCTGCCGTATCAATCACAAATTCTTCAAGAAATCCACTGCTTTTGCTGCTTAGGTCATAAGCATCCACAATATTACCGAGCGATACAGATTTAGAACCATAGTCTTTACGCAACCAGTCTGAATTGGGAAGGTTGATACCTATAGGGGTGCTGGGTGCAGCATCTCCTGATTCAACTATGGTAGTAATAACTTTGGCACTGATTCCTTTTACCTCTTTTTTCTTGTGTTCGGGCATCAAGGGTGAATTGTCTTCAAACCATTGTGCTTGATCAGAAATGGCTTTGATTCTCTTAGTAGCTTCAAAATCTTTTAATGAAAGGACGGATTCAAAACTGCCTTTTTTGCCGAGCGCATCACCATAAACTTCAATAAAACCGGTAGTGAAATCGATAGTACTCTCTGTGTTTGCAACCCATTCAATGCTATACTCATCCCAAAGTTTCAAGTCACCGGTTTTGTAATATTGAACCAAAATCTCAAGTGCCTTTTTTTGATGTTCATTTTCGGACACAGGAATAGCTCTTTCAATCCAATAAATCATTTTTTCAATAGCAGCACCGTACATACCGTCTAATTTCCAAACTTTTTCAACTACTTTGCCATTCTCTTTGGTTGTTTTGCTGTTCAATCCCCATTCAGGGTCTTTGCCGGTATGAGGAAATTTGCTGTAATATTTTTCTACTTCTTTTTCTGTAACCCCTTCATAGAAATTGTTGGCAGATTCAACCACATGGTCAATACCTTCCTTGAGATTTACCATTTTGGGCATAAATGATTTGTCAAAGATAAGCTGGTTGAGAAAATCCAATAGATTATCAACGGTCTGTCCTTCTTGCAAAGGCAAGGTATTTGGGTTCACTTTCTTAACCAAACCTGCAAAATATTCATAAGAAAATTCCGGTGTAAATTTATCATTGGAATAATGGTGATAGATACCATTGCTAAACCAAACCTGACCTGCATAGGTTGCAAAATGCCCCCAGTCTGCCCCTGTTCTTTGAATAGTGGAATCAGCCCAAATTGCTTCAATTGTTTTTCTTAGTAATAGATTGTACTTTCCTCTCTGGTCATAAATAATATCTCTTCCACAAAGTGCAGCCTGATATAAATAATAAGCAAATTCTTTTTGTTGAAGTGTGAGTTTGTCCCATCCAGGAACTTGATAGCGTAATAATTGCAGGTCTGCAAAAGCTTCTGCATTCACATTAAAGGTGGAATCCTTAGGTGTAACTTGTGTTGTTTCTTTCATGTTTTTTTCTGATTTGTTTCCTGAGCAACCCGATAATACTCCCAGTCCAATCAATGAGCCGGAGAGTAAAATCAAGGCGGTTTTAGTAGTTTTTTTCATAACGCTTTGTCTTAATCGAGTGGCAAATCTAAGTGATATGATTTTGAATTGGTAAGAAGATTTTATGGAGAGTGGTTTTATGACTATTAACGAGAGAAACCCTAACAAGTATCATAACAGCGGGTCTTTTCAATCAATAAAAAAGCCCGACTTCATTCAGTCGGGCTTTAAATCTATATTGTACGAAACAGATTAGTTCTCTTTCAGATAGCTTCTCAACACATATTGAAGAATACCGTCATTTTTGTAATATTCAATCTCTATGTCAGAATCCATTCTGTTCATCACTTTGAATTGAGTTACTTTTCCATTAGAATGAGTAGCAGTAACATCAAGCAATTTGTGTGGAGTCAAGTTATCAGCCAGACCTTTGATATCAAAAGTTTCTGAACCATCTAACCCAAGACTTTGCGCATTTTGTCCATCCACAAAAGTCAAAGGAGCAATGCCCATTCCAACCAGATTACTTCTATGAATTCTCTCAAAACTTTCGGCAATTACCGCATGGATTCCAAGCAAGTAGGTTCCTTTTGCAGCCCAGTCACGAGAAGAACCGGAGCCGTATTCCTTGCCGGCAAGCACTACCAAAGGTGTTTTGTCTTTCATGTAGTCCATAGCTACTTCATATACGGTTTTCACTTCGCCTGTAGGTTGATAGATACTGTATCCGCCCTCTTTGTTTACGTTTGGAATCATGTTTTTGATACGAACATTAGCAAAAGTACCGCGCATCATCACCTCATGGTTTCCTCTGCGTGAACCATAAGAGTTGAACTCGGATTTTTCAATTCCATGAGCCAACAGATATTTACCGGCAGCACTTTCAGGTTTAAAACCGCCCGCAGGTGAAATATGGTCAGTAGTAACAGAGTTACCAAGGAATAGCAGTGCTTTTGCACCCATGATGTTTTTAATTTCTTTGGTGGCAGCACTGATATTTTCGAAGAAAGGAGCTTCTTTGATATAGGTTGAGTTTTCTCCCCATTTGAAATTTTCGTCCAAAGATATTTCCAGATTCTTCCAATCTTCTGAGCCATCAAAAATCACATCATATACTTCTTTGAAATCACTTTGTTTCACACATTCATTAATCGTGTCGGTAATTTCTTCTGTGCTGGGCCAAATATCTTTCAAATAAACAGGCTCTCCATTGGGGTCATAACCAAGCGGATCGTGAATTAAATCTACATCCACTCTACCCACCAAAGCATAAGCGACTACAAGCATGGGCGACATTAGAAAGTTCATTTTAACTTGTGGGTGTACCCTTGCTTCAAAGTTTCTGTTTCCTGACAATACAGACGCAGTAACCAGATTTCCTTTGTCAACTGCTTCTGCGATATGCGGAGGCAGCGGACCTGAGTTTCCTATACAAGAAGTACATCCATACCCAACGGTGTGGAATCTCAAAGCATCCAAATCTTTGTTTAATCCGGAACGCTCAAGGTAGTGTGTTACAACTTGAGAACCGGGAGCCAAAGATGTCTTAACCCATGGTTTGGTTCTCAGCCCTCTTTCAATTGCATTTCTTGCCAACAATCCTGCACCCATCATCACAGCAGGGTTAGAAGTGTTGGTACAACTTGTAATGGCGGCAATTACAATGCTTCCGTCACTCAACAAATATTCTTCATTTTTGAATTTAATTCTCACCGATTTTAATCCGTCTTTGATTACCTCTTTGTGGCTGGAATCATGGATTTCGTTGTAAGTAAACTCAGTGCCTGAACCGCCTTCACCAAGCCATGCACATTCTCTTCTTTCTAACAAGTCTTTATAATCTCTGGAGAACTCATCTTTGAGTGAGATAGAAAATTGGTTTTTAAGGTCTTTTACAAAAATTTTGTCTTGAGGGCGTTTAGGACCTGCCACAGTAGGCTCAAGTGTTGCTAAATCAAGTTCTACTATCTGTGAATACTTGATATTTTCACTACCTGTTCTCCACAATAAATTTTGTTTGCTATATTCTTCTACAATCTTTATCTGTTCTTCGCTTCTGTTGGTTTTGTGCATGTACTCCAGTGTGCGTTCGTCAATTGGAAAATAGGTTACGGTACAGCCAAACTCAGGTGACATATTTCCGATGGTTGCCCTGTCAGTAACTGATAGGTTTTTGAGTCCGTCACCAAATACCTCCACAAATTTTCCAACTACACCGGTGTCTCTGAGCAATCTGGTAATAGACAGTACAAGGTCAGTAGCAGTACAAGCAGCGGGGATTTTTCCGGTTAGTTTCAAACCGATTACCTCCGGACATGTAAAGAAACTGGGCTGTCCAAGCATGGCTGCTTCGGCTTCAATTCCGCCTACACCCCATGCAATCACTCCAATTCCGTTTACCATTGGGGTATGTGAGTCGGTTCCTACCAACGTGTCCGGAAACAACCATCCATCACGTGCAATCACCCCTTTGGACAAATATTCAAGGTTTACTTGGTGGCAGATTCCCATGCCCGGAGGCACAACGGTGAAGTTTTTCAATCCTTTCTGAGCCCATTTCAACAATTCATATCTCTCTTTGTTTCTGTGAAATTCAAGTTCTACGTTTTTATCAAAAGAATAATCTGTCCCATAGTAATCAACCTGTACAGAGTGGTCAATCACAAGATCCACAGGGATAGCAGGGTTAATTTTTTGACCGTCTTTTCCATGTCTGATAAATTCAGAACGCAGAGAAGCCATGTCCACCACCGCAGGAACTCCGGTGAAGTCTTGCATAAGAACTCGAGCCGGCATAAAGGGGATATCCTTGTCTGTTGCTTCAGGCGACCAATTCATCAATGTGTTTATATGATCGTCAGTAACGGTAAAACCGTCATGGTTTCTGAGCGCATTTTCTAATAAAATTCTGATACTGAAAGGCAGATGCTCGATGTTCTTTCCACCCGGCAAATCCTTGAGTGAACAATAGTTATAACTTTTCCCGTTAATACTGATTGTTTTTACTGATTGGGGCTTTTTATTACTCATGTCTGTTACAATTATTTTTTTAATGGGGTTGCAAATGTATTGATTTCTATGGTCTTTTAGGGATGAATTTAGTCCAATATCTAAATTAAAAAGATTCTATATAATGATTTATTGAGGTCATTTTATTTAGGGAAAAAAATTGTTTTTGTATTCACAAATTCACGTATTCCGTCTTCGGAAAGCTCTCTGCCAAATCCCGAATGTTTAACACCTCCAAAAGGAAGTCGGGGGTCTGAGCGCACCAACTGATTAAAAAATACAGAACCTTCTTCAAACAAATGTACTTTTTGCGCAATCTCTTTTACATTGCGTGTACAGATTGATACTCCCAGTCCAAAATTGGTTTGATTGCTCAGTTTGATAGCATCTTCAAATTTTTTAAATTTTATTATTGCAGCCACCGGACCAAATATTTCTTCTTTGAAAACCGGCATTTCGGGTGTAATTTCAGTAAGGATAGTGGGTTCGTAGAACCTATCTCCTCTGTGTCCGCCCACCCATACTTTGGCACCCATTTTAACCGACTGATTGACTTGTGTCTCCAATTTTTCTGCTAAATCTATTCGCGCCAAAGGTCCTATATCCGTTTCGGGGTCAAGCGGATCGCCCATTTTGAGAGCTTTGACTTTAGCTGCAAATTTTTCTAAAAACAGATTGTAAATACCTTCTTGAATCAGAAATCTTTTAGCAGCTATACAGCTTTGTCCAGCGTTGCGGTATCGGGCATTTACAGCTTTTTCTATGGCATTGTCCAAGTCTGCATCGTCCAACACAATGAAGGCATTACTTCCACCTAATTCCAAAACTGATTTCTTGATTACTTTGGCTGCCTGAGAAGCCACGATTGAACCGGCTCGTTCGCTACCGGTCAGAGAAACGGCTTTAACAAAGGGATGTTCTATGATTTGTACCACATTTTTTTCCTCTAAAGGCAGATTTTGAAACACCCCTTCGTCAAAACCGGCTTTGAGAAAAATCTCTTCCAGTATGCGTGCGCATTGAGGTACATTGTCTGCATGTTTAAGCAAAACGGTATTGCCCGCAAGAATTGTGGGAACAGCAAACCTAAATACTTGCCAGAAAGGAAAATTCCAAGGCATAATTCCCAGAATAACTCCCAGCGGCTCATATCGTATAATGGCATGGTAGTTATCAGTGTCGTATTCTCTGTCCTGAAGAAACTCATCGCAGTGGTCTGCATAATAATTACAGTTAAGAGCACATTTTTCAATCTCTGCGTTTGACTCTGAAACGGGTTTGCCCATTTCGGTAGAAATTATTTTGGCAAACTCTTGTTTGCGAGCTAACAAAATTTTTCCTGCTTTTCTGATTTGTGCAATGGGTCGTTTCTGAAATGAATTTAGGTTCTTGCGGTATGTATGATGGGCAATTTCAACTTTATGAATGGCTTCACGCGTTGATATATATTCGATTGACATGATGAATGTAGTTTATGTTATGGGTGTTCTAACACCACGGCAAATGTATTAAAAGACTTAGGCTATTGTTTTGAAATTGGACTAAAAGCATTTGTGAGCGGTAAGCACTTTTACTTATTATTGCTACATTATTCTGACATTCAAAAACAATAACTTGAAATGATTTTATTTTTGTTTTTTAAAAGCACACTGAAATAGTGGGGTACACTAAGTCAGACACAGATGTCCGGGTAATCATTGGTTTTGATTAAACTCATGCTTCGCTAAGGACACAATAATGCTGATACTGTTACTGTATTTACAGTTTAATAAATCTACCGTGATAATTACCAAAGTCTGTGCTTAGTATAATGGTGTAGGTGCCTTGCGGGAGTGTAGTTATACTAATCTCTGAGCTTGTCCTTACGTCTTCTATGTGGAATATCATTTTGCCATCAACAGCATAAATCTTCAATTCTCCCTTTTGTACTTGCAAATTGGCAGGAAGAATGAGTTTAATATTGTCTGCTGCGGGATTGGGGAAAATAGTAAGTGTGGTCAAAGAAGGATTGAAAACTCCGCCTTGTTGAGGAGCCTCTACCAAAGTATCAGACCACTCAGACCAACAATAATTATTGCTGACTCTCAAACTATAGAGCGTTGTATAGGCAAACCCGATAGTTCTTTGGCTGCCGGAGAACGTAGCACCATCCACCTTCCACTCGTACAATTCATTCACAGACAAAGAGCTGATACTGTCCTTGTCATTTGAAATCAGGAATAAAGGGGCATCGGGTATAGGGTGAAAGACAATCTCCACCGTATCATTCAGATTGCTTGGACAACCGTTGTAGTTCATAGTTTGGACAAAATAAACACCGCTTTCAAAGATAGCAATGACCGAATCTGCTTTGCCATTAGACCAAAGAATTGAATCCGCTGAAGACTGGCAATGTAAAAATGCTGTATCGCCATCACAAAAATGTTGACCACCGGGACTGGAAACAACCGGGTTGGAAGGTCGTGTCAAAACGTTTGTAATAATTTCGTTTGACCAATCGCTTACGCAATCATTACCATCAATGAACCGGTATTTAAAACTCCCTGATTGATACACATATCTTATAGCTTCATCAAACCCATCATTCCACTCCACAGATTTGATGTTAAATTGCATGGTAGGAGAGAGAGAAATACTATCTCCTGCACAAAAATCAGAACCAGGGAAAGCCACAATTTCGGGTTGTTCAGGTTTTGGAAAAACGCTGAGTGACACACTGTTTGAAATCGGGCTTGAACAACCGTCATTGCTGGTAACAAATAGGTTATAAGTTCCGGGTATAATGGTTTTTAGAATTTGACCTCCCTGACCATTACTCCAAGTATAATTTGTAAATCCCGGAGTACCGGTGAGTACAAAAGTATCGCCTTCGCAAAGTTTAAGTGCATTGGCTACAACCGTTGGTTTCTTTGGATTTTGATAAATCACAACCTTTACCGTATCATATCCTGCACATCCTAAATCAGAAGTCATGACTACGGCATATTGTCCGCTACTGCTTACTTCTATTCTATTCGCAGTTGAAATAATAGTACTTGACGGCAGATTTCTCCATTCATAAGTATGACCGGCTGGCAATCCGGCACTAAGTTTATATGTCAATCCTGAATCAAGACAAAGTGTGGTATCTATGCCCAGATTGGGTTTAGGAAAATCTTTTATCTGCAATTTGAAAGTGTCGCTCTTAGTACATCCATAAACGTCCGTGGCTTCTGCCCAAACAATCTTATTAAAAACCCCACGTGTGCTTAGGCTAAATGTAACATCAGCAGTAGTGTCTCCTGTACTCCATCTATAAGAATAAGCAGGATTAAGTGACTTGTTCACAGTCTGATTGCCACAAATGACGGTATCACTGCCTAACTCAATGTCAATCGGAAATGCTATACAAGGTTCAATAGTACCCAACGAAGCCACCTGAACCGGAGTATAGCAAGTGTCAAATATGGCGACAGAACTTACGTTGATAGGTCCATCTTCTCTATTGTTATCTCCAAAAAACAGAATATTATCAAAGAGTGCGTAGCGGTCATCTTTTATATCAGGCTTGCACGTGTGTACCAAATTTCCGTTTATATAAACTCTATAAAAAGAGTCGTTGCACACAGAAAGTACCATGCGGTACCACACATTAGTTGACAAAACGTGTGAAGAATAGGTTAATTGAGCTGTCCCAAAAGTACCCGGATTGGACTCTGTTATTGCTTTAATAAAAAACTCTCCATCATTGGAGTTTGTGGTATCTGTTTGGTAAAAGGTTGTCCAATTATTTATATTGTCAACCATAAAATCAAAGAGTAATGTATATCGATTCACCCTAGTCCCATTGCCATTAGGAGCAATATTGTGATAGCTTCTGTAAAAAGAACCGGTATCAATTTTTACCCCCCTATCACCATAATATGCGCCCGGCACAGATTGGTGTGTTCCAACGAGTAGTAAGTCATTGCCAACTGTGGCTTTGGTAAGGTTGTTGGTATCTTGAAATTGCCAATAACCTGTCAAATGGGGATGCAAAGCAGGATTAATATCTTGGGCTTGAATAGAAGGAATAACAAACAAAGTCAAGATAAAGCAGAGTGCATGATAGTAATGTTTATTCATTTTTTTGGTTTTAAGTGATTAACAATAACTTCAAATTGTTTGCAACAAACATAAGAAAAAAGCAAATTAGAATATTGCTGCGCAATATTTTAAATAACTATTCAAGCAGATTTTAACTATAGAGTGAAGCAAACAACTCATCGATCAACCCTAACAAGTATATTCAACATTTTTTCACGCTGTTCTTTACATCATATTAATTGCTTAATTTGCATATCAATTTAAAATAATATCCTTAAAATGAAAAAAACAGTTTTAGTCCTAACAACAGCCATTAGCTTTATGTTTTTCAGTTGTTCAAATAATGCTAATCAATCCTCCGAACACGAGCATGAAGTTACAGAAGAACATACAGACGACCATCATCATGACGCGGACGATAGTAGCGAAGCAATCGAACTCAACGATGGTGAAAAATGGAAAGTGAATGAAGAGATGAAACCCTTTATCATAAACGGAGAAGCATTAGTTGATAAGTTTATAACAGACAAAAGCACAGACTATAAAAAACTTGCCAAAGACCTTAAAGAACAAAATCAAAGCCTTATAAGCAGTTGTACAATGGATGGAAAGAGCCATGATGAACTACATAAATGGTTACACCCTCACTTAGAATTAGTTGATGAATTGGAAAGCGAGGATAATCAGGCAGAAGCCATCGCATTAGTGCATAAACTCCATGCTTCCTATATTCAATACCATGAATATTTTCAATAAAAAAATATTTGCCGGTGGAACAACTAAACATAGATAACTATTTAGACTCACATTATATTCAGCGCAGCAATTGGTTGCGTGCGGCAGTAATTGGAGCCAATGACGGTATTATTTCCGTTACCAGTCTTGCCATTGGGGTGGTAAGCGCAGGCGCGAGCCATGAATCTATTATGTTGGTGACCCTTGCCGGAGTAGTTGCAGGAGCATTGTCAATGGCGGCAGGTGAATATGTGTCCGTGAGTTCACAAACAGATATTGAACAATGTGACATTGCAAGGGAAAAAAAGGAATTGGAAGAAATGCCCGCGATGGAGATGCAGGCTCTGGCGCATATATATGAAAAACGCGGTTTAAAGAAAGAAACAGCCTTGCAGGTTGCCCAAGAATTGACCGAACACGATGCCCTAGCAGCCCATGTGAGGGACGAGTTAGGTATCACCTAAATCAATAAGGCAAATCCGTTTCAAGCTTCATTGGCTTCGGGCGCATCTTTTATTGCCGGAGGTGCTCTTCCCTTGTTGGTAACAATTTTTGGCACCACCACCAACCTTGAGTTTATGCTTTATGGCATCACTATCGTAGCTTTGATTGTTTTGGGCATTGTTTCTGCCAAAGCCGGTGGAGCCGGAGTAGGCAGAGCCATCTTGCGTATTGTGATTTGGGGCACGGTTGCAATGGGTTTATCCGCAGCGGTAGGATATATTTTTGGTGTGAATATGTAATCTACCCCGGTTCATTTTTAAATTAATCAAGAACAAGCTTCCACTGATTACAGTGTTTTTCTCATAAGTGCCCTGCGCAATGAATTGTATAGAAACGACTGTATTTATGGTACTTATCAGATAAGGATAACATCTCGGCAACTCACTATCAATAGGTTTATTTCAAAGACCAAAAACAACAAAATGGGCTTAATATTTAGTACCTTTGCATATTAAAAAATAGACAAAAAAAGTATGGCAGAAAAAGTAGAATGTTTGATTATCGGCTCAGGACCCGCGGGCTACACAGCCGCGATTTATGCAGCAAGAGCAGACTTAAAACCCGTTCTTTATGAAGGGCTTCAACCCGGAGGGCAATTAACAATTACTACGGAAGTGGAGAACTTCCCCGGCTTTCCTGAAGGGATAATGGGACCTGAAATGATGACTCAGTTTAAAAAACAAGCAGAAAGGCTTGGTACAGATGTTCGTTATGGTATTGTGACCAAAGTGGATTTTACAGGACCGGTACACAAAGTATGGGTTGATGAAAAAACGGAGATTCATTGTGACACCGTCATTATTTCGACCGGAGCTTCCGCCAAGTGGCTGGGCATTCCATCCGAGCAAAGACTGAACGGGAGTGGGGTGTCTGCGTGTGCGGTTTGTGACGGTTTTTTTCACAAAGGCAATGATGTAGCCATTGTTGGTGGTGGAGACACAGCGGCTGAAGAAGCCACCTATCTTGCTAAATTCTGCAATAAAGTTTATATGATAGTGCGTTCGGAGCTGAGAGCTTCCAAAGCCATGCAACACAGGGTCAATTCTATGCCCAATATAGAGGTTTTGTTGCATACAGAAACAGATGAAATATTAGGCGAACTTGCCGTTGAGGCAGTGAGAGTGAAGAACCGACAAAATGGTTCAACCCGTGAGCTACCCATCAGCGGTTTTTTTATTGCAATCGGACACACACCCAATACAGACATTTTCAAAGGTTGGATTGATATGGACGAACAGGGATATATCAAAACAATTCCCGGAACATCCAAAACCAATATACCCGGAGTATTTGCAGCGGGTGATGCACAAGACAAACATTATCGCCAAGCAGTTACTGCCGCAGGAAGTGGTTGTATGTCCGCGCTGGATGCCGAAAGGTATTTAGCCGATATCAAGAGTGGGTTAGTAGCAGAGAGATAATCCCCCCAATCACTTATTAATAAAAAAAGAGCCGTCAATACTGACGGCTCTTTTGCTTTGTGCCCGGGACAAGATTCGAACTTGCACACTCGTAAGAGCACCACCCCCTCAAAGTGGCGTGTCTACCAATTTCACCACCCGGGCTTTTGAAAGCGGGTGCAAATATAACCCGAGATTTCAAATATTTTTGCCGACAGATGAAGAGGAATTTTACTTTTTTTCTTATCCATTACTTTGTTATACTCATTGGTGCTGCCATAGCCCGTACCGCTTTTTTGCTTAGAAATATCCGCTTTGCCGATAATACCGGAGAAACATTAGCGAGTTTTTGGCATGGGCTTCCTTTGGACATTGCGCTTGCATCTTATGCTTTCGTGCCTGCTTTGATTCTTTTCAATCTCTTGAACAAGAAATACATAAAAACTGCATTGACTCTCTTTTATATCATTGTTCAATCACTGAGTTTTTTTATCAACTCCTTAGACGCAGAGCTTTTTGTGCATTGGGGCACAAGGGTTAATATGATGGCTTTGTTCTATTCACAACACCTTGGCGATGCATTTGCTTCGGTTGATTTGTCTATTTTAGGGATGTTTATACTAACACTGACGACTCAAATGGTGGTGTTCAATATATTTATTAAAAATGTATTTGTATATATCGCCAACTTATGGTCACAAGACAAGCGTTTTAATTGGTTATCAACCTTGACAATATTAGTTCTTTTGATGTTTTCTGTGGTGTTGATGCGAGGAGGAGTTGGCAAAGTGCCAATCAACCAGAGTCGCGTTGTCTATTCTTCAAATCCATTCCTTAATGCAGCTTCTATCAATGGTTTGTGGAATCTTTTTTATTATGTGTTAAACAAGTCAGACAGGGTAAAATATGAGGATTATAAGTTTGTTGATGATCGTACGTTAGAGGGTTTCTGCGAAACTCATTTTCAAACCGGACAACCCATTGAACCTGCTTTGTTTGATTCAAAGATAAAACCCAATATTATTTTGCTGATGATGGAAAGCTTGTCAGCAGAAACACTGCCCGGAATAGGTGGCACTTATGATTGGTCACCCAACATAAACCGGCTTATGGACAGTGTCTGGGTTTTTTCGAGGATGTATGCAAGCGGAAACCGAACAGACAAAGGGCTTGCGGCATTACTGAGCGGTTTTCCTGCACAACCTAGCACCTCTGTACTGCTCGAACCGGAGAAAGCAAGTGCACTCCCTTCTATCTCTTGTATGCTATCAAAACAAGGATACCACAACACTTTCATTTATGGCGGGGACATTTCATTTGCCAACATGGGATACTATCTGCAAAATATCTGTTTTGATGTAATTATTGACAAGGATAACATTTCATCCAAGACAGCCAAAGGTGCATGGGGCTATCACGATCAAGATATTTTTGCTGCACTCAAAACACAAATTCAACATCAAAGAAGTAATTTCTTCATTTCCACTTTGAGTTTAAGTGTGCACGAACCTTATGATATTCCGGTAAACAAATCTGGAAACAAAAAGATGAAAGCTGCCTATAAATACTCAGATAGTTGTGTTGCCGACTTTGTACAATGGTTTCAACAATCAGAATATTATGCAAATACAATACTAATCATTACAGGTGATCACGGACGCGATGTGGGAATTGATTACGGGCAATTTTTTGCTAAACAAAAATTTCAGATACCGGCAATTGTGCTGGGGGGGGCATTAAACCCATTTTACAAAGGGAAAAAAATGGCAAATCTTACTTCTCAGACAGCATTAATGCCATTCATTTTGCAAAACCTTCATTACTCGGTCAGCGCATTTCCATTTTATCACAATCCTGTTTCGGGACATCCCTTTGCAATCTATTTTTTTGACAATGGATTTGGACTGATTACCCCGGACGAATTTGTAGCATGGAATAATCCTACTCAGGAGTTGACCTCGTATGAACCCAAAACGCAAGCACTTGAGGAGTTCGAGAAAGAAGCAAATTTTGGAAGAACTTATCAGCAGATTTTAATGAAAAAATTTTTTGATTTAATCAGAAAATAGAATACCTTTGTCGTTGGAAAAAGAACTAAGCAGTATTGTACTATGCAAAGGTTTAGAATTAATAAAAGATTATTACCTATTCTATTAATCAGCTTGTTGATGGTTTTGAATTTTATTGCATTCAAAGTTACAAAATCATATTTTTCTAAATCCGGTTATCAAGAAGTTGAAGTACTCACAGAAAACAGCCAAAATGAACATAAGCCAATGCATATTCTTTCATGGACTTATGAATTATTCAAAAGTTTTCGTAGTATGAATAACCACTGACCTTGCATTCATTTATTTCATCTTCGATTTCTTCATTCAACACGGTAAAAGAGCAATTCTTTAAACTCAAGATTTACCGCTATTTATTTTGGGTCTTTTTTCTGTTTATTATAAATCGGCTGATTGGAGCGGATACGGGATTTGAAAAAAATCTACTTCCTGCACTCCTCTTTACTGTCATTCATATCATGGCATCCTACATAAATATTTATCTTTTTATCCCATTTCTGTTGTACAAGCGAAGATATCTATATTACCTGTTAGTATCCGGTCTTACGATTTTATTTTTCTGCTTTCCCTTAGCCATTCTTACCAATACTTTTTTCTTAGATAATAAGTTTCTGGCAGCTAATATATGGACACCTATGTTCTTCTTTATTAATTCCATGTACTTGTTGCTGACGGTTTCTATTACCTCATTTTTTCATATTTTCTCAGAATGGTATTCACAGGATAGAGAAAATAAATCTTTACAAGAACTCAATATCAGCAATGAACTCAAGCTTTTGAAAGCTCAAATTAACCCTCATTTTCTGTTTAACAGCTTGAACGGTCTATATGCATTGACCTTAAATAAGTCTGACAAGGCACCCGAAATGGTGATGAGTTTATCCAATATTCTGCGCTATCTTTTATATGAATCAAGTGAATCCAAGGTGCCATTAGAAAGAGAGGTTGAGTATTTGAATGACCTGATTAATTTGGAAAAAATCAGAATGGGAGACAGAATGTCAGTAGATTTTCAGGTTAATGGAGACATATCTGCCATAATGATTGAGCCTTTTTTGTTTATTAACTTTGTAGAAAACAGCATTAAACATGGTGTCAGTGCGCAAAATGAAAAATCATGGATTCACATCCTTTTAAAAGTAGAAAACGACCACAAAAAACTATACTTTGAGATAGAAAACTCAATGCCTGACGAAAATAAAACTCAGAAAAACGAAATACCGGGTGGTATAGGACTACAGAATATTAAAAAAAGACTAAAATTGCTCTACCCAAATAAGCATACCTTAGATATAACAGAGAATAATGGCACGTATTCTGTCATATTAAAGTTAGATTTAAAATAATATAATCATGGAAAAAGTAAAATTGATTCTTGTTGATGACGAACCATTAGCAACCGAAGTATTAAACTCACATATAAGTAAGTTTTCTCATCTGGAAATAGTAGGAAGATTCAGAAACACGCATGAAGCATTAGAATATATCGAAAATGAGCCGGTAGATGCCATTTTCTTGGATATACAAATGCCGCATGAAACCGGTTTGGAATTTATCAAGAAGATTGATAATAAGAGAATTCCTGTCATTTTTGTAACTGCCTATCCCGAACATGCCGTAGAGGCATTTGATTTAGATGCACTCGACTATCTGGTGAAACCCGTTTCTCTTGATAGATTTAAAAAATCACTGGATAGATTAGAAGAGTTTCTGAGAATCAAAAAATCCAAAGAAGAAGATAATACTAAGTTAGAAGACGGTCACATATTTGTAAAAGCTGATTTTAAATTTGTAAAACTCAATTATGAAGACATTATTTTCATTGAAGCATTTGCTGATTATGTAAAAATTCATATCCCCGATGACAAGCGTATTATTACCCTTCAAACCATGAAAAAAATGGAAGCAACCCTGCCCAAAGATAAATTTGTGAGGGTACACCGCTCATTCATTGTAGCAATCAATAAAGTTACATCCCTATCCGGAACCCATGTAACCATTGGAAACAAACATATTCCAATAGGTAAGAACTACAAAGAAGCATTCATGCAGGTAATGAATCAAAACAATTTTTTAAAGTAAATGGACCATAACAAAGCCAAAGAGGCTTTTGGAAGACTTTTAGAGATTATGGATGAACTGCGGGTAAAATGCCCGTGGGACAGGGAACAAACCATAGAATCTATTCGGCATTTATCAATTGAAGAAGTCCACGAACTGTCGGACGCCATATTGGTTAACAAGCCGGACGATATTAAAAAAGAAATAGGTGATTTGCTGTTGCACATTGTGTTCTATGGCAAAATTGCCGATGAACTCAAATGGTTTGACACCACAGACATTATAAACACACTTTGTGAAAAATTAATCAGAAGACATCCCCATATTTACGGGGAAGTTCAGGTCAATAATGCCAATGATGTCATGCATAATTGGGAGCAAATCAAACAGCAAGAGAAAGGTGCAAATGAGCCTAAATCATTCTTGTCTGGCGTACCTTCTTCTATGCCAAGTCTGATTAAAGCACTCCGAATGCAAGAAAAAGCCGCGCGAACCGGTTTTGACTGGAATAACAAAGAGGATGTATTAAAGAAAGTTTGGGAGGAATGGGATGAGTTTCAAAATGCATCCACAAGTCAAGAAAAACAAGCCGAGTTCGGTGATTTTATCTTCTCTTTGGTTAATTATGCACGATTTGAAGGGATTAACCCCGATGATGCTTTGGAAGCTACCAACAAAAAGTTCAAAAAGCGTTTTGAATATATAGAACAAAAGGCACGTTTGCAGGGTTTTAAATTAGAAGATTTGACCTTACAAGAAATGGACGTCTGGTGGAATGAAGCTAAAACTATTGAGTAGCACTTATATATCACGAGTTCTGATTCTATTTTTTCTTTGAGATTACATACCCAAAACATCCAAACTAAACCGGTTAAACAGTAATTTGACGTTTGATTTACCACCAATGACGGTGCATTGAACAAATGATGAGTTGTGGGGAGTAAAATGTTGTTGAATCTTCCGTTTTACCCTATGTATAAATATATACTATGTTCGAGAAAAAATAATTTTGCAATCTGATTAGTGCTAACTTAGCAAGCGTCATAATACTAAAACAATATGGCAAAAGATAATAAACCCTTTAGAGGACAAGACATCCCTAAGGCAAAAATCAATAAAGACTCACTCAAGCGACTGCTGAAACTCTTTAATTTTATGGGTAAACAAAAATGGCTGTTCTATTTTGGAACATTATTCTTGTTGGTGAGCGCAGGCACATCTCTTATTTTCCCAAAATTAACGGGAGACTTTGTGGATGCGAGCAGTATTTCCAAAGATCAAATCAATAAAATAGGCTACCTATTTGCCATCTTATTCATTGTGCAAGCCATCTCATCATATTTGCGTGTCTGGACTTTTGTAAAAGCTACGGAAGGAATGGTTTGGAGATTACGCAATCAACTTTACAGCAAAATTATTTCACTTCCCATGCACTTTTTTCATCAGAATAGGACTGGTGATTTGCTGAGTAGGTTTGGCAGTGATATTACACAGGTACAAGAAACCTTTGTTACATTTTTAGCTACTTTTATACGCCAGATATTAATCGGGATTGGAGGAGTGATATTGTTGTTTTTTACATCACCGGATTTAGCCTTAGTAATGTTATCCATCATTCCTCCGGTAGTCATCATTTCTCTTTTCTTTGGCAGGTATATCCGAAAAATATCAAGGACGATTCAAGACGAGACTGCGGATGCAGGGACTATCCTCGAAGAGAGTATTTCCGGAATTCAGATTGTAAAATCATTTGCCAATGAGTTATACGAAACTGTTCGATTTGGCAATAAAAGCATTCGTATTCGAGATATTTCCATTCGAAGAGGTATATACCGCGGGCTTTTCAGCTCGTTTATCATCATGTGTCTGTTTGGCGGCTTGATTTTTATTGCATGGCGCGCATTTCAGCTACAAGCGGAAGGTGTTTTGACCATTGGCGATATTTTAAAATTCATGATTTATACCATGTTTGTCGGGGCTTCAATTGGCGGAATTTCTGATCAATATGCACAGATTCAAAAGTCGGTGGGAGCAGCAGACCGCATTTTGGATATTCTTGAACAAGAATCAGAAACAGATTTGGCGACAGAAGAAAGCAGCAAACCCGTTCAGCACCTATTGAAAGGGAATCTGACAGTTAGTAATCTTGTTTTTGCCTATCCTTCAAGACCAGATTTGAATGTGTTGCAGGATATTTCTTTTGAAGCAAAAAGTGGTGAGAAAATTGCGATTGTAGGTGCAAGCGGTGCTGGAAAATCAACTATTGTTCAGTTGTTACTTGGTTTCTATACTCCTCAAAAGGGGGCTATTTTATTTGATGAAACTCAAATTACGGATATAGATTTTTATGATTTGCGAAAGCAAATAGGATTAGTGCCTCAAGACATAGGCTTGTTTGGAGGAACCATTTATAACAATATTCTCTATGGCAATACACAAGCGACTGAAAATGAAATCCATGAAGCTGCAAAACAAGCTAATGCATTAGAGTTTATTGAACGTTTCCCAGACAAGTATCAGACAGTAGTGGGTGACAGAGGAGTTCAACTCTCGGGTGGACAACGCCAAAGGATAGCCATTGCACGTGCTTTTCTTAAAAAACCTGTTTTTCTTATCCTTGATGAAGCTACCAGTTCATTAGATTCCGAATCCGAGCTTGTGGTTCAGGATGCGTTGGAAAAATTGATGGAAGGGCGTACTTCTATAATCATTGCACACCGTTTGAGTACTATTAAAAACTCAGATAAAATCATTGTGCTCGAAGCAGGTAAAATCATAGAGACAGGAAGCCCCGCAAGCCTATTGGACAATCCGGACAGCAAGTTCTATACGATGTGGAAGACACAGTTCGAATTGAGGTAAACTCATTCTTGAACAGATCCACACGCAGTCAACCTGCAAGTATTATTACCGACAACATTGGTTTATAAGAAATTATGACATCTTAATAATTTCTCTTTTGTGTTTTATTAATTCTTTTTCTGTATCATTGCGTAACTGTTATTGTACCTATTTAAATTGAAACTTATTTATAATTCAAAAAAGGGTTACTATGAAACATGCAGGGAAGATAGTATGGTTATTACTTCTGTGCTCTCAAGGGTTAACAGCTCAGATTGATGATAAATTTGATTATGACAGTCTCAACCAAAACCCAGCATGGACAGGAAATACAAATGATTTTATTATTGTAAATCATAGTCTTCGTTCCAATCTGGAACAAACCAACAGCAATTTTTATATCAGTCGCCCTACTTTTTTCAGTGACTCCACCGAATGGCTTATTACAATGGAATTGCAACTGAATACTTCATCTGCCAACTATGTGGACTGGTTTCTGATGGCGGATTCCGTTGATTTACTCAATACACAAAATGCATATTATGTAAGGATAGGTAACACGGCAGATGAAGTGAGTCTTTACAAAAAAATAAAGGGACAAACGCCTCAAATACTGATTAATGGAACAGATGGGATTTTGAATAGAAGTAATAATCCTTTGACAATTAGGGTATTGCGATATCCAAATGGAAAATGGTCAATGGATATTAATACACAAGGCTTGCTCGAACCCCTTATACACGAAGGGGACACAATAGACACGGAGTTAGAAAATCTTCCTTTTACGGGTTTGCTCATCCGTCAATCTACTGCTTCATTTTTTCAGAAACATTTCTTTCATCTGTATTACATGGGCAAGGAAATCAGAGACAGTATTCCGCCAAAACTCATTGCAGGGCAATGGATAGGAGATGACAGCATACACTTGATTTTTGATGAAAAAATAGATTCTGCTTCGGTTTTTGATTTGTTAAACTATAATTTCTCACCTTCTCTATCAATAGCTTCTATTGACTTTTCAGACACCAAAACTGAAATAGGATTGCGCTTCGTTTCTCCTCTCGTTTCGCTCACACACTATATCTTAAATCTTAGCGGTATCAAGGATTTGGAAGGCAACAAAATGTTGGACACAAGCCTGTCATATTTCTTTTTGCGCCCCGAACCCGCACAACCCTTCGATTTGGTTATAAATGAAATCATGGCAACCCCAACTCCATCTGCGGGATTGCCTGAATATATGTATGTTGAAGTCTATAACCGTTCAGACAAAGTCATTGAGTTAAATGGGTTTTCCCTGTCAGATAAGAGTATTACCGCTCAACTTAAATCTTTTCTCTTGCTTCCGGACAGTTTTATAGTGCTTTGTCCCAACAATGCCGTACCTGCTCTGTCTGCCTTCGGAACATGCATGGGAGTGAGTAATTTTCCTACATTCAACAAGACATCAGACGATGTGTATCTGCGAAGTGCTGATGGAACCTTGATACATGCAGTATTTTATTCGGACACATGGTACAAGGATGCTGTTAAAAAGAATGGTGGCTTCAGCCTCGAAATGATAGATATGGAGAACCCTTGCACGGGATACGAAAATTGGTCTGCAAGCAAGCATCCCAATGGAGGAACTCCTATGACTCATAATTCAGTAAAATCTAATAATGCAGACCAAGCTCCTCCTATATTACTCAACGCATACGCATTGGCACCCGACCTGATAGAACTACGTTTTAATGAATATATAGACTCCTTATCCGGTTTGGATTTGGACAACTATCACTTTGCAGAAGCTGAATTAAATCAATCCATTCCGCTTACAATCTCACTAAACAAAATACAACTCCGCCTGCCCAAGCCAATGGAATTGAACAAAGTCTATACACTGACCGTAAAAGGTTTGACCGATTGTTCAGGAAATTCCATGAATGAAACTACCATTATCATTGGTTTGCCGGACAAACCCGAACGAGGCGATTTGCTCATCAACGAAATTCTATTTAATCCCCCTACAGGATTGACAGAATTTGTTGAAATATATAACTACAGCAAAAAAATCCTTGATTTGAAAGATATCCGAATCGGCAACTTAAAAGATGATGGTTCGTTGCGTGACTTTGTAAATCCTGCTGCATCAGGATATTTGATTTTCCCCGGAGAATATCTTGCCTTTTCAACTTCGGGTGCAGGGTTGTGTAGATATTATGATTGCAAGAATCCTAAGGGAATTTTTCAAATAAATTTACTTCCCTCATATCCCCAAAAAAGCGGTGGCGTTGTGCTTACTGACTATGCAGGTGTAGTCATTGACAGTTTCTTATATAACGAAAAAATGCATTTTCAACTCATCACAGACCGCAAAGGAGTGAGCCTTGAACGCATAGAATTTGCAAGACCTACCACAGACCAAGGGAATTGGGCTTCTGCCACCGGAAGCGCTGGGTATGCAACACCCGGATACAAAAACTCACAAGCCTATACTCCCACAGTACAAAACCAGTTAGTCTGGTTAGATTCTGATGTTTTTTCTCCTGATGGGGACGGGATTGACGACAAACTCAATATCAGGTTTGACCTAAAAAATAACAACTTTGTTGCAAACGTTTATATATACAGCTCATCAGGTGTATTTGTTGCACAGCCAATAGCTAACCTCACCCTCAACAGCACAGGTGTTGTAAGTTGGGATGGTTTTTATAAAAACTCCAGCGAGCATCTTCCCTTCGGTATTTATATTGTGATTTTTGAAGCTTTTAATGACAAAGGTGAAGTTGTGAAGAAGAAATTTGCATGTACGCTGGTGGGGAAATACTGACAATGAAATACTTGGTTTGTCAACATAACCAATATGTTTGCATGAGGTATTACAAATACCTTTCTTTCAGAAAATTCACATGGTGTTGCCAATGCCCAAGTAAAAAATAAAACAATGCTCTGGCACTCACACTCTTGTTGGAAGCGGTTCCAATATGCAGCAAATCTCCGGGTTTGAGGGTTTTGTAGAAACTTATGACACTTTTTCTGAGCCAAACAAACTCATCCAGTAAATCACTCATATCTCTATCATTAAAATCTGTAGCCGCCACATACGCATCTTCATCAAAACCGGGTAATGGAGTTGTGTCCTTGCGTGCAATTCTAAAAGCTCTGTGAAACATAATCCTCTCAGTATCAGTAATGTGTCCAATCACTTCTTTTACTGTCCACTTGCCGGGTGCATAACTAAACAGTTCTTTTTCCTTGGAGATAGAATTTATAAATTTTGAATATGATTCAAGTTGAGTATTCAATTCTTGTAATATGTCTTTGTCCACCAATTTCAAATACATCTCAAAATAGGCAGGACATTCATTTATAGGTAGTGTAACCATGATATTTAAATGATAATTTTATTTAACGTCACCCATGAGTTTTCTAACCAAAGGAGAGATTAGTATAATCAAGGCTCCTGCAATCAGCGCATAGATAGCAAATTGCTGATACCCGGTAGAATAAATTGCTAATTTTTCAGCAGATGTGGCGGTTTCGCTGGGAGAAATAGATGCCCCAAATAACCCTGCTACATATTGTCCATAAGCACTTGCCAAAAACCACATTCCCATCATAAATCCTTGCAGTTTTGGTGTTGCCAACTTGGTCATCAAGGACAAGCCTATGGGCGACAATGCCAATTCACCGAAAGTAACAACAAAATAACCGAGTGTAAAGATGTTCAAAGAAGCTAAACCGGGAACAGAACTAAAGAACTGTCCAGTAAAGAAAGTATAAAATCCCAATCCCAACAACAAGAATCCGATTCCGAATTTGACAACTCCGTTGGGTTCCATTTTCCTTTTTCCCAACAGTAGCCATAATATTCCAACTAATGGTGCGAATATTATCACAAACAGCGAGTTGGCAGAGTTGTTCACTATATTAGGATCTACTCCATTAATACCCAAAAGACTTTTGTTGAGATGTTCTGCAGCATATAAACTCAAAGAACCTCCCGCTTGTTCAAAAATTGCCCAAAAAACCACCGAGAACACAATTACAATCAAAGCTGCAATGAGTTTGTTTCTTTCTTCAATGCTAACCTTGGTCATTTCATAAACCAAATACAAAATACTAAAGGGACCAATGAAATACATGAAATAATCAGTATATAATGTATTCGAAACCATTATTTCAATCAATGGAACTGCAAAAATGGCACCCACATACACTGCGTACATATACCATTTTTTGTTTTTAAATCGGTCATAGTCAATAGGAGGAAGTCCGATAGGACCCAGTGTCCTTTGAGTGAAAACAAAAATGAGCAAGCTTATTGTCATTACCAATGCCACCAATCCAAATGCCACGTTCCATCTCAAGCTCTCAGGAATTAACTCTACCAAAATCTTTCCTTTTCCAACACCAATCATCAGCATGCCACCAAAAAAAGCACCTATGTTGATACCAGAATAGAACATAGAAAAACCGGCATCTCTTCTGTTATCTCCGGAGCGATAAAGTTGACCAACCATAGAAGAAATATTAGGTTTGAAAAACCCGGTTCCTATAATCAAAAATGCAATTCCTATAAAAAAGAATGAGTGCGGGTCAATCATTAGAATAACGCTCCCTGTAATCATCAATAATCCACCCCAGAACAAAGATTTTCTAAATCCTAAAATCTTATCAGCAAACATTCCTCCAATAAAAGTAAAAGCATAAACCCACGCTTGCGTAGCACCATATTGAAGATTGGCAAGATCTTTCTCCATTCCGAGTTGGTACACCATGAAAAAAGTGAGCATTCCTCGCATTCCATAGAAGCAGAAACGCTCCCACATTTCTGAGAAAAATAAAGACCATAGTTGCTTAGGGTATTTACCCTCAAAATCGTGGATTTCGTCTATTGTAAGTTCTTTGTGACTCATATAAATTGTTTAGATACTTGAAAATCAGCCTTGTAGTGATTTTTTTCGCATTGCTAAATAACATCTTAATTTTGAGAAATCAGGATTTTTTTAAGTTATTTTGAGATAAATACCCAGTCTAAGGACAAGCTCAAACTATCTTGTTACAACAAGAATGAATATTTGAGAAAAAAGTTTTTTATACAAAATAAAAGTTTACTTTTGCAGTCCTTTTTTGAATCATAGTCATGAAAAGAACATTTCAACCCTCCAATAGAAAAAGAAGAAACAAGCACGGTTTCAGAGAAAGAATGGCAACAGCTAACGGCAGAAAAGTGCTTGCCGCCCGCAGAAAAAGAGGCAGAAAGAGACTTACAGTTTCTTGCGAAGCCAGACACAAAAGATAATTAACGGCTCTTTATGAGAATGGGTCGTGGATTTTTCTTTTTCCAAAAACGAGAAGCTTTGCAGTAAAAAAAATATTCAAACAGTGTTTGAAAAGGGTGAGAAGTTTACTTCTTACCCTTTCTTTTTTGTATATATATTAAATGCTCATATTGAGCCAACCCCTCCCGTCAAAGTGCTGATATCCGTTTCCAAAAAGAAATTTAACCGAGCCGTTGACCGCAATCGAATCAAACGTTTGTGCAGAGAAACATACCGACTCAACAAACATATTCTATTTGACGGCATCAAAGGAACCGAACAAGAAGTACATCTAACTATTCACTTCATTGCAACTGAAGAAAAACCTTTTGCTTTTATCCATGAACAAATGAAGAAAGCGCTCACACAATTGGTAAATGAAATTAAAAAACATCTTAGCTAAACCTTTTATCGGGTTGGTAAGGTTGTATCAACTCCTGCTTTCTCCGCTATTACCCAACGCTTGTCGGTTTGACCCAACCTGCTCTGAGTATAGCATACAGGCTTTCAAAAAACACGGGGTTTTCAAAGGATTCATTCTTTCCATCAAACGAATTTCACGTTGTCATCCATGGGGAGGACATGGGCATGACCCGGTGCCATAATCACACTTTTTATTGCAAAAAAAAAGATTGTTCATGGAACAATCTTTTTCAATATTACCATCAGAGATAAATCTGAAAGTTAATTAATTCTAAGCAGTTGTAGCTTAAAGATATTTATTTATCTCTTTAGTCAAATCTTCTTTGGAGATTATACCATTATGTTTCCACACTTCTTTTCCGTTTTTGAAGATAATAAATACAGGAACACCACTGATATTATTGGCTTTGCCTACTTCTTTGCTTTGGTCCACATCAATCCTTTTTACAATCGCTTTTGTGCCAAATTCATCCTCGATTTGGTCAACAACTGGAGCCATTTTGATACATGGTGCACACCAAACTGTGTGAAAATCAATCAACACCGGCTTATCTGTTTTAATTAATTCATTAAAATCATTCAAAGTCATAGCTTTGATATTGGGGTCAGGTTTGGAAGTAGGTGCCGTTACGGGATAGCCCATATTTTGCCAAGCGCCTATGCCTCCCTGCAGATTATATACCCTGTCAAAACCATTTTGACTCAGCATTTGTGCTGCTTGTGAACTTCTTGTACCGGAACGGCAATAGACATAAATAATCTTGTCCTTTTGCATCAGGTTAATTTTTTGGGCAAAGTCAGGATCATACAAGTTAATAGTACTTGCATTGGGGATTTGCCCTTCTGCAACCTCTTGTGGCGTGCGCACATCCAAAATGATTCCGTCACCTTTTTCAATGAGATTTTTAAAAGTGGCGGCATCAATGTTCTTGACAAATTTTTCTGTTGGAACTTGAACAGTTTCAACAGGTGCACTGGTTGGGGCTGTTGGTTGAGCGGTGTTTTGGCTGCTCCCACAACCGTAGAATACAAGAGCAGCAACGAAAGTTAAATTAAGGTATTTCATTTGATAAATATATTTGAGTAGCGTAAGTGATCTCATTCGCAAGTTTTGTGTCGGCTCAAAATTGATTTTTGATCAATATATTGCTTGTATTCAGCCTTATAAAGCCTCCATGTGAGCCGTGAAGTGCCTTAGCAAAGGTGATTCATAAGTGATTTTATAGCCTTTGTATTGTTCTCGTTTTTTATAAACATCAATAATCACATCACACATATAGTCCATGTGACTTTGAGTATATACCCTTCTTGGAATAGCTAATCTAACCAATTCCAATGTTGCCGGCACATAATCTCCGTTTTCATCATATTTTCCGAACATTAAAGAACCAATTTCTACTCCTCTAATGCCACCCTCAATATAAAGTGCATTTGTCAGTGCAATTCCCGGTAGTTCGTGTGGAGGGATATGCGACATAAATGCTTTTGCATCTAAATAGACAGCATGACCACCTGTTGGTTTCAAAATCGGCACACCGGCAGCAGTGAGTTTTTCGCCAATATATTTCATGGTACCTATTCTGTATTCAAGATAATCTTCTTCTAAAACCTCTGTCAAACCTTGTGCAATGGCTTCTAAATCTCTGCCGGCAAGCCCTCCATAAGTTGGAAATCCTTCCATGATAATAAGCAGATTTTTTGCCTCCATTGCCATCTTATCATCATTCATGCAGAGAAAACCACCAATATTAACCAATGCATCTTTCTTTGCACTCATAGTACATCCGTCTGCATAAGAAAAGGTTTCACGGCAGATTTCAAGTATTGATTTGTTCTCATATCCTTTTTCACGTGTTTTGATAAAGTAAGCATTTTCTGCAAAACGGCAGGCATCAATGAAAAATGGAATTCCATATTTTTTGCAAACAGCAGAAGTCTCTTTAATATTCTGCATAGAAACAGGTTGTCCTCCACCGGAATTGTTGGTGATGGTGAGTACACACATGGGAATATTTTGAGCTCCGGTTTCTTGAATATATTTTTCGAGAGCCGGTATGTTCATATTGCCTTTAAAATCTGCAATCAGAGCAGGCTGTTTGCCTTCATCAGTTAAAAAGTCAACGGCTTCTGCCCCCGAAAATTCTATATTTCCGCGGGTGGTATCAAAAAATGAATTGCTTACAAATGTTTTACCTTTTCCACCAAAAAGAGAGCCTATGATTTTCTCCGCTGCCCTGCCTTGGTGTGTAGGAATCACATGTTTGAAACCCATGATATTTTGCACAGCTTCTTCAAAATGATAATAACTTTCTGCTCCCGCATAAGACTCATCTCCTATCATCATTGCCCCCCACTGCTGTGAACTCATGGCAGAAGTGCCACTATCCGTCAAAAGGTCAATCAATACATTTTTGGCTTTAATCAAAAACACATTGTTATGTGCTTCTTTAAGGTATTTGACTCTGTTTTCTTTGGTTGTAAACTTAATGGGTTCAACAGATTTGATTCTGAAAGGTTCAAATATTCTGGTCATATCAATAAAAGGTTGGTCTAAGTGGTTATTTTCTAAAATGAGGTGCAAAGTTAGGAATTCAAAAGCTATATTTCAGACATTACTTGTGTTAAAATACCGAGAGGGTTTGAACCTTTATTTTTTCATACCTAAAGTATGAGATAGCAAGCAAAATTTAATACACACGGATCTCCCAGCTCGGTTACACCGAGTAAACAATTTTTTCAAGAAAAACTTACTTTACTTCAAATGCTTGAAGTGTTTTCCGGGCTACAGAAGACCAGAGAAAATTCTGTTGAATCTTTTCAAAAGAAGAGGTTTGAAACTGAGATAACTCCTCTTCTGAAATGGAAAGAATCTTTTTGAAAGCGAGCTCAAATTCAGCAATATTTCCTGGTGAAATTAAAATACCATTTTCTGCACCCACCAATTCACTCACTGCTCCTACATCCGTTGCAATAATAGCACACCGGCAAGCCATTGCCTCCAAAATAACGGTTGGCATCCCTTCTGAAAAACTAGGACATACCAAGACATCGGATTGAATGAGTATTTCTCTGATTTTTTTAGGTTCTGAAATTGAACCTAAATAAGTAATATCAACGGATTTATCCGTAGTTTGAATTTGCTTTTCCTTAGGAATATCACCAATAAATGAGAAGGAAAACTCAAAACCGGAATTCAAGAATTTATTTATTACCTGATTGATTAATTCAATGCCTTTTCTCAACTCATATCTACCCACAAAAACAAAATTTCTTTTTCCATTTGATGGAAAGTCTATGTCATTTTTTTGAATCCATTCTGCATCTATGGCATTAGGAATTTCTATGACTGAACTTGGCTTTGCTCCTTGTTCATTCAAAATTGACGTTAATTTTCCTCCTAAAGAAATCTGTCTAAAGGAGTTTTTAATAATAAAATCTGAGGCAATTCTCAGTAGTTTATGCTCCAGCTTATTTTTGGAGTTGACCGACCATTGATACATTTCCAATCCATGCAAATTAGTTATAATCCTCTTATCAAAAGGATTTTTTTTGAGAAAATACCAAGCTGTAAATCCCTGAGCATAAATCCTTTCACACGGTATTCCTTTCAAATGCAGGTAAATATTTTTTGCATAGCGAAAACTATTATACAAATAATGTCCGGGGAATTTTGGCGAACTCGGAAACTCTACAAACTGAAAATCAAGATACTGTAATTCCTCATGGCTAAAAGCTCTGTTCCGCTTATTTTTTGTAATTTTATGCGGATGGATTACTGTTACCGAAACTTGCTGTCTTGCCCATTCTTTGGCAAGATGATAGCTATGTTTCTGCATTCCTCCGATAGAAAAAGGGAAAATGCCATCGGTGAGAAGGGTGATATGTTTAGCAGAAATCACTGAGATATTGGTTATTGGCAATGAGTAATCAAGGGGTATTAGGCTGTAAAATAAAAATAATATCTTTGCGCCAACCTAACGAGCGTTAGTTTTAGTTAAAATAATATAGTGAGAACCCTATCTGTTTATAAAAAATATGCATTCTACTTTTACAAGTACGGGAGCATTCATAAGTTTCAGAACATCATTCTGAACAACAAAGAATTTAAAAAGAAAGTGGTTAACATGAAAAGTTTACCATATAAAATCACCATTGACCCGGGGAATGTATGCAACCTCAGATGTCCCGGCTGCCATACAGGAATCAAACACCCTGAAATGATTCAACCCCAAATGCTTTCTTTTAAGAATTACAAAACCTTCCTCAAGAATTTTGAAAATCATGCACTAAGTATCGCCCTTTACAATTGGGGAGAGCCTTTTTTGAACAAAGATCTCTTTAGTATGATTGACCTTACAAGAGAGAAAAGAATTGGAACAACACTTCACTCCAACTTCAATTTGTTCAGTGAAAAAATGGCGGAAGATTGTGTAAAGTCCGGATTGACTCACGTTTATTTATCCATTGATGGAAATACACAGGAAGCATATAGCCAATATCGAGTTAAAGGCAATATTGACACTGTTTTTGATCATGTAAAAATGCTCATTGCTGCTAAAAAAAGGCTCAAAAGCAAGTATCCTATTGTTACATGGAAGTTCTTAGTTTTTGAACATAATAAACATGAGGTGGAAGATGCACGAAAACATGCACACGAATTAGGAGTGGATTCATTTGAAGTATTTATGGCAACTCCAAAAATTATGGATATTTATGATATAGCTCAAGAGAATAGAAATAATCCAAACTTTGTGCAAGATGAAGACGGTTGCAAAAGCTTATGGTCAAGTATTTATGTTAATGCAAACGGGATGGTATTGCCATGTTCTCTTTCTTATAGAAATGAAGAGAGTTTTGGGAATCTTTTAGAAAATGATTTGCAGACTATTTGGAATAATAGAAACTATACAACTGCCAGAAGAATGTTCACGGATGATGTCCCCGATGAAGTTCCTTTGGCTTGCGCAGGTTGCTCATACTCTATCGGAAAGAAATGCCATAAAGAAATTATTCCGGGAGTTCCTTTGTCAAAACAGTTGGAAGGAACTATGGTGAAGTAAAGAGTTGTTTCACCACGGAGGACATGGAGAAGGTTTCACGCAAAGAACGCCAAGAGTTTCTCGCAAAGGGCGCAAAGAGAAAACTTACGCAAAGAAGGATTGAGAGTAGTTATTTTTCTTATATTTCTTTGTTTAACCACAGAAGACACAGAGAAGGCACGGAGGGCGCAAAGAGAAAACTTACGCAAAGAAAGAATCATCCAATATAAAACTCAGAATAATCTTATCGAGTGAATGCTGAACGACTTGCCCTGAGCGTAGTCGAAGGGTAGTCGAAGCGCCCGCCTAATCCACAATCATCTCTGCTGCATGTTTCCACTGATATTCTCTTATTATTTTTTCTTTAAAAGATTGACCTAGTCTTTCACGGTAATCTTTATCAATAATCAGTTTCTCTAATGCCTGAGCAATATCTTTTTTATTTTGTTCAACCAAAATGCCATCTACACCGTCTGTCATCACTTCTGAAACCGGTTCTGTACGTGGTGCAATAACCGATTTCCCTAAAATACCATATTCAAAAATCTTGATTGGAGAGCCATACCAATTCGAACCGGACATTACACAAATATCCATACAATTAATGATAGCCGGCACCTGCTCAAAGGGTACTTTCCCGGTAAAAATCACCCTGTCTTCTACCTTTCTTTGCTTGACCAATTCCTGAAGAACATCCCTGTGAGTTCCTTCGCCCACTATTAAAAGATTAGCTTCTAAACCTTTATGAATAATCTCTGCAAAACCTTCAATTAATAAATCTAAATGATGGTGTGGCAAAATAGAACCAACAAATCCAATGATAGGTGCTTCATTCCTAAAATTGACTTCGAAAGACAGCGGGAGTGCAGCTCTTTCTAAAAACTTCTCTTTGTTTATTCTATTAGGAGATACTACAATTTTGTGTGAATCTACCTTATATCGTCTTATCAGAAAATCTTTGAGGCCAGTGGAGACCACAAAGATTTTGTCTGCTGCTTTGTATTTCTTTCTTTCCTTACGGTGTCCCAGCCACAACCAAATGCTATAACCTTGCATGGCTTTCATTTCCTCTACAAAAGGGGCATTGACTTCCAAATAATATTTAATTCTGTGTTTCTGAGCAGGTTTGATTCCGCTGTCTTGCAGATACTCAGAGCGTTCATAAATCAAATCCGGCTGGAATTCTTGAATTGCTTTTTCTAATCTTTCACCCGCATGTGTGTCATGTCGCATCACCAATAAATCCCGAATACTAACCCAAATAAAGGATGGAAGCAATCTTTTTAGAAATCCTCTAAACCCGGAAGGGTCAGATGCTTTACCACCTTCATATAATAAATCCTCACGCGTTGCACCACCCATTATCACAGGCAGAACTTCATGCCCTAATTGTTCTAGAGCAATAATAGTTTCACGTTGGTGAGTGGCATAGCCGACTTCTGAGACTATGTCATGAGTTGGGTGGGGGGAGTAATATAAGATTTTCATTTTTATTTTCTCGCAAAGACCGCAAAGGATAATTTAGCGCGAAGACAGACAATACCTATAAAATTTCTCGCAAAGAACGCTAAGGTTAATGAAACGCGAAGAACGCGAAGATGATTTAGCTTATAAATTATTTACTAATCTATGAATCCCATCTTTGAGATATTTAGAATTAAAATTGATAAGTAAACCAAGTTTAATTCCCGATAATTTAAGATAGGTAAGAGTTTGGGCAAAATGTACTGGAGCTAAATTCTCTATAGATTTAATTTCAATCAATACTTTATCTTCTATTAATAAATCTATTCGATAACCTACTTCTAAACGGACTTCTTTATAAATAAAAGGTAATTCAACTTGCTGCAAAACCTTCAAACCTGCCTCCCTTAAATCATAAGCAAAGGCACTTTCATAAGCAGATTCTAACAGACCTGCTCCAACTGATTTATGCAGTTCAATAGCAACCCCAATTATCTTATTTGAAAGTTCATTCTCTGTCATCATTATTTAATTATAAAGCTTCTACAAAATTATTACTGTAAAGCCTAAGTAACAAATTATCATATTCAACTTGCAACCGTTGTGTTAAATAACTTTGCGGTCTTTGCGTGAAAACAGCTTCGTGTGAAACAACTTTGCGCTCTTAGCGACAATTGCCTCTCTGCGGTCTTTGCGTGAAAACAGCTTCGTGTGAAACAACTTTGCGCTCTTAGCGACAATTGCCTCTCTGCGGTCTTTGCGCGAAAACAGCTTCGTGTGAAACAACTTTGCGCTCTTAGCGACAATTGCCTCTCTGCGGTCTTTGCGTGAAAACAGCTTGTATTAAGCCTGCTCTATATCCTCTCTAAAATACGTCTTCTGAGGTACATTAATTACTGTTCTGTGATAAACATCCGAAATCTGTTCTCCAGAGGCACACATATCTATAAACTTATGATAATAACTTGGGATAATATTTATGTGTTCTTTAAAGAACTCTTCATCAAACAATCCTGCTCTCTGTATGAATGCAAATATCATTTGTGCAGAATACTCATCTACCTTAGGACCTTTATCCGCTTTGGTTGGTGCAAAATATTCTCCTTCTTCTATTCCCTTAAAACCTTTTCCATTAGGATTTGGATAAAACTGATACGTTTTTTCTGCCGCTAACCCAAAAGAGTTTGTCAAACCAACTTTGTGAATGAGCCAACGCAAAGGAGCTTTTACAGATTTTAACAATGGATTTTGTCTTAGGGTATCTGTAGTTCTTTTTTTATCCGGTGACCAAATAATCAAGGTTGCAGAAAGTACCTTGGGAATAAATACTACATGGGGCTCCCAGCTATCTACCATACTTGGATTCCAATCTTTTTGATGGAAGTGTTTAGTGATTTTCAAGTCCACATCCAATGTTTTGGGGTCGGTTATTGGATTCTTTTCAAAGAGAAAACTTTCATAACCGGTTCCAAAGAATGCATTGGTGGTGATAATGTAATTATTGTGGTGATGAATACAATGTGCTGCCACGTTATCGCGACCGTCTTTTTCCGGTGGGAAAAGGTGTACTTTGAGGTAGAAATTCTCATTTTCATACACATAAAGGAAAGGAATATTGTATCCGGACCAAACCTGTTTAAGATATCCTTCGTCCGAGAAATTTCTTTTGACAATATCTTTCATAAACTCTTTGTCTGCCGTCATTTCTAATAAAAGAGGAGATAGCATTTTATGAAATTCCCTGCGATCAGGATAATCTCTATCCAGCTTGAGTAGCTTTTGGATATGTTCGTATTTTTCTAGTAAGTGTTGCATGTTATTTAATTTTAAAATTTTTTCCTTTTGTTTAACCACGGAGGGCACGGAGAAGGCACAGAGGAGTTTTAGACTCATTAAAACCCTCAATACAATTCATTTTGTAAAAAATCAATTATATGCAAATGCCTTACACCTTCGATGGATTCTTGCCAAAAATCATCCATAGTTATTACCATTTTGGGATATTGATCATGAATCGCTAATAATGGCGAAAACTCTCTTTCTACTACCTGCTCATTATCAAGCTTATAAGCTACTTGTAAATATATTTTTTCGGATTGTTTTTCAGCGATAAAATCTATCTCTCTCGAATCTAATTTACCTACATAAACCTTATATCCCCGTCTTCTTAATTCAAGAAAAACTATATTTTCTAAAATACCTGAAATCATTCTATTTCGGAAACCCATCGTTGCATAGAGCAATGATACATCACTCACATAAAACTTCTCTTGCGTTTTAAGAATCTCCTTACCTCTTATATCATAACGAGGAACACGATATAATACAAATGCACCTTCTAAAGCATGCAAATAATTATATACGGTGTTTAAATCAATCTTCCTTTGCTGACTTTTAAAATAGTCCGCCACATTTTTACCAGAAAATGTATTCCCTACATTATCAAAGGCATATTTAACAACGCGTTCCAACAATTCAATATCTCTAATTTTATACCTTTGTACTGTATCGCGTAGTATAACCGATGAATAAATATCATATACAACCTTGTAGGCTGTTTCCTCCGTATAATGAGCTGTATGAATAACAGGAAAGCCACCTAAATGCAAATAAGACAAATAACTTTCTTGTGTATTTGTTACTTCACCTTGAGAATAATGAGCCTTAAAATCCAAAAATTCATTAAATGAAAGAGTAAACACAGGTATCTCTATATATCTACCAGCAAGATAAGTCGCTAATTCAGATGATAGCAGATGAGAATTAGACCCCGTTAAATAAATATCTACATCAAAATCCACTAGAAATGAATTAATTGCCTTTTCCCACTGATCAACTTCCTGAATTTCATCTAATAATAGATAATACTTCTTATCAGCTTTAATTTTGTCTTTTATAAAATCATAAAAAGCTGTGGCAGAATTAATTTCAGAAAATGAGAAACTTTCAAAGTTCACATATAATATATTATCCTGCTTAATACCTTGTGCTATCAGCTCTTCTTTGAGTAACTTTAGAACTGTGGATTTGCCACAACGTCTAATACCTGTAAGAATCTTGACAAAGGGTTTGTCTATAAACTTACTTAGTTCTTGAATGTAACTTGCTCTTAAAATCATTTATATGGTTACAACCGCAAATTTAATATTTTAAAGCAATTTTTTATGGATATAACCGTAAACTCTCAATTACTTCATTTAACCACAGAGGAGGCACGGAGAAGAAGCTTTCTCGCAAAGAACGCAAAGAAAAGAAACGCAAAGAACGCAAAGAAGGATTGAGAGTAGTTACTTTGTTTAACCACAGAGGACACGGAGAAGGCACGGAGAGCGCTGAGAATTTCTCGCTAAGAACACAAAGTGAAAACAGACGCTAAGATAGAATGAGTAAGCACAAAGTAATTTCTTTCTCGTATTATTTTAATAAAGGAATTAGTTCCTCTACAGTTATTCTCTCTATATCATGTTTTTCTATATCGTATGCAGGATTGAAAACTAGGTTGTCTGTCTCCCAATCTTGAAAGATTTTTACAATCTTATTTTTCATCTCCTCTATGGTACAATTATATCCAATTCCATTAGCTTGAACATACTCTCCGGTTTTGCCACCGCTTGAAAAAACTGCAATTGGGGTTTTAAAGGAAACATATTCATGAAACTTTGTGCTAAAAGAATAAGTTATATCATCTGTCAAGATTAACATTGCCACCTGTGAGGACTGTATTTCCGTTAATGCAGTTTCCTTGTCAACTTCTCCATTGAAACAAATACATTCAATTTCTCTCGCTAAATTTTTAAACTCTTGTGGTGCATGTCCATAAAAATCAAATTGAAGCTTAGAATAGATATTTGAATTAGTCTCTTTGATTTCTTTTAACACTTGACATAATTTCTCGAATACATGTATTGCCTGATTATACAATGTGCCGGCATAGATAAAGGTTAACTTGTCTTCCTTCTTATTTTTATCTTTAGAATTGACTAGTTGAATATCCTCTCTATCAAAACCATTCTGTACGGTTAGAAAAGTATTATCGCTATTTGAAAGGCTTTTAAATCTTTGCGTCATCTCTTCCGAAACAGAAAGTATGGTATCATACTGATTTACTACCATTCTTTCTACTTCCTTTTCTATTTTCAGTCTTTTGGAAGAAATAGTAGTAAACCCAAAACTAGTTTTGTTATCTGTCCAAGGGTCTCTAAAATCCAAGATGAAATTTACTTCCGGATATTTATTTTTTAATTCAATCACAAATCGAGAACTAGCAAAGGGTGCGCAAGATACCACTACATTATTATACCCTTGTTTTATCTTCTGTTCTACTTGATTTACTAAGGTATTAGCCCACAAAGAAGAGTGGTCGAAATAATTCCCTTTTACCTTTGCTTTCACATATTGTAAAGCAATTTTATATCGAATCTTTTCTAAAAGTGTTTGAGGAATCCGGGTTAGAATATCAGGGTAATGAGAAGGCAGAAAATCTATTTTGTTAACAAACTCTTGTATGTCCTTCTCCCATAAGGAACGTGAATTTAGAGACTTCTTGGCAGCAATGACAGCAACATCTACTCCCTGTCTATTTAGATACTTTGCAAATTTTGCCCATCTCCGACCTCCAATACCGGGATAAGGAGGAAAAGTATAACAGATGATTAGGACCTTTTTATTCAAACTATCTCTTTACTAATTAGGGTTCAACATTGAAGAAAGCATAATCTCACTAACAAGTTCCTTTCTACTTTGCCTTGCTTGTTTGTCTTTATTTAACAACTCGTGAATCATTCTTTTCTCCAAAACCTCTGTCTTTACTATCATTTCTCCATCCACTGCATAAATCAAGCTTTCAGGTCTTTTTTCTACTGTTATGCATGGAACTCCAAACCATTTGCTTTCTAAAGCAATCGTAGAGCCAAAGCAAATACTCAAATCACTGATGCTTAGTTGGTCATATAAAGTGGTTTTTGAATTTTCAGGCGTTGAATTTATCCAATAAACATTTTTCAATTCAGCAGAAGACATAATCTTTTCTTCTTCAGTTTCGGATGGGTGTGGACGTAAGAGAAATACTAATTCAGAATCTAATTCAGCTAATTTGTATATAAAGTTAAATGTTTGACGCTTTTCTTCACATAGTTCAGGGATTGAAAAAACAGATATTACTGTTTTGCCTTCTAATTGTATTTTGTCAATTCCTAAACTGTTTTGAAATTGAAAATCTCTTACTTCATCTTCCATTAAGTGCCCTGACACCAATAGTTTTGAAGAATCCAATCCACACTTATCTCGCAAAAGTGATTTCAATTGCTCATCCCAAACAAACCAATAATCAAAGTTAATAAAAGCATCTTGCGCTTGTCCCGCTTTCATTCCGTTCATGGTATTAAAAGTCTTAATTCCATTTTTACCAAGCACTTCTCCCATTACTGCTCCAAAAACTCCATTTTCTGCTTCATTCATTAGAAGACTAGAAACACCTGATTTAGTAATAGTCTCAGCAATTTCAACCCATTGCCCGAACTCCTGCCAATGAATCAATAACTGATTTAGTACAAACCAATCTTCATTTTTGAGTTTAATAAGATTTACATGCGGAAAAGTAAAAGTTATATTCTGTTGTTCTATAAAAACCAAGTTCTCACTATGCCAACCCATATCAGAAAGCCGGTTATAACAATCTTTATCTAAAGTCAGCACCTTGTAATCATCAATATTCTTTAAGGCTTCCTTCATAACATGTTTGTACAATTTAAGCTGAAAGGTGTTTTTAATAAAAATTCCCTTTTGTTTTGACTTTGGAAAATTATTGAGTTCCTCTACTTTTCGTGATGATTTGAGCCTTTGTATTGTATATTTCAGCTTTGTTTTCCATTTATTATACGGGTGCATAGGCTCCATATAAAGAACCTTTTCTTCACTAAAGTATTTTTCTTTTGTATAATGTAAAAATCCGGTTTTTTGATTTGACCAATACAAAGCTTTTTGATAGGCTAAGGTCATATCATATTTACCCCATTTAAAAAAAGAAGGGAATTTCTCTTTAAAGGATATCAGCACTTTATTATTGACTTTCCATGTAAACCAACTGCTGGCAATTCTATTATCAGAACAATTAATAAATGCTATTTGAGCTATATTCTGAAAATCTATTTTGGTTTCACAAAACAAGATAGAATCAACCTTATTTCTTAAAGCAAATTCTATTGATTCCTTATCAAGAATAGTTTTAGCAAAAATCATTTTGATGAAATTATTCTCTCAGCCTTAACCCAGTCCTCCATAGTATCAATATTTACAAATTCTTGGCTTTTATTAATCCAATAGCTGATTGTCTCCCCATATAGAGTTTTTTTCTCTTTCAACACCATACTATTAACCATATAAATAGCACCGTCTCTATAGTATGCTCTCGGCAAATCTTGTCTTCTTTTTATGATTTCTTTTTCTCCGGTAGCAATTGATAAAAATCCTATTGACTTTTCTTCAAAAACCCAATGTGGATTAAACTCATGCGGTACTTCACGAACAGAGATGAGGGAATCAGAATCTGAATTATTAAACTTATTTATACATTCATTTATATCTTTATAAGTTCTGAATGGGGTTGTTGGTTGCAACAACATGACCGCTTCATAATCATTCATATCGTCTTCAACTTCTGTTAAAGTATGTAAAACAACATCAATCGATGAAGCGGTATCGGAGGCTAACTCCGCGGGACGCATAAAAGGTACTTCTGCTCCATATTGTCTAGACACTTCAGCAATTTCTTCGTCATCTGTGGAAACAATCACTTTAGTTAGTTGGGATTGCAAAGCTGCTTCAATCGTATAAGCAATTAAAGGTTTGTCTCCTAATAGTTTAATATTTTTTCTTGGAACTCCTTTTGAGCCACCTCGTGCAGGAATAACTCCTAAGATTCTCATAATGTAAGAAAGGTTTTTAAAAGGTTAAGTCCTTCTTTTCCGCTTTTTTCAGGATGAAATTGTGTGCCAAAAACATTGTCTTTCTTGATGGCAGAAGCGAATCTAAAACTACCAAACTCTGTATTTGCTAAAACTTCATTGTTATGTTTCGGTTTGGCAAAAAATGAATGAACAAAATAGAAGCATGCATGAGGATTTGTATTGTGTAATATTGTTTCCTTCCATTTATTCTCAGATGGTTCTTCTATCTCATGCCAGTTGATATTAGGAACCTTACAATCCTCTAATCCATCAGGGAGAAGCAAAACATCTCCTTCAATCAACCCCAATCCTTTTGATTCTTCAAATTCATATCCTTTTGTCAACAGCATTTGCATTCCAAGGCAAATTCCCATAAATGGTTTCCCGGTATTTACATAGCTATCAATTCCTTCTTTAAATCTCTTTTTGTTAAGCATTGCCATACCTGTGTGAAATGCTCCGACTCCGGGTAGAACCAACAAGTCTGTATTTGCTATTTGCTCCGGTTCTGATATGGTTATCACTTTCGCACCCACATATTCCAATGCTCTGCTAAGGCTTAACAGATTCCCCATACCATAATCTATAATACCTACTTTAATCATTCTGTCTTTCTTACCTTTATGTTTGAAGCCAAAGCAACTGATTTAATTTCTTTTACGGAGGTTTTCCCATAGTGCAAAGCCTTTGCTATAGCAACCGCATCTGCTCCGGATTGAATTGAGCGCACAAAATCTGAAGGATTTGAAAAGCCACCACAGGCGATAACAGGGACTGTTACTGCCTTTGATACTTTCTCAATCAATTCTGTGTCCATTCCTTTTTCTGTTCCCTCCCTGTCCACTGATGTCAATAATATTTCTCCTGCACCCAACTCTTCGGCTTCCTGCACCCATTCTACAACATCTTTTTCCGTTTTTTCCCTTGCTACATCATACCAAATCTTATAGTTTCCTGCTTGGTCTTTTTTTGCCTGAACAGACAAAACCATACATTGTACACCAAACTTCTCTGCCACCCTACTGATGATTTCGGGGGTTCTCACCGCCTGAGTACAAATCGCTATTTTGTCTGCACCGCAACGTAATATTTCCTTAGCATCTTCGATTGTTCTGATTCCACCTCCAACCGTAATGGGAATAAAAACATTATCTGTTGTCCTTTTAATAATCTCTCTCAAAGAGTTTCGATTGTATAGACTTGCTACTGCATCTATATAAATAATCTCATCAATTCCCTCTGTGTAATATTGGTAACAATATTCATTTGGACTATGAGGCAAGAATCTCCATCCCTCTAGGTGAATCCCCTTGACAAGCCTATTCTCTTTTATGTCTAATCGAGCAATTACTCTTTTCATAAAAACTCTTAGCTTACCTTATGCTTCAACACCCACTCTCCATTTTTTTGTTCCCAAAGGTGAGGCGACCTTGCATTATTTATCACTTCCCAATACTTTTCTTCTGTGATATCTAAATATTCAAGAACTTCCTTAAAGTATTTCTTGGGGAACTCACCATCATATTTATTTATTAACTCTACACCTTCTTCTCTTGTAATAAAACCGTCCCGTATATCTCTGTTTACATCATTCATGGCTCTACCCTGTCCAAACTTAATGAACATGGTATAATAATGTTGTCCGTCTATTTTGTCATCTAAGCTGGCAAACTTTGTATAAGTTCCTTCGCTTCTTCCATCCGGGTTAGACTTAAAGCCTGAATGTTCCATTGCATAGTAGTAGTTTTCTTGTGGAGACCAGTTATTATAAAAACTAAAGAAATGTACCTCTATCCCCGCCTCTCTAATGTGTTTTTCATCTAAAGGCTTGTATAGATACATATCCTTATCCTCAATTCCATATTGACCCAAATCTTTGATATTTACGCCTCCGAAATAAAGTTCTTCTCCCTCTTTTTTACAAAAATGTTTTATATCCATTAGAGGGCTTAAGTTTTCATCAAACTTATTATGTGCTTCTGCTTGGTTTTCACCATACATTATTAATTGAACCCCATATTGTAAAGCTGCTCTTGGAGCAACATTCTTCTGACCAATAATAAAAGGTTGAAATGGATTCACTAAATTTTCAAATGCTAAACGCGTGAGTTTTCTATGTACTTTGCCATTAGGAGTAACCAAAATATTATCAAAGCCATTATCATTCATACTTTGAAAATTCTCCCAACCAATCTGAGTGTACTTATGGGGTGCCCAAGTAACGGTTAATGGATTCATATTATATTTATGTTTCAGTATATGTGCCACATAAAAACTATCTTTTCCTCCACTTGAAGGGATAATGACATCATACGTGCCATCATTTCTTCTAAATCGATTACAAAGTTCCTCTAATTGTTTTTCTCTTGCTACCCAATCAATAGTCTTTTTGTATTCAAACCATTTGCAAGAATCGCAAATGCCATCTTCTCCAAACCCCACTGTTTCTGTATCTGCACTCGTTTTCTTTGAAAACTCCCTTTTGGTGCTAGGACGTTGATTTGAGATACAACATTTCTTACAAAAAATAACTTCTTCCGGTAGTCCGTGCAATGTTTTTGTCATATTCTTTTTTTTAATAACTAATTACTTTTCTTACTTCCAATTTAACTTTTGCTAATACATCTGCAATATTTACCCCAGCATTTCCATCTCCATACAGTTTTTCTTTCTCAAACTTCCCATGATTCATTTGAGTACGAATTGCATTTTTTAATTCTTCTTCTTTAAAATCTATGTCTATTACATTTTTACCTCTTAGCCTTCTGTTTTGTCTAGTACCAATATTCACGACCGGTACTCCAAGATAAGAACACTCTCTTATACCCACACTGCTATTTCCTATAATGCATCTGGAATGAACCAATAGCCTAAGGAAATCTTTTCCTTCCATATTTTTAAAAAAACGAATTTTATTTATTGGATTCTCTTCTCTATAGGTTCTTAAGGCACCGCTTGTTCCATCACTCCCTGCATCAGGATTTGGCCAAAACCAAAAAGTTGGAATATCTAATTGGTGGATGATATTAACCAACATGGCTGCCTGTTCTCTCGACTTTTGGTATTCTGTTGTAACCGGGTGTTGCATCACAACCAAATAAGGTTCTTCTGGGTTAATTTCATACCCTACTCCACCATATTTTTCACAAGGGTTAAAATCCAATTCGGGATTTTCTGCCACCTCTCGAGCAATATCAATGCTGGGACAACCTGTAATATGAATTTTATCCTCATACTCTCCCATTTTAATCAACCTCTGCCGAGCATCTTCATTGGAAACCAAATGCACATCTGCTAATTTACTAATGGCGTGTCTCACCTTCTCATCAATATTTCCTGTCACCTCTCCTCCCTGTATATGAACAAGGGGAATATTCATATAACTCGCTGCAATTGCAGTTGCCATCGTTTCATACCTATCTCCAATAGTACAAACCACATCTGGTCTTAGATTATCGAAAGTTGTAGAAAGTTCCATGATTCCAATTCCAGTTGTTTTGGCAGAAGTCGTCAGAGTAGCTCCTTCTATTACCATATACACTCTCTCTGCAATCGTAAATCCATCTTCTTCAATATAGTTAACTGCTGAACCATATCTCTCTAACAAAGCACTTGCTCCAATTACTAATTGCAATTCCAAATCAGGATGGTCATGGATTGCTTTTAAAGCAGTTTTAACTCTGCTATAACTTGGTCTTGCCGTAACAACAACACAAACTTTTCTTTTCATTTTACTTTAACATTAATCCTATATTAACCCATTGCCATATATAAAAACTATTGCTATGGTCTCTGGTTAAGAAATTGTCTAATTCTTTCCTTACTTCTTTCCTATCCAACCAATTAGATTTAACTATTGCAACATTTGTCATTTCAACAACCCATTCCTTTAAATTACTACTCAACCACTCTCTTTGTGGTGTTTGAATCGGCCTCTTAGGGGCTTGCGCTATTGCCTTGCCTATATACTGTAAAAGGATTTCCCTCATTATCCATTTAGTTCGATTATTTCTATATTTAAAATCATCCGGTAGAGAAAAACTCTTTTCGACCAAGTTGTGATTTAAGAAAGGCTCTCTCATCTCCGTACTAAATGCCATAGAAATTCGGTCTGTCATCCTCAAATCTCTTGGTAATTTAGTATAAAATATATCTCTAAATTGTAAATTCTGTAGATTTGAAGTAAATGGTTTCGGAAACTCTTTTTTTGAAGCTAATTTTCTAAAGTCTGGATTTATCGCATTACCTCTAAGCGGGCTTGAATTTACACCTTGAACAATACTATCGTTATTATTATAATAATAATCATAACCTCCTATCTGTTCATCCATTCCACTACCATCTAAAATCACTTTATACCCTTGCGACCTCGCACTTTCAAAAGTTTTAGCGTAAGCTAAAGTTGCTATTCCCGAATATGGTTCATCTTGAAAATATTGTATCTTTTCTGCATAATCCGGAATATCAGAAGATTTTAACAGACATTGTTCTAATTCAAATTCAGAATCCTTTATAATTTGCTTCACCCAGTTGATTTCATCATATCTTTCATCATTACAATAAAAGGTAAATGCTTTAGTATCTGCTGGACTTAGTTCATTTCTAATAAGAGAAAACAACAAGGTAGAGTCCATACCTCCACTCAAATTGAAGCCTCTTTTTACATCTGCCAATAATCTGAGTCTAATACTGCTTGTCAACTCCTTTTTCAGCTCTTCTTCTATACTTTGCTGATTTCTGTTCTCCCAGCTATACTTTCTAACTCTCTTGGAGAAATCATAGTATTGATGTTGGGTATAATTCTTATCTTTAAGGTTATAAATGAAATAATTACCTGCCTCCAATTGGTAAATTTCTTTATAAAAAGTTAATTTATCGGACGGGTAATAACCAAATTCTAAGTAGTTTGCCCAAACCTCATTGTTCCAGCTCTTCTCAACATATCGACTTGCTAAAATTGCTTTTATTTCACTTGCAAAAACAAACCCTTCGTTAAAAATATGATAATAAAAAGGCTTTACTCCAAATCTATCTCTTGCTCCAAATAATATTTCTTTTTTAATATCATAAACTGCAAATGAAAACATCCCATTAAGTTTATCCAAGCAAGATATCCCCCATGTTATATATGCTGCCAACAATACCTCTGAATCACTTGAAGTAATAAAGGGATAATCTATTTGTTTCCTTAACTCCTGATAATTATAAATCTCACCATTAAATGACAAAATATAATTTCCACAATGCGAAACTAAAGGTTGATTTGACACATGGGATAAATCAATTATACTCAACCTATTATGTCCAATAGAATAAGTATCACCTTCGGATTTTCCTGTAAAATCCGGACCCCTATGCTTTTGACTTTCTAACATTTGAGTCAAGCGCATTGTTCTTCCTCCTTTTATATTACTAATAATTCCCGCTATACCACACATATTATTCTAAATCTTCTTTTCTTAAAAAATCCCATTTACGTTTGGGGTATTTCAGTTTTTTTCCAATTACATTTTTAAAATCTCTGGCCGATATTCCCTCGTTTGCAGGTTTTTTGGATTCTAAAAAATCAAATTGTATTCTTTCGCCTGCTTCCAGGTCTTTATTAACCGCAAGAGACTTCCCAAACATTGTTTTTAATTCTTGTTGTGATGTACTAATTATCTTCTGAACCGGATTTTGCCTTGCTTTTTCAATGGCTCTCACACCTTTAACCAACTCTTCTATTTGTGAAATAGTCAAAGAACTAGTGGCATCGGGACCGAACATTCTTTTATCAAAAACAGCGTGAAACTCTAAAATCTCAGCTCCTAATGCAGAAGCTGCGAGGCAAGCATATATTTCTCCGGAATGATCCGAAAATCCAATTTTTACACCAAAGCTTTCTTTTAATTCTTGTAGCACATTCAATCCCCAACTTTCGGGTGGAGCAGGATAAGAAGTAGCACATTGCAATACAGAAATATCAATTTTTTGTTCTTTTAGAAAATTGACAGCTTGCTCCAATTCAGACCAGTCACTAAGTCCGGAGCTTAAAATCACAGGTTTCCCGGTTTTAGCAATTTTTTCGAGTAATAAAAGATTACTTACCTCTCCGGAACCAATCTTATATCGCTTCACTCCAAGTTCTTCAAGCAAATCCACCGCCTTCAACGAAAAAGGAGAGGACATAAATTCCAAACCTTTTTCATCGCAATGTGCTTTGATTCCCTTCCATTGTTCCGGTGAAAACTCCATTCTTTTCCAATAATCGTATCGCGTTCTATCCTCATAAGAGAAGTTCACTCTAAAAGGTTCTTGTGCACTACTTTCTGCTTCGGCAATATGGGTTTGAAATTTTATTGCATCTACCCCAGTATCTGCTAAAGCATCAATATAGGAATGAAGAATACCCAGACTACCATCGTGTGCCTGAGCTATTTCTGCTATTATAAATGTGGGATTTGTCATTGTTTATTCTTTTTTTTCACTGTCTAACACAGCAATGTATTTCTCTTAAATTTGTCATAATACTCGTAATTCCTCAAACAACCTCTTATAATTTTATTATCCCCTATACTAAGAGCATTTCTGCTTCCTCTTCTCGCAACTAATAATTCTCTTAGACCACTATGTAACACTGTGTAAAACACCGAGTAACGCTGTGGAATCAGTACAATATCAATCTCTAAATACTTACTTTTACTCTTTCAAAAAATATCCTCCCGTTTTGGGAGCTCCTTTAAATTCGATTTTCCCTTCATTTCGTAATTGTTCTATCCAACGCTCCACCGTTCTTTGAGTAACATCAAAATTGAAAGAAATTCCTTTTGAATTTATCCCCGGAGTTTTCTCTATGATTTCCAAAACATTATTTACACCGACATTTATTCCGACATCCACACCGACATTTACACCGACATTCGATTTGTCATTAGTAATAGGTTTAACATAGTATCCTCCCGTTTTGGGAGCTCCTTTAAATTCGATTTTTCCTTCATTACGCAGTTCTTCTATCCAACGCTCCACCGTTCTTTTAGTAACATCAAAATTGGAAAAAATTCCTTTTGAATTTATCCCCGGAGTTTTCTCTATGATTTCCAAAACATTATTTACACCGACATTTATTCCGACATCTACACCGACATTTTCGTCATTAATAACTTCGTCAATCTTCATTTTTATAATTACAGAATCGAAGTCAATATTATATTCAGGTTTTGTATGGTTATAGCGTTTCCAATTACTTTCAATTTTATCAAAACCATAACCTGCATTTTCAGCTAATTTTACCATGCGAAAAAGTTTTGCTAGGATGGGATTTCGAGGAATTGATAAATCTTTTTCCTTTAGTTCTTTCAATGGTTTTGGCAATCCCCCCGGATTATAAAATTCTATATGATTGGTAAAAATACGTATTCTTGGGCAACTCGTTGAATAATAATCGGCATGCATTAACATATTTACTAATACCTCACGTACTGCATTCAATCCCGGAGACAATTCTTCTCCAAAACCTTCGGAAGTTAATTGAAACTGAATATCTACTGTTTTTCTTAAACGTCTAAAACATTCAAAATAAGCTTCCCATAAATTTTCATAATCATCCTCATTTAAGCGAAAGGTATATCGTGAAGAAGAACTATTATATGATATTCCTGGTATTTCTAATAAATCTATTCTAAAATCAGGAAAAAACTGCTCTATTTGTTCTCTTTGTCCGAAGAAGAGCAATCCAGCAACTGTACAATGCTCGGTTTCTTTATCTATAATGCGCAAACTAGTCAAGAAATCATTTAATTCTTTTTGATTATAACCTACTGTAGGATTAAATCGAGACATATAATCCCTGTATTCATGAACTGATTTTACTTTTAAAGAGGAGGAACTTGTATCTTCTAATATTTCAGAAGTTCTAACTCCAAAAGTCTGATCTCTATATAGGTAATCAACTTCAGATTTTGACGCTCTTAAATCGGCACTTCCTTTTCGAATGAAAGTATTGTGTTGATTGTTATTAAAATAAATTGGTTTTTGTCCTGATGGAGAAATATAAAACCCAAGTACTGTTTTATCCTCAAACTTATATCGTTTGCATTCTGGAGTAATTATTGTGTTAAACTTCTCTCCGCTACGTAGTGTTACCAAAAAGTCTTGTTCAATTTTTTCTGAATTATGAACGCCTGTAATATTAAATTTCTTACCTATTTGCTCAATTCCAAAAATTAACCAACCACCAGACGAATTTGAAAAAGCACTAACAGATTCCCAAGCCGATTTTGGAACAGAAGATTCTGCAGTTTTTACTTCAAAATCTTCCCATTCTAAGTCAACTATTTTTTGTATGAGCTCTTGTTTAGTCATCTAAAACTTATTCTTTAGTTCCACAGTGTAACACTGTGATATTTCTCCTTTATCCAACTATCTCCTCAAACAATTTCCCGTAATTCTTATCCGCATCAAAATGTTCCTCCCAAAATCTTCTTACTCCTTCTCTAAATTCAATTGTATTTTTTGAAGAATCCTTGAATTCCGTTATAATCTCTGCTACCTCTTTCATAGAAGTTTCCAAAGGTATTAAGACTCCAGTTTTTTCATTTACAATTTCTTTGCAGCCTCCTACATCTGTTGAGAGTATGGGAATCCCAAAACTAATCGCCTCCATCATACTGACTGGAATACCCTCTGCTTCTGACAAGCTAATAAACAGATTGATTGGAGTATTTTTATACAGATTTAAAACTTCTTGATTATTCATCAAACCTTGGGTCACAACAGTAACATTAGGATTCTGGTTGAGTTTTTCTTTATTCTTTAGATAAATGGAAATGGTCGGGTCATTCTTTGCTTCCAAGTTTTCCGAACCAATATGAATCCATGTTATAGGAAAGGAAATAAATTGAAGCATCTCCGCTATTTTATGTATGCGCTTAATATTACGCACTCTCGCACAACTTACTATTGTAAAACTTTTTTTTTCAAATGGATTCTCTCCGGCATCTTGGCTTCCCAGAAATACAGTCTTAATCTTGTTTTTTGCTTTAGGATACCTTTTTTTAAGGTATTCTGTTCCTTCATCTGAAACAGATAAAACAGCATCAAGGTATTTAGTTTGAAAGTTTCTCAATAAAGTTTTCCCATTTAATGAACCTCTTTCTTCAAATAAATCTCCTCCATGTGCCCGTGTAACTGCTTTATCAATCCATCCTTTCTTTCTCATCCAAGCTAGGTAGATGCAGTCGTAGAACCAGAAGGAGTAGTAGGCGGGCGCTTCGACTACGCTCAGCGACCGCGGTGTAGGTTTGCTCAGCGATTGTGATGTAACTTCCGTTTGAGCATATAGACCACTATTAATGCTCGTGAGTTCGTACCCTGACCGTAGTTCGTACCCTGAGCGTAGTCGAAGGGTACGAACTATATCTAAAATTTGTTCTGCTTTGAAAATATTAGAACTTATCAATGCAATTGTTTTCTTGAAAGGCAGAAACTTTTTTAATGCCCAAGATTCTGAAATGTAAATCCCTAAGATAGAAAACAAATTCTTTATGACAATCTGCATAGGCTTAAACTGTTTCCAATCCAAGAAATCCTCATACACAATTACATTCTCGGGTAGATTTTCTTTCCCTTCTAACTTTTCTACAGAAAACAAATAGACCACTTCAAAACGAGCGGCTATTCTCCTGATGTCCTCTGCAACAAAAGGAGTTCGGATTTCATCAACGAAGTAATGGATAATTCTCAAGTTTATTTCTTAAAGTATAAACCTATATCTTTTAGTCTTGGATCATTAGAATAAAGTAATATTTCATATAATTCAAATCCGTTATCCTTCATAGCCATTTCAATTGTATCACTATAATCGTATACAGAACCCTTGGCTTTGAGAGTTTTATTAGAATCACGCATTAACTTACTTTCAATATCGCCTTTATTATAGAAAGAATATTTATTTAACGTTGGTATTATATCATTATACAAGGAAAAAGAATAAGACCAACCCCCAACAAATATTTCATTATCATATTCTCTTAGTTTTATCATTGCTTCTTTATGGTTAAATGTGGGTATCGAATATACATACAAATAATCTTTCTTCAAAGAGTCAATTGCTGAAAACACAAACAAAATAAATAGTGGGATGAATAACAAAAATTTTAGTCTAATACTGTAATTTAAAATTAAATCAAAACAATGAATCAATATGTAAACAACCAGTGGCAAAATAAAAACAAGTTTACGTAGTCCATAGTCATTAATGAATGCAGTCTGAATAAAAAATAAAGTTATAAATAAAAATACTAGAATATCAGCATGTTTGCCCAACTTTCTTACACAAGATTTCAATATGTCAAAAATAAAAAGTAAATATGCTAAAACAAAAAATAAGAAGAAAGGTAGATTGCCAAAGAAATAGGAAGCACCATATATACCTTTAAGATTATGAATCATTTTGCCAAATAAAGATTGTTCTGTTTGACCTACAGCCGTTCTAACAAAATATGAAGAAAGAAAATACTTAAAATCAATGGTATCAGAAACAGCAATAGCAATAAGTATAAAAATCAAGACCGCAACTAGTAATCCAAGAATAACATAAAGAAGGTTGTAAAAAGATATGCTAAAGTTATAATCGTCTTGTTTTAAAGATGGAATAAAAGGCAATAATAAAGTCACTAAGATTAAAAAGGCATTTGTTGGATAAATATAAATAAAACAGCTAGTACCGATAAGACCGACAATGAAATACCTGTACTTTGATCTATGGGTGTTAACCCTTTTTAAAAGATAATATAATAAAATAAACATTGCCATCATTCTGAATATTGTTGGTTCGTTAATTCTTGAAGCCAACAAAAAATTAAAATTAACCAACAAAAATAAAGCAGATATCACAGCCCATATCCCTCCAAATCTATCTTTAACTATAGAAAAGAATAAAACCAACACTATTAACCCAGCAAAAACAGATGGCATTCGCAAACCATAATAGTTTTTGCCAAATATTTTTAAAGATAAAAAAACCGAATATTGTTGAAGTAGGTTAAGTGGTGCCAAGTAATCATTCTCAAAATATTCTTTATCTTTAATCTTTAATTTAGATTTGTTAATTAGCTGAATTGCTTTTATAGCGTAGTATGCCTCATCATTTTGTGTGTATTCTGCAATATTTTTAGGAGGGACATCGCTCTCTAAATATGCTATTCTAGTAGCGAGAAAGGTAAAAACTATAACACCTAAAATATACTTAGAATAAGAATTAACAAATACCTCCAGTTGTTTTATTTTTTCAATCATAAAAAATTACTTATATCCCGGTATCAACTTACAAATCCTCTCCACATCTACCTCATTCAACTCATAATACATAGGCAATCTCAACAAGGTTTCTGCATAGGAATCTGTTAAAGGTAATACTCTGCCATCATGTTTATCGGTATAGAAAGGGCTTTTGTGCAAACTCAAATAGTGAAACACCGCATGGATTTCGTTTTCTCTAAGTTGGTTGATAATTGCAGTCCTCTCTTCAATATTTCTGCAAATCACATAAAACATGTGGGCATTATTGGTTGCATAGTCCGGAACAATAGGCAATTGCAATATTCCTTTATCTTGCAAAGGTTTTAGAAGTTTATAATATTGCTCCCACAGTGCAATTCGCTTTTGTTGGATATCATCCAAATTCTCTAATTGTGCCCAAAGAAAAGCAGCCACAATCTCTGAAGGCAAAAAGGAAGAGCCCATGTCCACCCAGCCATATTTGTCTATTTCTCCTCTGAAAAATGCAGAACGATTTGTTCCTTTTTCCCAGATGATTTCTGAACGTTTTACAAATTGCTCATCGTTTACAACTAACATTCCTCCTTCACCGGAAATGATATTTTTGGTCTCGTGAAAGCTAAAAGCTGCCAAATGACCAATACTGCCCAAAGGTCTTTTTACTCCATCTTTTCCGGTATAAAAACTATCTATAGCCTGTGCAGCGTCTTCTACCACAAAGAGATTATGCTTATTTGCAATCTCCATCACCCTATCCATATCACAAGCAATTCCCGCATAATGCACCACCACAATGGCTTTGGTTTTAGGCGTAATCAGGCCTTCCAATTGCTCAGCGTCAACGTTTGGGTTTTGTTCCATAGAATCAGCAAATACAATTCTTGCTCCTCTCAACACAAAAGCATTGGCAGTACTCACAAAAGTGTAAGAAGGAATGATGACCTCATCTCCTTCCTTAATATTCAACAGAATAGCTGCCATTTCCAAAGCATCTGTACAAGATGTAGTAAGTAAGCATTTTTGAAAGCCGTATTTCTGCTCAAAGACTTTTTGGCAGAGTTGGGTGTATTTACCGTTGCCGGAAATTTTTCCAGAGTTTACTGCATCGGCAATATATTCGTATTCTTTGCCTGTTACATAAGGTTTATTGAAGCCTATCATTATGTTATCTTTTTGTTTTTTTTGTGATTTCCCAAAAACCTCCTTTTGCCGATCCTACACGTTTTATTAAGCCCAATTTTTTTAGTTTATTGGTATTATTCGTGATGGCGCGTCTTGATATCCCTACTTTGGCAGCCATTTCATCTACTGTAACGGTAGGTTTTCTTTTTATCAGTTCAAGTATTTGTTTCAGGTTTTCAGTGAAGTTTTCAGTGAAGTTTTCAGTGAAGTTTTCAGTGAAGTTTTCGTTCGTTCTGTGAAAGAGTATAGAGAAAAAGTGGTCGTTGGCTGTAAATTCAGGTTCTTTCAATCCCGCCCTAACACAATCCTCTACTATTTTGAGTGTTCCCCTGCCCCAGCTTTCTATTAGCCCAGCCTTGTAAAAAGTATCAGCAAGCAACCTGTTTTGCGGTTTGGACAAATGCGGTTTCTTTAAGTCTTGTACATTCAGGGTATCAGACATATTACATTCGTTCATTATTTCTACTTCCTGCTCTGTAATACGGATTTGTATGGTAGATGTAGTGGAATAAACGCGGTGTATCAAGGCATTAATAACAGCTTCTCTGAGGGCTGTAAAGGGTATTTCGAGTTTTTCCCTTCTGTGAACTCCTTCATAAGAAACAGGGCTTAACAGGTATTTTGTCCGCAGAATTTCCAGTGTTTGCTCCATTTGTTGAAACAAGTTTCCCTCTATCAAATCAACAGACAGCATATCTGTATGGGAGGTAAACAACCCGATTTTTACCCGTGCCTGCAAGAAAAACCGTTGCACATTGTTGCCAAAGAGCAAAATAGCAGCACGTTTCAGTTTTCCTGCTTCGCTCAGGTTCAGTTTTTCCAAAACTGCCATGTCATCATTTTCTGAACGAATAAAAGGCAATCTGTCAGCAGCCATACTCTTAAAGCGTTCTATTGTTTTGGGGTCAATATCTTTGCCGGAAAAGTTGGGTTCGATGACACCGTCCCAAGACCTGCCCATTTTCTTCAGTATAAAGTCATTCAGCGCGGAGCCTTTTAATTCCTGTAAAGTGCTGCCCGACCTCAAATAATATTTACCCTTGTATGAAATGGGAATTTCGTGCTGCAAAACGCTGATTTCAAGATAATGCAGCCCCTTGTAGTCAAGAAGGTTTATCTCTGCATATATTCCCAATAAATCCCTAAATTTATTAGGCAACTGTTCCAACAATAAGGTGCTGTTGTCAATTCCACAAACACTTCCATCGTCTTTAACACCAACATACAATTTCCCTCCTGAGGCATTGGCAAAACCACAAAGACCTTTCAGGTATTCGTCTTTCCAGATTGTTTTGTATTCTATGTTCTGGTGTTCGGGCATATTGCGGTTACTGTTGGGACTTATTAAGAAAGGTTTATAAAAGTAATCATATTAAAATCTTTTTTTAAGTTTTGCAGGAACACCTGCATACATACCTGAAATAGTTAAATTTTCTATAACCACAGTACCGCCTGCTATTTGAATAAATGGCTCAATGGTAATATTATCAATAATGGTTGAGTTTATTCCTATTATACAACATTCTTTTATATGTGTCTTTCCTGCTATACTTACTGATGGAGATAGGAAACAATGATTATCAACTTGAGTATCATGTGAGATCACTGCTCCAACATTTAATAGAACATTTGCTCCAATTTTTACATGTTTGTCAACAATGCATCCCGGCAGAATGAAACAACCTTCTCCTATCTCTGCTGAATTGTCAATATAAGATGAAGAGTGTATTAGCGTTGCAAATGGGATTTTACCACTCAATTTTTCATAAAGTTCTTTTCTTACTTGCATATGTTTATAGCCAATCCCAATCATTAAGCAATCAAAATCTCCTTTTCTAAACATGTCCTCAACTTCGGCAATTGCACCCAAAATAAGGATTTGATTCTTAAGCGTTCCTTTGACTTCATAATCATCAAAAAAACCAACAACTTCATGTTTCCCATCTTGAACTGCATGATGAGCGATGTGTTGTCCTAAATCTCCTGAACCAATGATTGCAAGTCTTTTCATAAGTTTGTTAAATCTTTAATAGAATACAGAGGTCTTCTTTTGCTCTCTTTGTATATTTTTCCGATATAAATAGCAGCGATACCAATAAAAAAGAGTTGGATGCCAAAACCCAAAATAATAGCACTAATTAACGAAGGCCATCCAAGTTCAAAGTCAATGAAAAATAATTTTAAAATAACCAACAGTACAAGGGCAACTAAACCAAACAATGAGAAAAACATTCCTAATTTCACTGCAAGTTTCAATGGTAATTCCGAAAAATCAAAAATAGCGTCAAATGCTAATTGCATTTTTCTTTTAAAATTAAACTTACTTCTTCCGGCAAATCTTTTTCTCTGCGAAACTTCAATCTGCGTTCTTTTCATACCAATATGAATAAAAATACCTTCTATAAATCTATTTTGCTCTGCATATTCCAAAAATTTATCTGCAAATTTTCTGTTAAAAATCCGCATTACAGCCAAACCTTTGGGTATTTCTAATCCCGTAAATTTATTGAGAGTTCCCCAAAATATCTTTGAGTACAGCTTGTTTAATGTACTGTCAATTTTTTCTTTTCGAACACCAAAAACCAAATCATATCCTTGTTCTATTTCTCTTACAAAATGAGGAATTTCGTCAGGTGGGTCTTGCAAGTCCGGATCCATATACAGCAAATAGTCTCCGGTGGCATAGCGAATACCGGCACTTACAGCAGCTTGCTTTCCTTGGTTATATGAAAACTCTACTAATTTAATCCTGTTTTCTTTTGTTGCTTCTTCCTTGATTAATTCTACCGTTTTGTCTTTGCTTCCATCATCCACAAATACTATTTCCCAATCTAAACCCAGTGCTGATAATACAGGAATGGTTTCTTTGAGGTATTGAAGAATACATTCTTCCTCAAAATACACTGGGACAACTAATGATAATTTCTTCATTTTTATAAGAGTTCTTTTAGTTCGTATAACGAGTTAAGCCTTTGGGAACAATACGGATAATCATTATATCTATCTATCAAATAAGCGTTCATGCCCACTAATAAAGCAGGCTCTAAATCCAGTTTTATAGAATCTCCAATATATATTATCTCTTTAGGGTTTATTTTTAGTTTGCTAATTGCTCTTAAATAAAATTCAATATCAGGTTTTCTTAGTTCCTCATTCTCTGAAACTAATAATTCCTGAAATAAAGAACCAAAATGTTTTTCCAGAATTGAATTTAATCCTCCATGAAAATTAGATAAAACTGCATATTTATTATCAAGTTCTTTAAGGACATCTGTATCTTCAAACTTTTCCCATGGCAAATAAGAACAAGCAGAATAAATAGCATCCAACATCGCTTTGGGAGTAATAATACCAAGAGAATTAAGCCATTCTTTATTGAATGTCATATAAAATTCTTTTGAGGTTCGGTCTGGAAATATAATGAGTTCGGAAATCAATTTATGATTCTTTCTAAGATTTTCTATTTCAACCCTAAACCCAAATTTGCTCAATACTTCCTTTACTTTTGTAAACAAAAGAGGCTTATGTATCAATGTATTTGCGGCATCAAATAAAATAACCATACTAAAATAATTTAAAATTATCTTGATTAGTTCCTTTTAGACCTGAATTTTCAGGATAAATCACATCTGACAAATATCTATAAGCAAACCCTTTAGTTATAACAGGGCTTTGTGGCTGTTTTCCCCACAAGAGTTCTTCAATTGTATATTGCACATCCTTAAATCCAAAATGAGCTCTAATCGAATTTGTACCCGATATCCTACAGTTAATTTCAAATGGTATAACCATATTATCGTCCGTTACTATAGATTGAATATTGAAAGAACCTTTTAATCCCGGTTGCGTTTCACACATCTTTTTTGCAATCTTCATTACTTCGGTATCATGCTCATCGATAACTCTGCAAAAAGTAGTTGCTCCATTTTCTAAACTTCTTTCCATAGTTAATAAACCATGAATCTCTCCGTCATTATATCTTCTATAAACAGCTGAGGTAATTTCTTTCCCCTTGTGCAATTCTTGAATCATATATTCCTCGTCATTCAACAAAGAAAAATCTTTAGGGTTAATCATCAAACCTCTTGAACCTCTCCCTTTTCTTGGTTTTGCAATAAAGTTTTCAAATTTATTAGGATAAGCAGAAGGGATATAACTCTCAGCAAAAGGTATTTTATTTTCTTTATGAAATTCAAACGTCAAAAACTTATCTAAATATCTCTCTGTAACCTTATGGGAAGAGCCTGCAATTACACATTCAATTTCATTACTATATAAAGATAGATAGTATGACTCATAATCCGTTGATGGAATTATTAAATCAACATGCTCATCACTAACTATTTTTTTTATTAAAGGAACAAACGAAGCATCATATCCATAGGGAGTTTGGTAAAAAGTATCTACTAAGTGATTTCCTGCTGAAAATGGGGTTATATTAGTGCCTATAATTCTTATATTATACTTCATTTCTTGGATATTGCGTATAATACCCTGACCAACATTGCCTCCAATTCCTGTTACTAAAATTGTTTTTTCTTCCATTGAATATATTCTTTTATTCCTTCTCTAAAATCTTTCGTATTCTTTATTGACAAGGTATTTCTTGTCATTTTATTATCTACCTGAATAGAGATTGAATTATCAGTCTCTTTAAAATTAATCATAGCACCTGTTTCTTCTGCTACAAGTTTTGCAAGTTCAATATTACTAACTTCAGTTTCATTAGAGGCAACAAAAATTCCTTTTTCTTGTGTTGAAATTAAATTTTCAATATACCTAACCACGTCTTCTACGTGAATATAGTTTTGCCTTCTTTCTCCTTGACCCCAAACTTCAATTTCCCCTGTTAATAATGCTTGATTAATATAGTTTGGAATAATTGTATTTTCTTTCATTCCTTTTCCATAAAGCGAGGTCAACCTTACAATAGCATAATTCTTTGCTTGACTTACACACTTCTCTCCCCATAGTTTAGAAATTGCATACTCGGTCTCAGGAGTTGGGGATGTTTGTTCTGTCAATATGTTCTGATTGTTTCCATAAACAGAAATGGAGGAAATATAGATAAGAAAACTATTGGAAAAGTGTTGAACCATTTGTTGGGTTGTCAGCACATTTGATTCAATCAAATGATTCATATCCTTAGTGTCGTTGCCTGATGCAACCGCAGCATGACACATGATAACCACATCGGGGTGTTCATCTATAGAAGATAGCTGACTAATCTCATAGACGTTTTTGTCACTGTTTTCTTTTTGTCTGACAAGACCCGTCAACTTGTGTTTGTCGGATAAAAAGTCCCAAAGCGCAGAACCCAAAAAACCTTTAGAGCCGGTAATTAAAATTTTCATTGAGGTTATATATCACTTTCAAAGACTTCCCCATTTGAGGTTGTCAAGAAAAGAATCTTAATATTTAATTTTATTAAGTCAAACATGGACTTATTAGTCATTCAACCGATATACTTTCAAAGTGTTATTAAAAACCAAATCTTTTGATTTGAAACCGGACAAATAATAACTGCTTATTCAATTTTGTTCTTCAGTACTGGTATTGCAGAAGGCATTTATTTATTGGCATTTTCAATTATGCTAACCATAATAAAGATTGTTTAATTTTGTTTTCTGTTTCCGCTCATTACAATAGAAAACTTTTCTTTATACCGTAAGAAAAATGATTCAAAATATTGATATGAAAGACCAGCCATTAATATAGTTAAGATAATACTGAAGGGGTAAATGAGCCAATTTGAAAGATTGATAAAACTACATATATACAATGCTAATATAATTCCGATTGGGTGATACATATATAATCCGTATGAAATATTACCCAAGTAATTGAGAGCCCTATTTTCAAGAGATATATTAATTGTATTGTTGGATGCAAAGTTTAGGATAATGATACCAAAAAGAACCGAATAAAATTCGTAATGAAATTTTGGTATGTATATACCCTTTACCATTAAAAATATTGTAACACAGATTGTTAGGTAGAATAGTATATTATTCTGTAGCAGTTTTAAAAGTTTATTTTTTTGAAATAATAAGATTGCAAAAAGTCCTCCAATTGCCATGCAGTCTATATTAAATGTTGACCAAAATGCACGTATCACATTCTTATATGGAATAAAGTCGGAATAATGTGATTGTAGAAAGGTGCCAAATGCAATGTAAAAAGCTATTATAAAAAACATTAAACCGATTCGGTACTTTTTCACTAGCTTAAGGATAACTGGCCAAACCAAATAAAATTGCTCTTCTGTTCCAATTGACCATGTGTGTGATGCATAAGGCACTACTCCTAAAATAGATAAGACAAGGTTTGGAAAGAATATTGCGTACAAAACTAATTTAGGTAATAAGTTAGAATAGATTACTTCTTTGCTATAATTGGGTAGGACAAATAAATCAATATTGGGTAGCACTAAGAATGCAAGAATGATAATTAAATAGTATAGCGGCCAAATTCTCAAAATTCTTCTTATGTAAAACTTACCTATATTTATCTTTTTAAATGAATATTCTTCTGTCAAAAGCAAGTAAGTTATTAAAAAACCACTCAACACAAAAAATAAAACGACACCGAGTTTGCCAATAATGCCTATAAATGGCACTGTCCCCCAATAATTATCTATTTTTGAGATTGATTTTAGTTGTTCAATGTGGTGTATGATTACTAACAATGCAGCAATAAACCGAAGCCCGTTAAGATTTGGAAAATAAATTTTTTGTTTGTACATTATTGTCGTTCTGTGTGTTCTGTAATCCTATAGGATGACAGTTGATATGTATTTTCCATTTCTCTGAATTAAACGGATTTTTTATTTATAATGTTAGGTTGAAAGAGTTAGGATATTTGTTTTAGTTTCCAAAAAACAGTAATAATGCCCCGGGTTCAACCGCTTCTGAAACAAGTATAGAGTTACGGACATTGTCATCCTGAGTGACCGAACGGACGTTGTCAGCCTGAGTGATTTTTATTGCAGCAAATCGGAAATAAAAATCGCCTGCCCTGAGTATAATCGAAGGGTATCGAAGGCGGACAAAGGGCGAATGATAATCTACCCCTAATCATGGTTCCATAATATTTTCTTGAACAAAATTTCTCCAATTCAAAACAGAAACGCCTTCCTCTTTTCTTGACTCTATTTCACCTCCATAGATTAGATAAGATTTATCTATCTGAGCCAGTGTATGAAAGTAATTTAAAGATTTAGCCATTTCAGGATGATATGTTCTTCCAGATTTAATTTCAACCGGAAGTTGAGTTGTTATTGAATCTAAAATCAAATCTACTTCATTCTTATTTTTATCTCTCCAAAAGAATATTCTATCCGGCTTGAGTCCCTTATTAAAACTCTGTTTATGTAACTCAGAAACTACCATAGTTTCAAAAATCGCTCCTCGCAATGGATAGCTATACAACATATCTTTGTTTGATAAACCCAAAAGCGAACAGACTAAGGCTGTATCATAAAAATAGAGTTTAGGTCGTTTGACAACAGTTTTATTAAAGTTTTTATAAAAGGGCGCCAGCAAAAACACTATAAAGCTATTAGCCAAAATGCTTATCCAAGATTGAATGGTCTTTGTATCTACACCCACTTCATTTGCAATCGCAGAATAGTTTAGTTCTTGACCTGTTCGACCTGCTAAGATGCGTATAAAACGTTCAAATACTAATAAGTCCGATACATTTTGAATTTGCCTAACATCTCTTTCAATATAGGTTCGCAGATAGTTGTTAGTCCAGTCTTGCGGTAAAAGTTTGAGATTATCATATAATGCAGGATAAAATCCTCTAAACATCAAATCATCATCCTCCTCGGGCAATTTCCCGGATTCCTTTAACTCTGAAATTGAAAGTGGTAGTAAATTAAGAAAAGCAATTCTACCGGCTAATGACTGTGAGATATTTTGATGTAATAAAAAATTATCAGAACCTGTCAAAATAAACAGTCCATGCTCTTTGGAATTATCTAATATCTCTTGAAGATAGGAGAAGATTTGCGGGGCGCGTTGAATCTCATCCAAAACAGCACCGGATTTAGTATATTGATCCAAAAACGCTCTTGGATCATCTAAAGCTAACAGTCTGGTGTCCGGATTTTCAAGCGATACATAAGGCTTCTTTTCAAATACCTTTCTAACCAGCGTTGTTTTCCCGGACTGTCGAGGTCCGGTAACCGCTACACTCTTGAAACTATGACTAAGTTGTAATAATTTATTTTCAGCTTGCCTTGGAATCATTTTTCAAAGATATAGAATTTTATGGAATCGAATTCCATAAAATTCTAATTATCGCCTGTGGTTTATTTTGTTCAAACTATTCAAAAGAAAATCCCTTGTTCATGGTTCGATATCCTTCGATTATACTCAGAACAGGCTATTTTGCTCGGAGCAACAAAATCACTTCCCGTATTGACGGGACTGTAAGCACCATGACATTACGGAACTTGTCAGCCTGAGTGACCGAACGTAGTGAGGTTGTATCGAAGGCGACAAGGGCGAATGATAAACTTAAACATTATTACTCGCTATTCATGGTTCGATACTATTCCGCTTAAGCGGAATCACTCACCATGACATCGTGAACGAACGGGACTGTATGCACCATGACAGAAATAAAACCCTAATTCTTCAACTTTCCCAATTCCTCCGCCAGCCTCCTCATCTTTACCTCATAATCCAAATATTGCTCTGCATAAGCTCTCATCTTTTGTGGATGCTCCGGATCGGATAAAACTCTCTGAGCAAAATCAATTACCTTCTGCATATCTATTAGGCTATCATCATTAGAAAATTGAAGTGCAAATTCCTTAGAGGATTCGATCATATCAGGGTCTTCATGCCCATAAATAAAAGGAAGCCCACGAGCAAAATACTCTCTGGCTTTTATGGTACTATTCGAATTTAAGTTCTTTCTATAAATCCCAAATTGAGAAACCCCTAAATGCATTGTATCTATTAGCAAATCCAGTTCTTCTCCTCCCATAAATCCATTGAAAAATACTTGCTCATCAGATAGAGAACATTCTTTTGCTAAACTCTTTTCATATTCTAAGTTTCTACCTAACAAGTACAGTTTAATCTGCATTTCTCCTTGATAGTTTTTTATGGATTTAAAAATTCTATCTATACCGTTATAGTCAGCCGAAGTTGCTGCTCCTTTAAGAAAAATAAGATTTAATTCTTGAGTGAAAAAGGGTGATTTTCTCAGAGTAAAGGAACTTGTCTCTACTGCATCTCCTCCTAGAATTGTTTTATACTTGCCCCCAGATACTTTTTCCTGCCATTCTGCAATATCCTTAGAATTACAAATGCCTAAAGCTGAATTTTTTCTAATCGTTTTTCCAAATAGTTTTTCTCGCCACAAGGGTAACCAATAGTATTCTGCCCTACTAAAAATTTTTGAGGGAGAAAGACCAAACGGATTCTCCTGAGAACCCAATCTTATTTCGGATTCTTCAATACTCAAATGTTCAAAAACTGTTTTCTTACCAAACTTCTTGGAGAACTGTTTCAGCAAGCTACCTGCTCCCGGATATCTAAAATAAAATAAGTCTGTTTCAGTAAAATTTTCATTTGCATACTTTAACACCGCTTCCATTACTTTTCTCTTTCTCCCAGAGGCTTGAAAATATTTCCAAGTACATTTCTCTACCGGGATGAGTTCTACAAATTCGTTTAAAAGGGTTACTTCCTTAACTTCGGTGCTAAAGAAAGCTCCTTTACATTCTGCCCCTGCTTTGTTTAGGTATTTTATCTGGTTCAGCACTTTGGTTTGTACAGAAGAACCTTTGAGGGAGGGAGAGGTAAAGAGATATAGGATTTTTAGGGACATGATTTATACAATTTTGCTAAAACGGAATCACTCACCATGACAGTGCGGCAAGGTGGGGACAATGATTTTTCGGGCGCTTCGACTACGCTCAGCGACCGAAAAACTACGCTCAGCGACCGAAAAACTACGCTCAGCGACCGAAAAACTATTCACTCTCAGCCTTTCGCCTTTATAATCAATAAAAATTACTTTAAAATTGGACAGCCAGCTCTGTCAAGGTATTTCGAATCTCTTTTTGAGAAATTTCTTTTCCCATATAAATCACTTCTTCTGTGTAATCAATATCTTCAAAAAAACAAAGTTGTGCTCTAAACTGTTTTTCAGAAAAAAGTCCTTCAAAAATTTCGGTAGCACGTTTTGATATTACACTCACAGAAAAATACTTAGTAATAATAAAATATAAATCCACATAATCCTTCCATTTTGATCTTCTTCCTAGTGCATAAGCCTTCATAGCCGCTAGGTCAATCAAAGCAGGCATTAAAATAATGTCATCTAAACCCTCTGTTTTATTAATCTCAAATGGGTACTGAAAAAAAGTCAGTTTCACATTATTAATAACAAGATTAATTTGTTCCTCTACTCTACGAGTAATCAATGGAGTATATTGATGTGACTTTATTTTATCTATAATTAGTTTATGGTTCAGTGGCTTATCCCTAAACAAATCAAAATCAATAGAACGTCTATGCCCTATTTGCAAAGCAATAGCAGTTCCTCCTACCAAATAAAAAGTTCTTTTGAACTCTTTTATGAGCGGTAATAACTCTAATTGATTCTTATCAAGTATATCCTTATACATTTCGATTAAAATATTCAGAAAATAAAGCGTAGATTTCAGGATAAATATTATTCTTTTTTCTACCGGTCAGGTTCTTAAAAATCCGACTGGCATTATTTAACCCAACAATTTCAAAGTATTCTTTAATGGTTGGCAAATCAGCATAGTTCAACACCTGCTCCAAAAGTAATTCTTCGCTTATATCTTCTTTGAGATTCTCAGGTGTGTACCAAAACAAATGAGAGTTTCTTTTGATAAATGTACTAAGTTCAGAATTTTGATGTTTCATTTTATGATTGTTTTAACGCAATAGACCGGAGAGATAATTAGAAATTTAGTTAAATAATGAGCCGGCTCTATAGCCAATTTTCACACATTTCAATTCTCAGGAATAACCTCCATATTAATTACAAATTTAAGCCTCTTACAAACTTCCTCCTATCGCCTCCACATTCAACTTTAACCACACATTTCTAACCAGGGCTGTACTTAGCTTCCCTTGTTTATATGCCTCCAAAACTTCTTGTTTGACACTTTCTTGTTTGATTGCATTGATAACATCGTCTTTCAACACTCCGTTAAACCAATGTTCCAAGGGGCTGCTTATACCTACTTTAAAAGTTCTGGTGCGGATTTCCTCATCCAGCTTTCCTTTCATGGCTTCTCTCAACAGAAGTTTGGTAAAGCCTAATCCTATCTTGGCGGTTAACGGAAGTGAAAACACGTAACAAACCAAACGCCAGTCCATAAAAGGCATGCGAATTTCTATGCCGTTCATCATGGAAGCCCTGTCGAAGTTGCGAAGCAGGGCAGGGAGTGTATGTTGAAAAAATTGATTGTAAACCATCCTTTCGGGCAAGGGTTTTTGTGAAAAATCATAAGCGCTGTCGCTGAGTGATGGAAGTCTCACCGGCACAAATTCCATGTTATCCTTGCTCTTTTTATTCAACAGCTTCTTTAGTCGGAATGTAAGCCCGGCTTCTCTTTTAATTTTGTCTGCCAATGCTCGCTCAAACTTTACTTTCTGCTCGGACTGAACATCGGGATGATACATGTTTTGTAAAACTTGGGCATAATCGGCAACCTGCGTTTCTGTGCCATTCCACAAGGCGTCATTGTATAATGCATACACCATATCCCTATATCCGTATAGCATTTCGTCCACCCCGTGTCCGTCCATAGAAACCGTGATACCTTTCTTTTTCATTCCGGCATAAACCGCAGCCACTGATGTGATGGGAGACGAACTAATAAAATCAGCTAATTCTGTTTCATGTTTAATGGATTTCCAAAGCGTCTTGGTTTCAGTCTCAATAGTTTCAATTTTGCCACCGCAGAAGGCGGATGCTTTTTGTGCATATTCTTGTTCATCTTGCGGCAAACCCGGGAAAACGGCTGTAAATGCCCTGTTGGAATCATGATGTGTTCTGTCGGGGTGCTCCTTTTGTAACAAATCAGAAACCACCGCATACACCGAACTGGAATCCAGACCGCCACTCAAGGCAGTTGCCACGGGCACATCGCTGACTAAACGTAATCTGCATGCATCTTCAAACAATGTATAGAACTTTTGTGCTTGCTCTTCCAAGGTGTTGGAAATATCCTTTTGCAAATGCTCTTCTATGTCCCACCAACGTTTTTGCTGTATGGGTTCTCCTTTCTTCACCACCAAATAGTGTCCCGGCAAGACCTGATAAATATCTTTAAAAATAGTATAGCCCAGACCCTCCAAGGCATAAGGGTCATTGAGGGTCATCTCCAACAACTTGTCATCAATCTCTCTCTTAAAACCCTCTAAGAACTTAAAAGCACGGGTTTCTGAGGCAAAAACAAACCGTCTGTTGTCCTGATACAAATAATACAGGGGCTTCACACCAAAACGGTCTCTGGACAAAAAGAGTTCTTTCTTTTCATCATCCCAAATAGCAAATGCCCAATCACCATTGAATTTTTTCAAACAATCCTTACCCCATTCTGCATAAGCCGCCAACAATACTTCCGTATCGGATTGAGACAAGAAATGATGCCCCTTTTGTTCCAGTTCAGAACGGATTTCAGAGAAATTATAAATTTCACCATTATAACAAATCCAATACCTTTGATTCGCATAGCTCATGGGCTGTTTTCCGGCTTCGGAAAGGTCTAGAGTGGCTAAACGCCTGTGACCCAATACCAATGAACGGTTATCCAACCAAACATAGCCCTCTCCGTCCGGACCTCTATGAGTCATGGAACGGGTGAAGTGATGGATTTTGCTTTCACTCACCATCGTGCTTTTTAAGTTATATATTCCTGATATTCCGCACATGGGGATTTGATGTTATTTGTTTTCGGGCGCTTCGGATTCCTTTGGTTTTACGGGCACTTCGACTACGCTCAGCGACCGAAAAACCGACTACGCTCAGCGACCGAAAAACCGACTACGCTCAGCGACCGAAAAACCGACTACGCTCAGCGACCGAAAACCGTACCCTGAGCGTAGTCGAAGGGTACATTTTTGAGAGTGTTGTCGAAGGAAGTCGAAGGACACATCATGCGTAGTCGAAGGGTACTTATTCCTTTTTATAATTCTTGGAATGTGTTTCGTTAATACACTCTGCAAGCTCCTTTAATTCTTCTGTTAGACCTGCAATTAAAGCCTCTTTTTTCTTTCTACTCCAACCTTGAATTTGCTTTTCTCTATAGAAAGCTTCATCAATTCTTCCATATTCTTCAAAATATACCAACTTGACAGGCAAATGTTTAGCTGTATAGTTTGCTCCTTCACCAGACTGATGTTGAGCAATACGTATGTCCAAATCCTTTGTACTGCCTGTGTAATAACTGCCGTCCGCACATTGTAGAATGTAGGTATAGCCTTTCATTGTTTATTAGATCGTACCTTGAGCGTTCGTAACCCGTACCCTGAGCGTTCGTAACCCGTACCCTGAGCGTAGTCGAAGGGTACAATATTAAGAACGGAATCGAAGTAAGTCGAAGGGTAAATTACGGAACTTTATTTAGTTTTATCAATTAACTCCTTAATTTTCAACAAACCTCTTTTGATTTCATCCATTGGAGCTACTCCAATAGAAACACGTATGAATTTATCACAACTTTCTCCATAACCTATACCGGGAACCACTGCAATATATTCTTCCTGCAACAGTTTAGTGCAAAAATCCACAGAATTTAATTTAGATGGAGAAATTGAAACAAAGAAATAGAAAGTTGAGGAGCCTTCTATTGGGTTTAAGCCAATTTTTTGCATATAAGTCGCCACATCTTTTCTCTTTTGTACAACTGCTTTTATTTGAGGATTTGTATGTTCTAAAATGTCATAAAAGTAATGTTCAACATAATACTGTAAAATTGTTGCAGGGCAAGTTATTAAATGTTGATTTATCTTTAAAATTGCATCAATTAGATTTTCATTTGCAATTACATAACCCATTCTCCAACCTGAAATTCCATAATTTTTAGATATAGAATTGAACACAACAGTGTGCTTTTTTTCTCTATCTAATTTACCGGGAGAAATGAACGTATTATCATTTACAAATTCACTATATGCCTCATCACTGAATATATACAAATCATACTTTTCAGCCAAAGCAAGTAAATGTTTTATTTCTTTCTCTGTATAAACATATCCTGTAGGATTATGAGGGTTATTAATGACTATGACCTTGGTTTTATCTGTAATATATTTTTCAAAATCATATACTGATTCATTATGAGGTACCGCCACAGGAATGCCATAGCATAATTTTACTTGCTCCGGATAACTAACCCAATATGGTTCCGGAACGATTACTTCATCTCCGGGGTTTAAAACCGCCATAAAAGCGAAATGAACTGCCGCCTTAGAGCCGGCTGTAATCAAAATCTCTTTTTCATAATCAATAGGGATATCATAATTCTTTAAAAAGAACTCAGATAGTTTCCTCCTTAACTCAGGAATTCCTCGAGAATTAGAGTAGTGATATATAGTAGGAAACGGGAGTGGGTCAAATGAAAATAATGGGATATCAAAAAAGGCTTCTCCCAGACTAAGAACTAAAACATCCTTACCTGCTCGTTGAAGCTCATATACCATTGTGTTAAACTTGATTGAAATAGCTTGTTCTGAATGAATTGCTATTTCTGAAAGTGATTTATTCATTGTTGTTGTTCTTAATTTTAGTTTTATTTGTTTTGAGGTTTCTCGGGCGCTTCGACTACTTCTGCTGCTGTTTTGTCGGGCATTTCGACTACGCTCAATGACCGAAAAACGACTTCGCTCAGGACAAACCGATCAGCGACCGAGAAAACAACTACGCTCAGTGACTACGAAACCAAGGTCAGTTTTTTAATATCTCAACAAACTCAGCATAGTTCCTTTCTGCGTTAAAATTCTCTCTCCAGAATTCTTTAACTCCTTGTCTATATTGTGCATCACGGGACTTTTCTTTTAAGAAAATCTCTATTCTTTGAGCAACTTGCTTTGGGTCAAAATACTCTTCCAAAAGTATTCCCGTTTGTTCATTTACTATTTCCGGAAGTCCACATACATCACAACCTGTTACCGGAATGCCAAAGCTAATCGCTTCCATAATACTAACCGGCAAACCCTCTAAAGTACTGACATTCATAAAAAGGTCAAAAGGTGTTTGGCTATATTCTTCCATCAGGTCTTTATTAGCAACATAGCCTCTAAAAGTATAATGTTGTTCAGGCAGGATTGATTTTACTTTGCTTATAACATCTTCCATTTCCTTACCTATTCCGTAATGTGTCCAATGATATGGTACATTTAGATGACTTAATATTTGAGATATTGAATCTACTCTTTTTAATGCTACAAAATTTGAACAGGAAATTATCTGAAATTCCTTTTCATTATTTATCGGATTAGTTCCTTTATCATTAACACCTAAATAAGACAGAACTATATTAGAATCTCGAAACCTTTGTTTCATGTAGTTCACACCATATTTAGAAATTTGAATCACTTTTCTAAACTTAGCAATTTCAAAATACCTGAATGGATGATATTTTCTTGATTGTTGCTGTTCGTCAAAGTCGTATCCATGGGCTCTTGTAACAAGTTCATTCTTTAGTCCGAGTACTTTAGACAATGCCAATATTGTAGCCCACTCATTAAACCAATATGAGTAGCATACAAACTCAGTTTCTTGGTTCGCCTTTATATCTTTATCAAGTTCTTCTTTTAGGAAAACCGCATTGTTTATACATCCTATCAAATGATTAAAATTCCACTTGAATTGATTAACATACTTCCATCTATGCGGAGATTTTATAAATTCAGTTATGAAAGCTTTTGCAATTAGAAATAAATTTCCTGAAACCAACTTTCGCAAATATACTGGTCTGTTTAAATCAAACTGTCTTACTTCTATATTACCAGGAATTGGTAGTTGCACTTTGTCAAAGCCGCGTGATGGATAGATAACAATTTTATCAAATGCATTTGAAAGATAATGTATTTCTGTTTCCAAAAAAGATTCACTTCCTATAAATGGGAATTGGGCTGTAAATAAGTAAACTACTTTTTCCACTCTAAAATAGATTGTTTTAAAAAATTGTTCTTTGTTGACAGCACTAACTTATTCAATATAGCCCAAAAATCTATTTTTATTTCGGTTATTTTAATTCTAAAATTTGACAAAAATCTCAAGCTTTTATTTTGTTGATTATTATGAATGGCTGCTTCTATTTGCTCCATAGTTTTAGTGTAGTTATATTCCATTAGCCAATCAAACGCCTTTTGGGTTTCCAATTCAACTTTATTTCTATTGCTTACAAAATACTCAAGTTGTTTTGCAACTTCTTCCGGGGAGTTGGCATTTAACATTGGATATAACTCACAATGATGTTTCTTGTTAAACACATCGTTTCTGTATGCCAGATATGTAACTTTAGATGCTATTATTTCTGCATTGGAACAATATAGATAATGCCCCTCATTTTCAAATTGTCCTATTCCAATATCTGCAAAAGATAGGATCGCAAGCAATTCTTTTCGAAGAAGCGTTGGGAACCATTCAATATTATGTTCAATACCTAATTCCTTAATTAGCTTTTTAGATTCTTCAACATCAGAGCCGTATTCCAACAAGACAGCTTTAACATTTAATTCAGGATTCTTTTCTATAAACCGAGCAAAACCTTTAAAAAAAACATCATTGCCTTTTGAAATAGTTTGTGGAGCTGTTTTCCACCATTGTCTGCTCTGTTGGAAAAGTACACAATCAGAAGATTCTTTTATTTTCTTCATCTTTTGAACCCACTCGCCATCAACACTTTTATTTTTTTCAAACTCCGGATAATATAGAAAAGGTAGCGGGTTTGTAATCTCACCTCTAAATCCTATACTTTTAATAGCATCTAAAATAAAATCATTATTCAGACTCATAGGTATCATACGAGCATTTTTAATTCCTTCAAACTGTAAAACAGCTGTCATTATTTTATCTCCCTCCCATAATTGCGGTATGCGAAAAGCTGATTTATAAAAGGGCCAATCAAATAAATCCGTTCCTGCCCAAGTAAAAATATCTAATCGCTTATTAATTCGAGCAAGTATGGCTGGTGCATAGTCAATTCCAATATAAAAATCGTAGTGTTCTAATTTCTCTTTGATTGTTTTTAAAGGAATATCCATTACTTTCCCAAAATCCATATTCAAATTTTTGATTGCGAATTTAATATCCGTCTCATCTTCATAGTCAGCAGATGGAGCAAAGTGGTCATATTCATGCAATAAGAACAAATCAACCTCATGTCCTTTTTTTGCCAAATACTGTGCAGTAGGGGACATAATATTATTCATATTTCCAAGGCAAGCGATTTTCATATATTTGTGATATATAATCAACTACATATTCCAACCATCAAAATCTTTGTATAAGTATATGCAGAAGTCAAATACAGGCATATCGTGTTTCAGTACCACTCTTTTAGTTATACTTTTGGCAATAGAAAAGATTTTTTCAGGAGAATAATAAAAGAACTCGTTTTCATCAAGTTTGTAATCCACATATTCTGTCAGAAAATCAATTGCAACGCCCTTGTTAGCAATGTCGTAGCTTTTTCTCAACATCTTCGTTACAAAAGAGTAGTTATCTATATCATATAGTTTAAGATTAAATGCTTGTGATGAAACAACATAGTCAAATCCTCCGTTTATTTCTTCATTTAGTATATCTGCAACAAGAAAGGTTGCTCCTTTGTGTATTTTCTGTGCATGTTCAATTAATCGTGGATTTATATCAACCCCGCAATATTTAAAATTCCCTTTTCCAAGATTTTTATTTAAAAAGTCATAAAAATCACCAAATCCACATCCTATATCTAAGATGCTATTACCTTTCTCTATTCCACATTGATACAATGTTTCAAATCTAATTTGTCTTCGGGACTCAACTCCCCCTGCTAAAGCCTGAATAGAAATACCATGCTCATCTATTCTCTTATTATATTTCTCAATTATACGCTGATTGTCGCTCATATTCATATTGCTTAAAATGGTTATTTATGGTTTTTGAAGATTCATACTATTTGCTTTTTAACATACTCGGAAGCAACAACGAAGTTAAAGCCAATCTGTTCCATTGTTTGTATATTTTGCTCAAAAGCCTCTATCGCAAAAGCCAACATTTCATGACCAATATCTGACTTCAGTAACTCATATGGATGTGTTAATGTGTTTATAAAACTTCCACTGCTATTTGTAAGCCCTTTATTAAAATAATGTGGTCTATATGCAGGATTTAGATTTCTGATTACTTCTTTATCAGTATCTGTTTTTGAAGGTAATACAATAGTGGTGATTGGTATCTGCAGCAGGTCGTGTTGTGGTTCACCACTAACTCTATAATCTGATTTCGAAGGATAGTAAGGTTTATTTCCGGTAGTTGACCAATCTTTTAAAGGATTATCCCATTGGTAGTTAGGTCTGGGAAAAGCAGTAAAGTCAAATTCTAATCCAAAGGAAGCTAAAGTTTCCATTGTTTTATTGGTATGATAAGTCCAGCCCATACGACTGAATTTTAGCTTATGTTTTTGGATGAATGGCAACATCTCGCTCATCTCTTCACATACCAAATCCTCATTTTCATTTTGTGTCCACTTTCCTTCTCTTTGAACATAACTATGAAAGTGCCAACCCACTTCATGTCCATTATTTTTTAGCCAATCAATCTTATCGGCATGTTTAATAAAAATATAATCCGGTGAGCCATACAAAAGACCTATTTGCCTATCTATTCTAATAAACCATGTGGATTTAAAGGTAGGTATGCTTTCACAAAAAGACAAAAATACATCCCAACAAGCCTCCATTTCATCCTGTAATCGCGCTCCACCTACATAGTCGGTAAAATCTAAATCAAAAGTGACAACAACCGATTTTTTCATAAGACTTGCTTAATATATAATTCATTTACTGCTTCTATTACCAAATCTACTTCTTCTTCTGTCATTTGTGGCAGAATGGGAATAGATACTGCTTCTTGAAATTTCCTTTCTGTCAGGAGAAAATATTTATTATCTAATCCCAAACTTCTATGGATTAGAGTATCAACTCCTTTTCGGACTGCAATTCCTTTAGATTCAAATGAGTTTCTAATTTGGTTAAAATCTTTAGTTGATTCCAGCACATAGCGAAAAAAAGTAGTATCTAAATCATTGTTTCTCATTTCTTTTGTCAAAGTTGCTGGAAGCGTTTTATTATATTTCTCTGCAATTTCTTTTCTCCTCCTTAAGTTTTGGTCTATTCTATCAAATTGAGCCAATGCAAACGCTGAAACCAAATCCGTTCCTGATGTAAAAAATCCATCTTGGTATTTAATTTTCAAAGCCTGTTCATACAATGAATCATTATTCATAAACAACATTCCACCTTCTCCTGCACCAATCATTTTGGTTCCATGAAAGGAGGTAAATGCAAAATCAGAATTAGACCCACTCACATTTCCTTTGATAGTTTTGCCAAAACTCTGACAAATATCTTCTATAATTGGCACACCCAATGATTTTAATGATTCATTATAAGCATTTATTCCAAAAATATGTACCAAAATAATTGCTTTAGTCTTATCAGAAATCTTATCTGATATTGTTTCTGTATTCATTACCCAGTTTTCTCCAATATCACACAAAACCGGAGTTGCCCCAACAGCTAATACACCTTTTAGCACTTTATCACATACATAAGAAGGGAAAATGACTTCATCTCCTTTTCCAATGCCTAATACTTTGAGTAAAAGCATTTGTGCTTGAGTTCCATTGCCGGTCATTAGGGCATACTTCTTATTCAAAAAAGCGGACAATCGTTCCTCCAATTGAATGGATAAAGTACCTTTGCTAAGCATTTTATTTTTAATGATAGCTGAAAGATAGGAAATATCCTCTTCTATTACCCAAGGCTGACTGTGAGGAATCATTTTAATTTATTTTAAATACGTATTTGACATATCGTACTGCCCACTTTTAAACTTTCTTAAAGACTGTTCCCATACTCTATTCTCAAGATAATCATGCGGAACTCTAACATTCCAGCCCAATCTTTGCTTCACGATATCCGGAGCAGTTTCAATGTCATTATTACTCAAATAAAACTCAATTTGCTGTTTAAAGGGAGCTAAAGTATATTTTATAACAATCATTGGTCTTTGCTCTCCACTTTGATTATCCCCAGCACGATGCCAAGTAGTACTATCTATCATAAAGGCTTCGCCTGCTTTTCCAGTTGCGGTAACTGCGTGTTTAAGCATAAATTCTTCACTTGGCATGTCTCGGAATAAATGTGAACCTGGCACAAACTGAGTTGCTCCATTCTTCACCCCATAATCCACTAACGGAATCATAATAATTATACTAGTTCTACACTCCGGAAACCAAGGCATGTCTCTATGAAATCTATGTCCAACCATTTCACTCCGGGTTCCTTGACTCGCTAAAATTATAGCATTATAGGAGTGTATTACAGCCTTGTCATTGAGGGTTTGGTTGACAACTTCGTTTAAACTAGTATTAGAAATTAAATCATAGTATTTCCCGGCAAACCTACCTAAATCTGACACCGTCTCAAGTGAAAAATTTGCATTCAATGTTTCAATACCAAATCGATCAATATCATCTTGCTTTTTTTGTAGCAAATCCATTTTATACCATTCTATTTGCTCCTGACTTAGAATAGAGCCGATATTGGTAGCTCCATAATATTTCAGCTCTTCTTTTATTCTATTGATTTCCCTCATAATTTTAATTTTTTAAATATGTTCAATTATAAATTCAATTTTACTTTCAACTTGATTGGCAAGTTTCACTGCTTCCTGCCTGTTTTTTCCGGATGTTACAACAAAACCTGCTCTTTCAAGAGAGTTCTTAAGATTTCCTACCTCATCTCCCGATTTCTTAATAATCCCAATATCCAAAACTCCATTTAACATTTTAGCTTCTTCCACTCCCTTAACTTCTTTAAGAATTCCATGTGGAGGATTAAAAAACCTGTACACCGCTCCATTACTTTGGATGGAAGTTAAATCCGGATTTGAACCGGTAAGAATCTGCGCGCAAACTACAGGCGCATTTTTCCCTGAAACTGCTTTAATAATAGTATGATAAATATGTCCTCCGCCTCCTCTCGCCCCTGTTTCAACCATATAAACATTTTCATCCTTGATAATTACCTCTGTATGTGCCATGCCAACAACAATCCCAAGAGCCAAAACAGCTTTCTTGACAGTTTCTTCAACAATCTCCCTTTGCTTTTCAGTCAAATTTGCAGGGTAATTTAAAGACGTTGCAACTCTTGTTCTAAGCTCCGGTTTCTCTTTGTCACTCATTGCCAAAACATAAACCTGCCCTTCTTTAGAAATAGTTTCTATAGTTAGTTCTGTACCTTCCACAAAGCCCTCACATATAAATCTCCCGTTTCTTGCATAAGGCTTAGCAAACTCGAACGCCCAATCCAAATCATCCTTACTTTTGAGTACAGAAATACCTCTCCCTGAACCACCACTGTCTGTGGGCTTCACCACACAAGGAAATCCTACTTTATCTATTTGAGCAAAAAGTTCATCTTCATTTTCAAAAACAAAATATTTTGGATTTGGCAATCCGTTCTCTCTCCAGCAATCACGCATTCGTCCTTTATCAGTTGCCAAAATAGCACTTGCTTCATTTATCCCAACAAGTCCCAATTTCTCGCTGACATAAGCTGCCGAAACAGTTCCCCAATCATTTATTGGCAGTATGGCATCCACTTTATTTTGTGATAGATACTCCAAAAGTTGCTTTTTATCAGAAAAGTTTAGAACAACTGATTCATCAGCAAATTCAAAACAAGGAGCTTTAGGATTACCATCGATAGCAATGGTATAAAATCCTCCTGTTTTGAGTTCTTTATATACTCCAATATTATAGAGCCCTGCTCCTAATACAGCAATTTTTTTCACTTAATTTAAAGTGTTTAGATACGATGTTCTTTAAAGTATTGCGCAGTTTTCAGAATTCCTTCTTCCAAATCCACTTTTGCCTTAAACCCTAAAACTTCTTTAGCCTTTTCTACACTCGGTATTCTCAATGCAATATCCGCAGAAAGTGGCGGCTTAAATTCAATTTTAGAACTTGAATTTAATACTCGGCAAACGGTCTGAGCTAGTCCTAGAATCGTTATCACTGCACGTGCATTTCCAATATTAAAACTCTGACCAATTGCCTTTTCATTTTCCAAACATTCAAATAGACAGTCCACAAAATCATCTACATAACACCATGCTCTTATTTGATTACCATCTCCATCTATATAAATGGTTTCATTATTGAGTGCCTTTTTGATGAAAATCTGCAAAGCACCTTCTCCAGTTTGACCCGGTCCATAAACATTAAAAGGTCTTACAGTAGTTATAGGCAAATTATACTTTTCATAATATGCAAAAGTTAAATGCTCTCCTGCCAATTTGCTAACAGCATAAGTCCAACGTGCCTCACCTGTTGTGCCGGCAACAGTCTGATCAGTTTCTGACGACCTGAAAGCCATAGAACCAAAAACTTCTGAGGTAGAAAAATCTATTAACCTCTCAATACCTCCAACTTGATGCGCAGCTTCCAATATATTAGCTGTTCCAATCATATTAACTCTCATAGTTCTCACAGGGTCTTTGATAACTGTATCAATACCCGCAATCCCTGCAGCATGAACAATTATATTATGTCCCTTTACAGATTCAGCCAAAAATGGATAATCTAATACATCCCCTTTGATAACTTTCATATTGGGATGGTTCGCATACCCACTCTCTGTAAGAGTGTCTCTGTGAAAATTATCATAAACGGTAATTTGATTATCGTGAATCAACCTTCTGATTAGCGTATTGGCAATAAAGCCTGCACCGCCAGTAATAAATATTTTTTTATTTTTCATTTTCTTATAAACTGTTTATTGATTGAATAACATGGGTAATTTCTTCTGAAGTCATTTGAGGGTACAATGGAATAACTAAACCTTTGTGAAACGCTTTGTGAGCGTTTGGAAACTCTTTCTCCGGTTCAAAACCATATTTGTTCTTATAGAAATCTACTTCGGGAATACATTGTGCTCCATAATTAGCACCAATACCACTCTTTCGCAATTTTTCTACAGCTTCCGTTTGGCTCAAATGATTAACAATAATATGAAAAGACTGCCAAGAATGTCTATATCCTTTAGGAATAACCGGCAACTCAATGGAAGGATGCACTATCTCATTCAAATATCTTTCTACAATCTTGTCTTTTGCGCTCATAATCTCCTCTAAGCGTGGTAGCTGAGAAAGCAATAATGCGGCTTGAAAATCTGTCATTCTATAATTAAATCCAGCCTCTACAAATCCGGTCTTTCCCTTATTAGAATCAATTCCATGATTTCTTAGTATTCTACACTTTTCTGCTAAGTCGCTATCATCGGTAACTATCATACCTCCTTCCCCCGAAGTAATCGCCTTTCTAGGATGAAAAGAGAATGAAGCAGCATTACCAAGAGTGCCTGTTTTCTTTTGCTCCAAACTGGCTCCCAAAGCGCAAGCTGCATCTTCAATCAATAATAAATTATACTTCTCACATAACTGCATCAATGCTTTCGCATCAGATGCCAATCCAAATTCATGTACCGGAATGATTGCTTTAGTTCTATCCGTTATTTTCTCCTCAATTCGAGCTATATCAATATTGAGTGTTTCTATATTTATATCTACAAATACAGGCTTTGCACCAACAAGTTCAACCACATTGGCAGTAGCAACAAAAGAGAATGCCGGAACAATAACTTCATCACCTTCGCTTATTCCATAAGCTTTTAGAATTAGGTGTAAAGTAGCTGTTCCACTAGATACTGCAACAGCTTCTTTTGTGCCCAAATATTTTGATACTTGATATTCAAGTTCAGCAACTTTTGCTCCCTGAACTAACATTCCCGTTCTAAGAACATCTGTAACAGCTTGGATATCACCTTCCGTTATCCAAGGTCTGGTGATTGGAATAAAATTTTGCATATAAGATTTATTTAATTGTTCATCATTGACCATTTACCCTCTATAAGAGATGAAGCATGAACCCATTGAGACCTATAGCTATTTGATGCATCTCTTGCCGCACTATCAACTACAAATCTCAACACTTCCTCATGTTGATCTATAGTCATATAAGTTGATGAATTATGTATTCCTATGGAGAGATAGAATACCCCAGGTAACAAGAAGTTAGGGATTTCAACTGAAAAATAATTTTTTCCTTTTTTTAATTCTAGTTTATAACCGCTCATTATGCTTTGAATATAAAATAATGAATTAGCATTTTTATCAAGTATTTTAATATCTACAGCCAATGATTCCAGATTGATTTTAGAATCAACATGAATATTCAATTTTATTGACTCCTTAAAAAGAATAATATCAGAATATTCATTTAGTTCATTGATTAGTTCAACAAAATAAATTCGGGCCTCACCAGTACCTGTTATTCCATTATCATCAATAATTGCACGACCATTTGAACTTTGTACTATATTGGATTGAATATAGTGATTTACTATTTCATCGACAGTGCCTTCGGTTTTTACTACTCCATCTTCTAATAATATTCCGCGTGAACATAAAGTTTTGACAGCCCCCATATTATGGCTCACAAATAATACGGTTCTTCCCTCACCACTTACTGATTTCATCTTGCCAAGACATTTTCTCTGAAATTCCACATCTCCAACTGCCAGCACTTCATCTACAATAAGGATTTCCGGCTCTAAATGTGCGGCAACTGCAAAACCTAAACGAACATGCATGCCTGAAGAGTATCTTTTTACCGGGGTATCAATATATCTCTCAACTCCGGCAAAATCAACAATTTCATCAAATTTAGATTTAATCTCAGCTTTATTCATTCCCATTATTGCACCATTTAAAAATACATTCTCTCTTCCTGTTAATTCTGGATGAAAACCTGTTCCAACCTCTAATAATGCAGCAAGACGCCCTTTTATACTCATGGCTCCCGTTGTTGGAGTTGTAACTCTTGAAAGTAGTTTTAATAAAGTACTCTTTCCTGCTCCATTTTTACCAATAATTCCTAATACTTCTCCTTGTCTAACTTCAAAATTAATATCTTTAAGTGCCCAAACATATTCTGATAGTCCAGATTTAGTCCTATCATTTACCTCTCCAATTTTTAGAAAAGGGTCTTCTTTACCTCTGGTCTTATACCACCAGCGCTTTAAATCTCCCGAAAGAGTTTTGGAAGAAACCTGTCCCAAACGATACTGCTTGGAGACATTTTCAACTTTTATTACTACTTCACTCATTATTTTACAAAGTCAACTCGTTTATTTAATATTTTACACCGTATCCATAAAGCTTTTTTCTACTCTATGGAAAAGTACTATTCCAACGAATAGCAATATACACATATACAAAAAGCTTATAGCCAAATAAGTTGGGCTAAAAACTCCTTGTCCCAAAAAACCATATTTTAATGCTTCAATAATGGAGCTCATCGGATTCAAGAGGTTTAGCACCATACGCCATTTGGGTTCTAATAAACTGAAAGGGTAAATAATTGGAGAAGCATACATCAACAACTGGATTCCAAAACCTACCAAAAAAGAAAAATCCCTATATTTTGTGGTTAAAGAGCTGATTAAAATTCCAAAACCCAATCCCAAACCTGCCATCATCGCAATAAACAAGGGCAAGAAAACCAAAGTCCAATTGGGTTGTACCGCTCCGTCTGCCCAATAATAGAAGAATACTGCTAAGAATAAAAGAAACTGAATACCAAACTTTATGAGGTTAGATATGGTAATAGAAATTGGAGTAATCAGTCTCGGAAAATATACTTTTCCAAAAATTCCTGCATTGGATACAAAAGTATTACTAGTTCCTTGCAAGCAACCTGCAAAATAGTTCCAAAATGTAAGACCACTAAGATAAAAAATTATGGGAGGTACTCCATCTGTAGGTATTTTTGCAAAATTCCCAAAGATGAATGTAAAGGTGATGGTTGTCAAGATTGGTTGTACAAAGAACCAAATGGGACCCAGCACAGTTTGTTTATATACAGCCACAAAATCTCTACGCACAAAGAGCATCAGCAAATCCCTGTACTGCCATAGGGATTTGAAGTCTATGTCATACCATTTTGATTTTGGTTTGATAACGGTTGTCCAATTCATTTCTTAATTTTAAAATTTATATATGTATGTTTTTAATGCAATAGGCTGGAGGGTGAAGGCGTGAGGTTGTATCGAAAGCGACAGGAGCGAAAACCTTAATCACTTCAATACAAAAACCCAAATAGCCATAGCGGAATGGTTCTATCGCGTCCTATTTCAATATTATCTAATACCAAAAATGAGTCTTCAAGGTCTTTTATTTGTTCATTCATTTTATTCTTACCACCAATTTCGAATTTGAATTTTTCATTTACTAAAAAATCCGTTTGCTCTATGAAGTTTATACTATTTTGATAGGAAACTTGATTTGCAAAAAAGGTTTCTCTAAGGTTTCCTGTATTGGTATTTTCCTTTGCTAATAGATACATTAGATTGGTGTTTTCCAAAAAGACTTTCATTGGCTTTTGCAAAAGACTTATTCCGGTGTTTTCTTTAAATAAATTCTGTGTCAACCCTATCTCATCCAAATAATGGAAATATGATAATAATGTATTTCTATTTATATCAATCTTCTGACTCAGTTTTGAAACATTGGGAATAAAAGGAACTGCAGAAGCAATGATTGACAAAAGTTGTTTGATTTTAGGAATATACGCAACTTCTACCTTTCTGAGCATTGGCAATTCAATTTCCAACATAAGGTTTACCACCTCTCCAAGTCGCAAATAATACAGTTCTTTCTCTTCTTTGTAAAAAGGATAATATCCAAACTTTAGATATGCTTCAAAATACTGAAACGGCTTAATTTCTTTTAAAATATCACGAGAAACATCTGAACTATTCTCAAGTATATCATTTAAGGAAACTGTATTTAATTCAACTCCCGTTTCAATGCTCAAGTATTCTCTAAAAGACAATCCTTTCATTTCATATACTACAGCTCTTCTGCTCAAATCAGCTCTAGAGTTAAGTATTTCCAACAATGAAGAACCGGTAAATACCACTTTTAGAGAAGGTAGTGTGTCATATATGTTTTTAATCTCTTGTGACCAATTTGGATATTTATGTACTTCATCAAGAAACAGGTATTTACCACCGGATTTCTCAAATGTTATTGCTAAATCAATGAGTCTATTATTGTTAAACCAGACATTATCTAAACTTACATAAAGGACTTTATTTAGTTCATTTGTTAAGTTTATCTTTATGTACTGCAGAAGCAAAGTAGTCTTTCCAATTCCTCTTGCGCCACGTATCCCAATCAATCGGGCATTCCAATTTATTGTAGAAATTACACTTCTAACAAATGTTATATCTGTTGCTGCTATTTGCCTTTCAAATATATCAATGAGTTCATTCATGATTCTTTTTGCTTAATAGAAACAGCAAATATAGTTTATTTTGCTTAATGTAATAAGCACATTCCGTGTAATTAGCAATTTTCTTAGCTTTTATGAATGTATTGAGAATGTGTTGAATAGAGTTGATTGAAAAGCTGTCGCTGAGAAGCCTGTCCAGAGCGCAGTCGAAGGATAGTCGAAGTGCCCACATAGTTGGATATCATTATTCCTCCTATTCATGGTTCGATACAATTTTGCTAAAGCAAAATCACTCACCATGACATCTCGAAAAAACCGTAAGCACCATGACAGTTGGACACTCTACCGCCTACATCCCTTCAGCCTGTGCCCTTCAGCCTAACGCCTTCAGCTCCCTACAACCTCGCATCCACAATCTCTCGTGGCAAGAATGATTTTGTGTCAAAAATCACAGCTTCCGGTTCGGAGAGTTTTGCAAAGTCTAAGCTCAAAAATTCATTGTGAGAGACTGCTAAGATGATTGCATTATACTTTTTGCCGTTGATTTCCGGAATCAAATTTATTCCGTATTCATGTTTCACTTCATCTGCACTAGCCCATGGGTCATATACATCCACGTTTAAGCCAAATTGAGTTAGTTCATTGTAAATGTCAGTTACTTTGGTATTGCGAATATCCGGGCAGTTTTCTTTGAATGTTACTCCTAAAATCAACACATTTTCTCCTTTCACTTTATGCCCTTTTTCTATCATCAGTTTCACGGTTCTGTTGGCAACAAATAAGCCCATATTGTCATTCACTCTTCTGCCAGATAAAATCACTTGAGGATAATATCCCACTGCTTCTGCTTTGTGTGCCAAATAATATGGATCTACGCCAATGCAGTGTCCACCCACTAATCCTGGTCTATATTTCAAGAAATTCCATTTAGTTCCGGCTGCTTCAATTACGTCTGTGGTGTCAATTCCAAGTTTTTCAAAAATCAAAGAAAGTTCGTTCATAAAGCTGATATTCAAATCACGTTGGGCGTTTTCAATCGCTTTGGACGCCTCTGCCACTTTCATGCTTGGAGCTAAATGTGTTCCGGCTGTGATAATAGATTTATATAGATTGTTTACTTCAATCGCAATTTCGGGAGTGGAACCGGAGGTTACTTTCTTGATTTTGGTCAGTGTGTTTACTTTGTCTCCGGGGTTAATCCTCTCCGGTGAATATCCGCAGAAGAAATCTTGGTTGAATTTCAAACCGGAAAATTTTTCTAAAACCGGTACACAATCTTCCTCTGTACATCCCGGGTAAACTGTTGATTCATAAATCACAATATCTCCTTTTTTGAGATGTTTGCCAATGGTTTCAGATGCTTTGATGAGTGGAGTCAAGTCGGGTGCCTTGAAGTTGTTGATTGGAGTTGGAACAGTTACGATGTAAACATTACAATTTTCTAAATCTTCTTCATTATACGAAAAGGTCAGTCCAAGTGCTTCTGCTTGAGTATTGCCTTTGTGATGTTCGCCAAGAGCAATCGCTTTTTTAAGCTCGTCTGTATCCGCTTCTTTGGTATGGTCTTCTCCGCGTTTGAGTTCTTCAATACGGTTTTTGTTAATATCAAATCCGAGTACCGGATGATGTTTTGAAAATTCTAATGCGAGTGGCATTCCTACATATCCGAGGCCTATCACTGCTATCTTTTTATGTTTTGACATAAATACTATTTATTAAATTATTAGATTTTTTATTTGATTAATTCTAAGCTTGTGTTTTCGTTTTTTTGAGAAAAAAGTTTGTCGTAGTCCTGTCCATTCTTAACCATACGCGGTTTTGCAATAAATGCTGCACTAAAAATACTTTTCTCGGGGGTCATTCCACCAAAACTAATGTTCAATACATCTGCCACAGAGTAAATGAGATTATCGCTTACATAAGCTCGGTTGGTATAACCCTGATATTCCTGAACTTTTTCACTTTGGTTGGACCAATAAATAAAAGGAATCTCAAACATTGGTTGAGAAGCTATTGCATCTGCATGTCCCTCAAAGTTCATAGTCTGATACACTTCTTCTCCATGGTCAGAAAAGTATATCAAATGCTGTTCTTCTTCTGTTTGAGCATGTTCATTCAAGATGGTAATAATTTGGCTCACTACAAAATCATTGTATAAGACTGCATTATCATATTGGTTTATCACTTCGTGAGACTTAGAAGAAGGAAATTTTGTTTGGGGCTTATCTGTAAAAACTTGATATTCTTTCGGGTATCGCAAATCATAAAGAGAATGAGTGCCGAGAATATGAACAAAGATTACTTTTTTGGCAGCTTTGTCTTCCAATGCTTTTTCAATAAAAGGAAAAAGATTTTCATCATAAGAGTGTTGCACTTCCGCACTTCCCATGTTTATAAAAAAACTTTGGTCTGCTGTTTTGCCAATCATGGTTACAAGTGTTTCATATAATCCCAAAGGAATTTGGTTGGAAATCCAAAAGGTTTTAAAACCTGCATTTTTTACTAATTGAACTATACTTCCTTGCCGAATATCTTCCGGATTTGATACGGATGCAAAAGTCAAAACATTTTCTAAAGAAGGAATGGTGCTGTTAAACGGGCTTATCACGTCTCGGAAAACTGCAAGCTGTCCGCTCATTGCTTCTAATCCGGGTGTGGTATTGCGATAGTATCCATAAATTCCAAAATGGCTTCGGGTACTCGCTTCTCCAATCAGAAAAATCAAGGTTTTACGTGAAGAGTCTGCTTGTTTCACAACAGAGTTTAGAAACTTGCTTTCTTTTGAATTAGCAATAAAATCCGCATATTGTCGAGATTCTTTTTTGTACATTTCAATCCCTGTAATGATTTTATTCAGAACATGATGCTCAAAATGATGGGCATTGATGTAAATGATAGTTCCAAGCGATGCGAAAAGAAAGAGAAAAGATTTCTTTATTCGTTTTTCATGATTCTTTAAAAAAGAAGGAATCTTAGTTTGTTCTGTTTTAATACCTTCGTTTATATCCCAAGTGGAACTCTTATTTTTGTTGTTTAGCAACCATCTCACTCCTTTGAAAATAAAAATGGAAGGAATCAGATAAACCAAGAACAATATTAGTATTTGCCAATTCAAATAGATGCTAAGATATCCTTTGGCTTCAGAAAAATTAGTTTCTAATAAAATATAGGCAATGGAAGTGGTGATCGTGTCTTTGTATATCAGGGCATAAGCGGTTTCAACAAAAATAAAGAAAGTTGAAATAACATAGAATCCTTTGATATAAACCGAACGCCATGTTTTTGTCGGCAATAATAAAGCTGAGGCATAAAATAAAGCATGTAAAAAAATCAATCGCTCCGGCAAAACCGGTGACACCGTACAATTGCTCATGATGTACCACCATATTGCAATGGGAAAAAAGAGCGAAAGAAAGATAAGAGCACGCATTTTATGATTGCAATCCGGAATTTAGCAATTTTTCAATATTCTCAAAAGTCATTTGACTCTGGTCAAAATCCCCAGAAAGGGGTACTGAACATTGTTCTAAAATATCTTCATGTTTCATCCGGCATTTTAATTAAAACTTCTTTAGGAACTTTTACTTTTATCACTTGTCCGATTCCTTCTACAGCTATCATAAAATAGGATTCTCCTTGCGATTCGATTACGGTTCCTTCTAATCCTTTCAATGTACCTGATGCTATTGCGACTTTATCACCTTTTTCCAAGTCTTCTTTTGAAGCAGCTTCGACATGATACCCCTTTTCAATAAACTCTTGAATGATTTTAAGTTCAACTTGCTTTATTTCTGCACGCTTCCCGTTATAGTTCACATAACCAACGACTCCCGGTATGTATAAAAATTTGTCGGCATCTTTCAGCCTTTGCGGAACAAAAATATATCCTCTAAAAAGAGGGTCTTCAACCCATTTTTTTCTGTCAGACCAAACGCTCAGTCTTTTTGCTAATGGCAGATAAAAATCAAGTCCGAATTTTTCATATTCTCTTGCTACTTTCTTTTCTTGTCTGGACTTCAGATAGAGTGCATTCCAAATCAGGTATTTGTCTAAGATGTGCAATAGTGGCGTTTTTATCAAAAAAAATTCTTTATCCTTCTTTCACTGCTCCGCCTCCTCAGTCACATTTGACCAAGCAGGCTGTTCATTTTCAATATATTACAAAAACGGCTTTAAGCTACTTTTTCCACAACAGCAGTGGTTCAGCTAATCCGTCTTTGATTTTTTCAATAGAAAATTCTGCCGTGTCAAAAGTAACAAAGCGAATTTTTCTATTTATTTTATTTTCAGCTTTTTCTACCAATTCCAACAAGTAATTTTTGTCCACTTGTCCCACAAAAACAAGGTCAATAATTTCGCTGTCCAAGCCGCGCGCAAAGTTTCCGATTACATATACTTCTTCCAAGTCTCCAAGCCTGTTTATGATAGACTCTACAATCTTGTCAAGTCCTACAAATTTGAGGACGATATTATGTAAATCATGAAAAAGCGGATGTCCGGTATTTACCTTAAAAAACTTCTTGTTTCCTTTGGAAAAGGTCTTGAGCATGCCGGCTTCTGACAACCGGTTTAACTCAACTCTGATTCCGTTTGTGGACTCTCCAAATTCTTCTTCCAATCCGCGCAAATAAGCAGTGGTACTTGCGTTCAAAAAGAATTTGAGCAGCAGTTTAATACGTGTTTTAGAAGATATGAGTGCGTCTATCACCTAATCACAAGTTTGAGCAACAAAATTACTCAAACTTGTGATAAAACAAATATGTTTTGAAAAAAATTACCTCCTGCCACCCCGATTGGAGTTGGAGTTGTTTTGGTTATTGGATTCTGTACCGCTCCCTGCGCCCGAATCCCTTCCTCCGGATTTGTTGGTTTGCGTGCTGTTATTGCTGTTCCTGCTGCTTGAAGAACTGCTGTTACTTCCATTTATTCCGGAAGGAATATTTGTAGTCCTGTTTGTTGAGGAGTTTGAACCGGTATTGGTTGAACCTGCGCCATTATTTTCGGCAGGTTTATTTGTTCCGGGAATAACACTGCCCTGACCTCCTTTGCCTTGTTCACAGTTTCGCAAATCATTTTGCAGCTTGATATTGGCACGTTGGATGGAATCTTTGTCGTGCATTACCTTGTTATATAGGTTTTGAGTTCTCTTACATTCCTCTAACTGACCTTTTTGACTTTGTACTTGTTGATTGAGATTAGCAATCTCGGTTTCTTTGGCTTGAACTTGTTTTTTAGTATCATCTAACTGTTTTTGCAAGTCAGCTACTTTTTTAGTCAGCTCATCAGAAGAAGTGTTTCCTGCTCCCAGCTTGGTTTTTTCATCTTCGCAGGCTTTTATCTTAGCTTCGAGCTCTGTTTGTTTGGTCTTGGATTGGGTAAGCTCTGTTTGTGTACTTGTCAATTTGGATTGCAATTCAGCCACTTTGTTTTCCAATTCTTTGATTTTGGCGCTTTGGTCATTATTCGTTTTTGAGTCTTCGCATTCTTTTACTTTTTTGCTTAACTCATCTTGTTTTTTCTGCAAAGTTGAAATCTGTGTTTCTTGTTCTGCAACCTTAGTTTCAAGCGTTTTTACTTTGTCTTGCGCATCTTGTAGTTTTTTCTGCAAATCTTGTATTTGTGCATCATTTGAACCGCTTGAACCTGTGCCTTTTTGGTCTTGACATTCTTTGAGTTGTTTTTGCAAGTCTTGTACTTTTTGCATTGCAAATTGGTACTCTTTCAAAGCATTGTCGTATTGGTCTTTGCACGATTTCAGACTATTGGTAATGCTGCTCAGAGAGTCGCTCAATTCTTTGATACGCTTGTCTTTGCTGTCAATAGTCTTTTTGTAACTTTCTTCTAAATCCTTCTTTTGATTTTGGCAATCAGTTACTTGTTTTTCAAGTGTTGCCACTCTATCCTGTGCATCTTGGAGTTTTTTCTGCAAGTCTTTTATTTGGGCATCATCTGTTCCACCGCTATTGTCGCCTTTGGCTGCTTTGTCTTGACAATCTTTGAGTTGTTTTTGCAAGTCTTGTACTTTTTGCATTGCATATTGGTACTCTTTCAAAGCATTGTCATATTGGTCTTTGCATGTTTTAAGATTGATGGTAATATTGTTGAGTGAGTCGCTCAGTTCTTGGATGCGTTTGTCTTTCTGTGCATTATTATCATTGCATTTTTTCTTTTCAGCTTCGAGTGTTGCAATCTTTTTGTTCAGTTCATCCAACTGTTTAGAGCAATCTTGTTCTTTTACTTTGGCTTGATAAAAAATGATGCTGTCGCGTGCTGCTGTAATGTCAGCATAGAGTTTGTCATTTTCTTTGGTTAGCTTGTCCACTTTGGCTTTGTATTCTGCCAAGTCTTTTTTGCATTTGTCTGCATCATTTTGCAATTGGGTTATTTTAACGGTCAAATCATCTTGGGTTTGCTTGCACTTATCTCTTTGGTTCTCGAGGTCTTTTTTCTCGTTTTCGAGTTGAGTGATTTTGATGTTCAGCCTTTTTACTTCTTCATCCGGAGTTTCGGGTGAGGTTCGTTTTCTGCAATCATCCAACTCTTTCTGGATAGCAATGATTTTCTTTTGAAGATTATCAATCTCTCTGGCATTTCTATCTCTGTCGGATTCGCATTTTATTTTTTCGGTTTCTATTACTTTTAACTTGTCTTTGAGCCAAATATTCTCTCTTTCCAAATTGTTGTTTTTGTCTTTTTCATAAGTCAAATCTTTGCGGATTTTGTCATTCTCCAATCGCTCATTACGCAAGTTTTTCTCACATTCAATACAATTTGTTTGTGTGCCGGGTTTGTTTTTTTCTAAGTCTTGAATACGTTTCTCCAATTCTTTTTGTCTGGCAATATACTCTTGCTCTTTCTTCTTCCAAGTTGTATCTTGTTGTGGAACAGAAACGGTATCTTTAACTGTAATAAAAACAGTATCCGGTTTTTGTTGTTGTTGGGTGGAATCCGGTTTTTGTTCATTTTGAGGTTTTTCTTCGGGTTTTTGTTCATCCGGATGTCTTATAATAGTTCTGTCGGTTTTGTGTTCAAACCAAGAACCACCGGTGCAGTAAGGGATGGGGAGTGAAAATCCACCGTAAAGTGAAGCACCGGTAAACGCCTTGTTGGTGCTTAGTTTGAACAAACCGCCAAGGTTGTCTGACCCAATATGGAATATCCATAGTTTGGCAAAGAATCCTACATTAAGAGTCTGAAAAGTATTAGAAACTGTAATAGGTAAAGCTGCTTCGGCAAAATATCCTTCAATTCGCGGAATAAAAGAAATAAAATTAGCAGCATTTAATCCATTGGAAGTAATTGATTTGATACTCTGTTGATAGTTTACTCCTAAGTATGTTCTGTTTCCAAGTCTGAAATCTCCTTGTGCTGTGAAAGCCGCAGGAAGATATGTGGTAAAGGTGTTTTTTTCGGTAACGGATGAAGAGGGCATTTTGTTGATTACATCTGCATCAATATCATCAAATCCATCGCGGTATTTGTTATTAAAACCGGTAAACATTCCGCTTCTTGTACCTAATCCAAAGGGTGAAGCAAAGTCAACATTATAGGCTTTGACATCTTTTCCATGTTGAATAAATCCCAAATCCATAAATGCAGCCCCAAACTTCCAATCATATTGCTGATAATAATCACAGCCCCAATCCCAAAAAGCATTGTGTTTGAATGAACTACGGCTTCGTTTTTTTATCCAATTAAATCCTAAATCAAAACCTACACCATGTCCGGTTGTAACTTGGTCAAACCAATCAATAGGATTCATCAGCGGTCCCATCATGGCATCTTCGGATGTGTGAGCATAATCAAGGCTTCCGGAGTTAAAGGTTATAGAGTCTCCATTTTCGACAGTAAACTTCATGTCGCTGCTACTCAAATGCCCCATTCCCATTCCTCTCAAATATTTGATTGTAAAACCTCCGGAAAGAATATGGGTCTTATCCTCCTTCATCACAGCCCCATAAGAAAAGCTGTATTCCTGCCAAGATTCGAAATGGGCTTTGAAACCTTTATCTGTTCCATAGCTTTGTCCATACTGCAGTTGGTCGCTTCCGCTGCCAAAGAGGGTATTTTTGGAGTTATTGATTCCATATCGGGCAATGCGGGCAATGTTTTCGTCCAAACCCAAAATCTGAATTCCGGTTCTTTGGCGAAGGTTCAACGAGATGAATGATTTATTGGAAACAGGAAGCATTAAAGAGAATGTCCTGATATCTTGATTAAAGTTAAATGATTTTGCATTGCCGTTGAGGTTTAATGGTTGCAACCAAGGTTGTTTTAAATCTAAATTACCGTAGTTCAAATACTGATCGGGTATTGTACCGTTTGCCCATTTGTTTATTTTAAACGGAGCATTGTATTTCATAAAATTATTCTGAAAGCCAATGCCTCTGGACCAAAAATTTACATAGGCGATGTTTGCAGGAGTAGCAATGTTAGCAGGATTCAGATAAATTGCGTTGGTTCCAGAAAAATTAGAATTGATTAACCCTAACTGTTCCTGTGCATTTGCATTGGGAGTCAGCAGGAAAGCTGAAAAGATGGTTAATACAGTGCCTCTGAGGCATAGGTTTGTATAGTCTTTCATATAGATATCATTTAAATTGAACGATTTTGACATTAAAAATTCAAAATTCATACCAATATTTTTTTCGGTTACAAATAAAATTCAAAAAAACCACTCATTCATCCCAATCAACTTTCTCATTTTCAGCTTCTTGTTTTTTCTTTTCTTCTCTTGTTTCAATAGAAAATTCTTGTTTTATGGTTTGTTTAAATTCTTCTCGAGCATTTTTAATTTCTGTTTTAACTGACTCTTGGGTTATCAATGGTTTAATTCCTACTTTTTCAAAGTTAAACTTCAGATTATCAGGATATCCCGTCATTCGAATATAGAGTGCAACACCTTTTTCACCCAAGTCCTCAAAATCTTCTTTATTCTTTTTAGAGCGTAAATGATATTTAGCCGCCAACGCATCTGATAATCTTACCCTAAAAGTGTAATCCATATAGTTATCAAACTTGTGATTTCCTTTGATTTTAATATTGAGAATACTATTACCCATATCCATAAAAGGGAAGTTAATTTCTCCATCTTTGATTTCGATGGTGTTGGTGAGTACCCCAAATTTGATATTTTCTAATTCAGATATTTCAGCATAATCAGACAATGACTTCATGGGTTCGTAGTTTTTCAATACCCCATTTTTTATTGTGAGTTCGGAAAATGCATACATATTTTCTTTTGCCATCGAACCATCTCTCCCAATGATGAGTACCATTTGGGTATTGATATCGAGTTTGCCTTCAAGGTTTTTATAGGTAATCTCTTCTTGCCCAAAATTATCAAAGGTCTTAAACAATTCATAAATGTTCAATCCTTTACCATCAAGGTCAATACTGCTAAAGAGGGTGTTGTCTTCACGTTTTTGAATGAGAACAGAGCCTTCAAACTCCCCTTCAATACTTTTGCCTGAAACTTTTTTAAATTTGATTTGGCTTTCGCTGGCATACAAGGAACCTTTGAGATTTGCTACTGATACACCACGTGCTTTAAAGTCTGCGATATTAAAAGTTAAATCAATTGTGGTATTTGCAGGAAACATCGTATATAAATCGGTTGTTGTATCAGCTTCGCTCTCGCCCGTTTCTCCTTGCCCTGTAAGCGATGCGGGTAATTCAATCTTATCAGCAGCAATATCTGCATATATTTCTGCTTTGCTATTGCTGAAAATATAAGGCAGAATATGGTCTAAGGAGATGTTCATCTTAAAGCCGGCATTGTTTACTTTTCCAATAATATTATTGGCAAAAATCTGATTTCCATTCATTTTCCAGCTTGCATCACACGCAGTCAAGACCCAGTCTTTCAGCACTTCATCTTTGCTTTTGAAGGAGAGTTGTTCCCATTGCATCATACCAAAAATTCCTTTTTCCTGAAACTGCTTGCCTGTACTAAGTTCAGAAATTTTACCTTTCACATTAAAGTCACAACTCATCAATCCCGACATTTCAACTCCCTCAAAATCAAACAAATCTCTCAAATATCCAAGGTCAATCTTACCTTTAAAATTGCCGTCAATATAAGGGTCGCTCAAACCATTCATATCAAAATTACCACTGAAAGAATGTTCGCCAAGTTTAAAACTGAATACCGGAATCTGAATGTATGATTTGTTCTTGTTCAGAATAATATGGGCATTCAGGTTAATTTTTTCCATCGGTTTTTGACCTTTATTAGGAAAGATTTTGCCCTCATTTATTTTAAGTTGCGCTTCGGTTGTAGGTATATTATTTCCTCCAAAAACACCGGCTATTCTGGCTTTGATATTCAAATCACCCTCGGACTTTAAACTGCTCAACTTATCTCCAATGTCTTTGGGCATCAATCCTGCAATCCGGCTGATTTTGCTTTCATGTGATTCAAATCTTAAATCCATTGAATCTCGATCGGCAAATACAAAGAAGCCATCTACGTTAAAGTCGGTTTTATCAATGCTAAAACTTCCATTCTTCAACACAAGTTCTTCTTTTGGGATATTGTATTCAACAAGCACATTCAAAGTGCTTGTTTTATCAATGGGTAGCGTATCATTTGTAAGAACAAATGTGTTGCCCTTGCCTTTTGCGTCTAACTTGAACTTTATTTTATCCGTTTCTATTTCACCTTTTGATTTGATTCTATCGAAATCATAAACAATAGTGGTGGTATCTAGTAAATCATGATACTCAATAATGGCATTGTTGAGATGAATGGCTTTTAAGTCAATTTTAATTCTCTTGTCATTGATGGAGTCTGTGTTGTTACTTTTGAAGAGCATATAATTCTCTTTATCTCCTTTCACAGCAAGGCGAATCACAATATCATCGGCAGAAACTTTTTCCAACTCATACTTGCCGAGAATGGCTTCTATCAAATTGAATTGGAGATAAAATTCATCCGCTTCTAATAAGAATTTTTTCAATAAAGGAGACGACTCCTTGAGTGTAAGTTTTTCCATACGCAATCCCACTTTGGGGAAAGTTTGCCAGAATGTTATATCTACTTTTTTGAAAGAGCCTTCTACCGCAAGTTGCTCATTGATTTCTTTTAATAAAACCTGTTGAATTTTATCTGACATGTAATAAACCGTTGCAGTAAGTGAAACTGCAATGATACAAAGCGAAAATGCTATGATTTTAAGTGCTTTTTTCAAAATGAAAATTTCTTTCTACAAGAAAACGCAAAACAACACAAGAGTAGTGTCTCCCATAAAAAACTAATGCACAAATCAACACTCTAATTTATATCTTAAATTTTTTTTTGGAAATTGAATTACAGACTTATATTTGCAGCCCCTTAGACAAGGGAAGTTCTTTAAAAAAGGGAGTTTAGCTCAGTTGGTTCAGAGCATCTGCCTTACAAGCAGAGGGTCGGGGGTTCGAGCCCCTCAACTCCCACACAAAAAAAGGGTTTTCGACAAGTCGAAAACCTTTTTTTTTTACACTTAACTCTTATAGCTGTGTTACACCACCGGAAGCCACAAACTTCATCAAATCTGCGGGGTTGCCGTCAATAGGCTTGATTTTGCTTGTATGTACTATGTAAAGATGACCGGAAAATGTATAAGAAAAAGGAATATAAACCGAGCAATAACCCTCCATATTCAAGTCTTTAAGACTTTCTGAGGTTATAAATCCGATTTTGTAAACAGATTCTCCTTCTACATTAATCATCACCGGTTTGTTAAATTTCTTTTTGTCACCTACAAATGCCGCTAATAAGTCTTTGATAGAGGTATAAATCAATTTGATTCCGGGTGTTTTCTCTATCAATGTTTCTATCAAATTAATAAACGGTTTTGTGATAAGGCTGGTGCCAAACATCCCGATTACAATTATGATTGCAAACAATAATAAGACGCCAAGTCCGGTATGTTTGAATCCCAATAAACCATCAAGCCACGAAAAAATGGAGATAAGTAAATAAATGGTAACGGATATGGGTAGAACAATTAACAATCCTCTGAAAAACCATGTCAGAAGTTTGTTGGAGATATTTGAATATTTATTGTTGAGGCTCATATTAGTTATAGATAATCTATCAGGTCTTTGCCAATATCGTTGCGGTAATATTTGCCTTGGAATGTAACAGTGTGTGCAGCTTTATAGGATTTAATCAAAGCCTCCATCATGTTATTGTCAAGCGCAGTGAGCGCAATCACCCTGCCTCCCGATGTTATAATTTTGCCGTTTGATTCTTGGGTTCCGGCATGAAATGCAAGGCAATCTTTCATGTATTCCAAACCGGTTATTTCCATTCCTTTTTTATAATCTGCCGGATAGCCTCCGCTTACGGTGAAAACGGTCGTGGCAACCTCTTTTTTGATTTTTATTTTATGTTTGTCAAGACCTTTGGTACAGCTTGCAACAAGCAGTTCCACCAAATCATTTTCAACACGAGGAATAACCACTTCGGTTTCGGGATCTCCCATACGAGCGTTGTATTCAATAACATAGGGTTCGCCCATATAGTTTATCAATCCAAAAAAGATAAATCCTTTGTAGTTGAGTTTGTCTTTGCGAATACCGGCAATGGTAGGTTTCACAATATTGTTAATGACCTTATCCATAAATGGCTTGTCTGCAAAAGGAACCGGAGAAACTGCGCCCATACCTCCCGTATTTAATCCTGTATCACCTTCGCCAATTCGTTTGTAATCTTTGGCTTCGGGCAAAAGCACATAGTTTTTTCCGTCTGTCAAAACAAAGCAAGAAAGTTCTATTCCGGTCAAAAATTCTTCAATCACTACTTTTTCAGAAGCTTTGCCAAATCTATTGTTTTCGAGCATGTCAGCCAAATTCGTTTTTGCCTCTTCGAGTGTAGCACAAATCAAAACCCCTTTTCCGGCAGCAAGACCATCCGCTTTAAGTACATAAGGTGCTGTGAGTGTTTCCAAGAACTGATAGGCTTGGCTAATGGTTGATTTAGTAAAGGTCGAGAAACGCGCTGTCGGAATATTATGTTTGAGCATAAACTCTTTGGCAAAATCCTTACTTCCTTCTAATTGCGCTCCTTTTTTGGAGGGTCCCGCCACCATGATTCCTTCAATCTTTTTCTCAAGATAATCTGTAATTCCCATTACCAAGGGATCTTCATTTCCGGGTACTACCAAATCAATCTTTTTTTCAATACAAAAAGCTGCTATGGATTCAAAATCATTCGGGTTGATATTAATGTTTGTGCCGTGTTGTGCGGTTCCTGCATTGCCGCTTGCAATATAAAGCTTGGTACACAATGGGCTTTGGCTGATTTTCCATGCAAAAACGTGTTCTCTTGCGCCTGTACCCAAGATGAGGATATTCATGCTGCAAAGGTAATTCAAAGGATGGGTTTTATAAAAAAACTAAGCTTTGTTATTATAAACAGATTAGCATGATTAACAGTATTTTTGTCGCAATTATTGAAAGAACGATGTTCAGAATGTTGTTAATCATAGGGATAGGAGGAGCCTTAGGAAGTATCTGCCGTTTTCTGACCGATATGGCCGCTTCAAAGCTCATTCCTTCAGTATTTCCATTTGGCACTTTTGCGGTCAATATTTTGGGGTGTTTGCTGATTGGAATTGCTTTTGGATTGCTGGAACAAACCGATTGGTTTGGTCTGGAATGGCGCTTATTTGTGATTACCGGATTCTGTGGAGGTTACACCACTTTTTCAACCTTTGCTGCCGACAATATCAGGTTGTTGCACGATGGACAATACCTGAATTTTGCTACCTATACCATTGCAAGTGTTGTTTTGGGAATAGCTGCTTTGATGTTTGGTTTGTGGTTGATTGAGAAGTAAGTGTTTTTTACCGGAGTTCATTCCGAGCGGTTTTATTATCCGATATAATTTATTGATTTTTGCCGAATGAATTGGGTATTTATCATCATTGCGGGTTTGTTTGAAGTAGGATTTGCATCTTGTCTTGGCAAAGCCAAAGAAACCACGGGAATGGAATCATTCTGGTGGTACACCGGATTTGTTGTATCACTTACTGTCAGTATGATTTTGTTGGTAAAGGCAACCCAAACACTTCCTATTGGCACTGCCTATGCGGTTTGGACAGGAATTGGTGCGGTGGGAACTGTATTGGTAGGGATTTTTGTTTTTGATGAACCTACCGACTTCTGGCGTTTATTCTTTTTGACAACCTTAATTGCCTCTATTGCGGGTCTTAAATTTGTCTCTCACTGACCTGCAAAACGGCTACATTTGCAACGCTGATGACACATCAAGAAAAAGATAACCTGGTTATATATGGCATCCATCCCGTAGAAGAAGCTTTGGAAAACCCCGATAATGTTGAGAAGGTTTTTGTTAAAGACGATATTTCAGGACAAGGAATAAAAGAGCTTATCAAAAAGAGCAGAGGATTAAAAATACCCTGTTTTGTGGTGGATTCGCGCAAACTTGACCGCATAGCCGGAACACGCAACCATCAAGGAGTTGTAGCATATATCAGCCCGATTGCTTATGGAGACATCGAAAATTTGATTCCTGATATTATCGAAAGGGGAGAAGCTCCCAAAATCATGGTGTTAGACGGTGTTACTGATGTTAGAAATTTTGGTGCTATTGCCCGGACTGCATTGTTTTTGGGCTTCCATGCTTTGGTTATTCCTGCAAGAGGCAATGCAAGATTCAATGAAGAAGCGGTCAAGGCATCTGCAGGAGCTTTACTCAAAATTCCTGTGTGTAGAACACATGTTCTCAAACAAGCTGTTTTTTTTATGAAACATTCGGGTTTGCGCATAGTGGGTGCTTCCGAAAAAGCCGAAAAACCCATTTGGGATATTGACCTGAGCGCTCCGGTGGCTTTGGTTGTGGGGTCAGAGGACGAAGGTATTTCAAATGCTGTACTCAAACTTTGTGACAACTTAGTTCAAATTCCTAGGACCGGAGATTTGGATAGTCTTAACGTGTCTGTTGCCGCAGGGATTTTGGCTTACGAAGTGTTCAAACAATCTCAATAAATCAAATGCAGCCTACCCCCTTGGTATCGGTTCTTATGCCTGTTTACAATGGGGAAAAATTCATTGCAGAAGCCATTCAATCTGTTCTCAATCAAAGCTATTCCCATTTTGAATTACTCATTTGCAATGACGGCTCTGACGACAATACGGCTCAAATCATTCAATCATTTGATGACAATAGGATTTGCGTATTTACACATGATTCAAGATTAGGGATTCCCGTGTCCAGAAACGAACTTTTGCAAAAATCTACCGGCACTTTAGTAGCTTGGTTAGATGCTGATGATATTGCCTGTCCCGAAAGGATTGAAAAACAAGTGCAATTTATGGCAGCTAAGCCCCGTATGAGTGCGTGTTTCACGGATGTTACAGTGTTTGATGATTCTCATAGTTATGTTGCCCGATTCCCTAACAAGCCTGCACTAATCAAACATATTCTTTTTTTTAAACAACCCGTTTTCTTTAGCTCCTGTATGGCAAGGAAATATGAGGATATTGGTTTTGACCTTTTTCTTAAACGCACACAAGATTTTGCTTATTTGTGGTTGTTAAGTCAAAAGGGGGATATAGGAATCATTGAGCAGCCTTTGGTTAAATACCGTTTGGTTCAATCTGCTCAGAAACCCGATTTTGAACATACGATTGATGAGCAGCTTTATACCCAAAAACAAAAATTACAGCAAATCGGAATTACTTGTGATGACAAGCAAATTCACGCATTAAACAAGTTTTTGAGAGATATGCGCTCCTGCAATAAAACCGAAATGAAGCAAGCATTTGATATACTGAAAGTGATTGTTGAATCTAAGGAGCTAAGTAATTTTGATTTGGAAAAACGATATCTGAGAGCATTTTATACTTATCAGGTTCTGAAAGCGGTTCGTTTTCATTCTATTTTCTATTTAAGCAAAATAAAGTGCGCAAACGCAGGATTTATAAGAGATTTAATAAGGATTAAAGTTTAATGCAAAAAAAAGGGAACAAACACTTGCTCCCTTTTCATACTAAAATATCGTTACTGCTTAGAATGGCAGGTCGTCTTCTTGAGATTTTGAGGGGTCGTTGTTGTCACCAAAAGGATTGTTGTTTTGGTCAGCCGGAGAGTCAAACGGGGATGGGTTGTTGACTGCATTGTTATTGGTTGGAGCATTGCTGCTTGGGGCAGTTGTAGTAGTACCTGCTTTTTCTATCTTCCATGCTCTGATGTCTGTGTACCATCTTTCGTTGTATTCTCTGGATTCAATATCAATCTGGGCTTTGATTTCTTGTCCCAAACCTAAGGATTGAACTTCTTGTGCTTTTTCATTCCAAGCAGACAGAGCTACTTTTTTGGGATATGTTCCGGGAACTTCAATTACAAATTCCTGTTTTCTCCATTCTCCCTTAGTGCTTGTTCCAGACTGCATTGGCAATACTTTGATGATTTTTCCTGTTAATTCCATGTTACTTTTACTCTTTTCGTGAAGTCATGCAAAAATAAACAAATAAGACAGAAAAACCGCAAGCTATGTTTCAGGTTTAATACACAAATTTACCCCAACAACTCATTAGATATCCGCAGGCAAATACCTTTGTTTTCGTTGAAAAATCTTATGGATTTATCCTTGACCTCTTTGTAAAACGAATCCGCAGCAAGGGTATAATTGTAAATTTCCCCGGAAGTTGTTACCTGAAAACCTATTCCTTTCTCCGCAAACAATGAGGCTTCAGGGTATTTGGGCGCATTGTTGCCATAGAGCACCGGAATACCATATACAGACGGTTCATAAATATTGTGCAATGCGTTGTGATAACCCCCTCCAACCAAGGCAATATTGGCAATTCTGTATAGCTTTGATAAGTTACCTATGCTGTCTATTATCAGAACCCTTGTTTCTGCTTCTGCGTTCCATTGTGAAAATAATGCGGTGCTATATTTTGCAAATTTTTTCTGAATTTCTGCACTGCGTTTGATATCGTGTGGGGCAATGATTAACTTGACAAACAGGGGAAGTTTTGCCAAAGCCTCCAACAACAAATTTTCTTCGTGTTGCCAAGTGCTTCCGCCCATCAACACTTTGCAACCCTGTATAAAGGACTGAAACTGACTTGTGTCAAAATCCTGTGCGGCTATTCCCAACACCCTGTCCACCCTTGTATCACCCGATAATTCAATTTGTGTAAATCCTTCCTTTTTGAGCAATACATACGAACTGTTGTCTTGCAAATAAATCTTCTTGATGCCTTTGAGCAAGGGCAGGAAATACGGTTTGATTAAAGGGTTCAACAACCCGCCTTCTCGGAATTTGGCGGAAATAAGATAGGTGGCAAGGGCGTATTTATGAAGCTCTTTGAGCAAAAAATACCAGATTTCATATTTCACATAAACAGCTTTGTCAGGTTGCAGCAGATTGATAAATTTTCTTGCATTTTGTTTGGTATCCTTTGGCAGATAGCCCATCCAGTCTGCGTGTTTGTATTGTTTAGATGATTCGTATCCCGATGGGGAAAAGAATGAAACAGCAATAAATACGTGGGGTTGTTTTTGTTTGAGTTTTTCGATTATCGGTTTTACTTGCTCAAACTCGCCCAAAGAAGCGCAGTGAAACCAAATTCTACTGCTTGATTTGGGTGGCAGTGCGGCTAATGAAGCGAATGTTTTCGCGCGCCCGATAAGAAAAAGTGTCGCTTTTTTGTTAAAAGGCGAAACTATACGCACAAGCAAAAAATACAATTCAATACCTATGCGATACAACAACCCAAACATATCAATCAAAATAAATTTCAGTGCCTTCTTTTTCGCCTCTTCCGTAGCTGTAAATAGGAATCATAAATCCGAGGCGAAAGCTTATCAAATTGTCGTGCCTCAACTTAGTATCAAACTGACGGGTGTCGTAATTAAAGCCTCTGCGGTTTTTGGTAAACCCTTCGGAGAATTCAATTCCACCCCAAAAATGTATCTTCCTTAAATAGGAACTATATTGATAACCTATAAACTGCGTTAGCATCCACCCACTTGTGAGTCTGTCATAGCCTTTGTACATACCATTCTCCAACTGCGGCATGATATTCATCGTGTGCTGATACTTGATTTTGTGTTCCAAATATCCGGCACCGGCTCGGAAAACAATGCCCGAATTGGGGTTTTTCTTTTTCAAGTTAAGTAAATAGCCCACATAAGCATTTGTGTGATATCCCCTCGAGAAAAGCCTGATGATAGCCAAATTTCCATTATTGTCAATCAGGTTTTGCGAAGGACCTATTATCGTATCTAAGGCTGCATTGTCTTTGACACCGCCCCCCCACATCGCACCGAAGTTGAAACCTGCCATCCATTTGTTTTCCCAGCGATAGCTTGCTCCGGCACCAAATCCGCTAAAATTGGTAAAACGCTCATTCAGTAAGCCAAAGGGCTGATGAAAAGCATAGTTAAATTCGAGTTGTACTACCGGTAAGTTAGGTTCCTTTGTAAATCTTTTGCTTTGTGAACGTGGTTTTTTCCCGGATGTTTGAGAAAACAAAGTTCCTACCATTCCCAATAATAGAAAAGAACCCAATAAAATTGATTTGATAATGATACGCATCGATTACAGCCGCAAAGATATTGTGCAATAGTAATTTTCCTAAGAGTAAAATAGTTGGGGATTCGGAATTAAACCTTTGGTTAATCGCCATTTCCCCCACCCCCGTCACATTCCACAACAATATTCTCTACTTGTTCTGCAAAAGTACAGGTGCAATTACATTTGTGTACATCAGCAAAAATCTCCAATATTGCTTTTGCTTATCAATGTTTGTTACCATACAAAAATATTGGGCTTATTTTTCTTTCTTTTTCCTTGCAAGCATTGCTCTTTTTGCAAATTTGGTAACAGACCCTCTGGCGTGTTGGGATGAAAGCAGACAAGCGGTAAATGCAGTGGAAATGTTAGACCACAAAAATCCATTCATTACAACCTATGAAGGCGAGGTGGATTTGTGGAACACAAAGCCCTCTCTTCTTGTTGCCACTCAATCTCTTTCTTTTGCAGTATTGGGAATCAGTGAGTTTGCGCTTAGACTTCCAACCGCTCTTGCAGCTTTGCTATTATGTTTGGGGGTCTTCCGTTTTTTTATCCATGAATACAAAAGCTATTGGGGAGCTTTTATCGCTGTTTCCATCCTGCTTTCCATATCGGGTTACAATGGTTACCACGGAGTGCGAACGGGGGATTATGAAGGTTTTTTGACCCTGTTTGCAACCTTGTTTATTCTCTATTTTTACAAATTCTTAAAAAAGGAGGATAAAAACTCTCTTTTCCTCTTTTTTATATTTTTTACATTGAGTGTATTGAGCAAAGGGATTACCGCATTTATGTTCCTTCCCGGATTGTTTCTTTATGCTTTATTTTCCGGAAAAATTTTTTCCATCACTCGTATGCCTGTTTTCTGGATCGTACTCTTATCTTCTCTCTTAGTGATTATACTTTATTACGGGTACAGAGAGTATCATTCACAGGGATTTTTACAAGTTATTTATGACAATGAGCTGGGAGGCAGATTTAACAAAGTAAAGGAGGGAAATAGCGGAGCATGGAATTACTATCTCATTGGATTGCTAAGTGAAAGAGCATTGCCATGGGTTCCTATTATTTTACTTTCTTACACCTTGCGGCTTTTTACTATCAAAAGAAAACACATTTGGCTCACTCCCTTGGTGTATTTTGGGGTTTTAAACTTTTCTTGGCTCTTTTTCATCAGCATAGCAAAAACAAAGTTAGTATGGTATGATGTACCTATGTTTCCTCTGACTGCTATCTTGGGTGGGTTGCTATTTTGTGAATTGGAACAGAAATACAAACAGTCTCATTCTAAAGTCTTGCAAAAAAGCTTTCCGGTCTTTTGCATTATTGTTATCCTAATATCTGGAAAACAAATTTCAGAAAATATACTGAAGGGTATCCCTACTTGTGAGTACTGTACAGAATCCAATCAAATAGCATTTTTTTTAAAAGAAGGAATCCAAAATGGGAAGAACTATGCAGGATACATTATGAGTACTCAATTCGCATACAAAGCAATTCCTGTTTTTTATAAAGAAATGTATCAACGAAAATACAATCAAGCAATGGTTTTTAAGACTCCGGCAGAGTGGGAAGATGGAGATAGAGTTCTCCTGCTCCAAGCAAATTTATTGGATGAAATTCCATCTCATTTAGGAGCAAATATTGTAGAAGAAAGATATGGTATTTTAGCGATTGAGGTTTTTAGTCAGAATAAATAATTCCCTTCATTTCAATTTTAAGAAAACACATTAGGAAACAACAGGCGTGTTTTTGCGCTTGGGTAGCCTGTTGAGTCAATGCCCAAAGAGTCTTTGTAAAACGTGTAGGTGCTTTCGGGCAGGCGGCTAAGGTAGCCTCCTATTATCTTTTTACTGTGAATGGTTTGGTAATACAGTTGGCTACTGTTGAAGTTTTGTTGATAAGTAATTTGTTTTTATTTGGTTTTTTACAAGGGGGGGGGGTAGCTTTGCTTTACTTAAACAATTAAAAAACAAAGTAACGATTGGTGGTAATTTGTCAAAAGGTTTTGAAAACCTGCGGGCTGCAGACCAAAGGCGGACAGAGCAAGGCAACAAAGAGCAAAACAGGCTTCCAGCAAAAACACAAAAGCGAAGCAAAAACAAAACTGCTCTTTTGCACAGGACAGAAAGCCAAAAAAGGTGAAACATGGCAACTAAGCACCAAGCCAATAAAAAGGGGTTAGCCCCGCACACGAGAGCGGTCAATTCTCTATTTTAAAAACTTAATAAATCAGAAAAATGAAAAAGTTATTTAAATCTCCAAAAATTCAAAAAGGCTTTAAACTGCTTGTTGCAAGTTTTGTTTTAGCCTTAGTGCCAAATGTTGCAAAATCTCAAAATTGTAATGCAATTACAAATCTTAATCAATTTTATGCAAACCCTGTTTTCTACGGAGTTACCTATTTGCATATAGAGGTTAGAAATGGCAATCCTTATGCTTATGTTTATGATGTTAGCTGCTACGGACAAGGGAAGTTTATGAGAAAGTGCAGAAAGAAAGATGGTCTTTGCGCCAGGGGTAAAGTTTGGGCAGATTTATCTGGTTCGGGAGACATCTTAGAGATGACATTTGCGCTACCAACCGAAACAGGCTATTTCGACCCTGAGAATCAAATTCAGACTGAAATATACGAATGTGAAGACGAGGAAGGTGTTTATGTAACTTATGAATTATGATTGAGGGATTACGACAACTGTTTAAAAGGGGAGCTATTATTGCTCTCCTTTTATTTTCTTCAACGGGATACTCAATAAATGGGAATACTCCCAAGCCCATAAACAAACATACTGATTGCATAACCTTGTTTGTTTACTTTGATATTGATAACACCGCCCAATCTTACTTTAACAACATTACATATTTCCTGAATGTGTGCAATGATATTTTGCCAAAGGTAAAGAATACTGTAAACATTGTTCTGCCTGAATATGTTTTTGAAAATAGTAAAGAACAAGCGGAGTTTAAATCTCGGTTTGTAGTAGATACAAACCTTTGGAACATCAATATTATATTGTCTGATTCGCTTTTCAATTCGTTTCCTGATGTAAAAGGGTTGGCAAAATACCGCTTTTACAAATCAGGTATTCCGATAGCTTTAGGCACATGCAAATGGGACGATAATCTGTCCGAGTTTAAGGATAAAATCACTTGTGAGCAAGGAAAAACCAACGTAGAAATAACATTGTTAGATAAAACCAACATACGGAAAAAGGTTTTTTCGGATAATAATGGAATTGAAGTGATTGATTCAAATAAGGTTTTGCTGTTAGATGATTATTACAATAAGATCATCCTGCTTGACTATGCAAACAAAAAACTAACCTTAAAAGAATACCCATGCAATTTTTTTAACCCGATAGAGGTTTACTGCAAATACTATTCAAAGAATGAGGAGGATTGCAATATTGCCAAATCGCACGCAGGCTCATTAAAGAGAATAGCTAAGGAGGCTTCTTTTTTCACAAGCGCCTATATTGGAGATTCTAACATATTTATTGCAGCTAATTTTTTTGCTCACAGGGTAAACCAAGCCGACCATACATTTATTAACGATATTGGCAAACGAGATACTATAAAAAAAGGCGAAGTGGTTGGTAATCAGCTATCCGTGATCTTAAAGTTTGACAGAGAGCTAAATTTCATTGAATACATTCCCATTTTAGATGACGACCTATACAATACGAAAGGTAAACGTATTGTTGCAGGAGTGGATTTTGGCTTTCTTATTGATAATTCGGGTGTAATGTACAGCTATTTGACACCGTATGAAACAGAAAGTACAGACAAGGATTTAGACTACTGTATCGGCAAGTTTTCTCTTAACAAGGATTCTTGTTATGTATTCAATTCTTTGTGCAAATTCCCATACCCCAAAAATTTTAAACAGAGAGAAATTTTTAATGCTTATATTAAAATAAAAAGAATAAATGAGCATTTGACGTATTCTTTTGGTACTTATGACTATTACTTTGTTGATTCCAATGCTGTCCTGATTGATATAGTAAGGGACAAAAATACCCTGAAAAAAGAAAACATACTTGAAAATCTTTCTTACAATGAAGCCTTATATTGCAATTATTATATTCTCGGGATTAACAAAGATATTAATAGTAATCATATTATGGTGTTTTTTAGGGTGGATAACCAGTTTTGCATAGAGGTATTTGATTCAGAATATAAAAGCATAGGATATACAGTGTTAAATAACTACGAGTTTTTTCCAAACCCTGATAGCCTTATGGAGTTAATTGGTGTTAGTTTTAAAGATAACATCCTGTCATTTAATTACAGGGATAGGGGTAATATTTTCCTTGTTAGATATAAAATTGAAGTTGCTACCATAGACTAAAAACCCACTCCACCAAGTACACATTAGGTAACAATAGGCGTGTTTTTGTTGAAGGAACACCCAATCCCGACTCTTTGAAATTTGTTCTTAACATTTCGCGGCTTTGCGAAGTGGCGGTTTTTATCACAAAAGTTCAAACGGTGCAATTTACTCCTGCTTGTGTTCAAACCGCTGTGAGTTTCGCCCTTATATTTCTGTCTTTGTCAGCCAATCCAATGCGTTTATTTTTTTCTGCCAAAAACCGAAATTCGGACATATCCATATTGATTGCCAAAATGGAGACTTTGGCATTTTCTTTACGCAACAAGTCTTGAAATTGTGTCATTAAAGTTGATTTACCACAACGCCTAACGCCCGTGGCAACCTTAATTAAATTCTTGTCTTTGAGTACTTGAAGTGTTTCTAAATACCGTTTTCTGGGTATTTCTTTCATAAGACTAAGGTAAACTAAATTCCTAAAACTTTGCAAAAACAAATACTTTTAGGAATTTTGATTAATGTCTGTTTTCTTCAAACCGCAGCTTACTATATTCACCCACCACACAAACAATATGCTCCTTGACGGTTCGACAAAAGGATGTTTATTATCAATCATTGCATAGACTTTTGTGGTGTTTTGTACAGTATCTTTGCAAGTCAATTTAATTATCTATCAAAAAAATGATGAACCTACAAACAATCAGCGTTTTTGTTGAAGGAACACCCAATCCCGACTCTTTGAAATTTGTTCTTAACAAAATGATATTACCCAATGACAGTGCCGATTTTAGAAGCAAATCAGACGCAAGTAACTCTCCCCTCGCACTTGCTCTTTTTGCATACTCGGATGTGGATGGCATTTTTATTATGAATAACTTTGTTTCTGTTACCAAAAAACCCTCTGCAGATTGGCAAGAGCTTGCTCCTGTTATTAAAGAAGCGGTGAAGAACTTAGTCGAAAGCGGTATTGAAATAGTGTCCCAATCACACTCTTTGAGCGATGAAGAAGAAAGTGAAGTGGTTATGAAAATCAAGCAACTGTTAGACGACCATGTAAAACCTGCCGTTGAAATGGACGGGGGGGCAATTTCATTCAAATCTTTTCACGATGGTGTTGTAACAGTTGTCATGAAAGGCTCTTGCAGCGGCTGTCCTTCATCTACATTTACGTTGAAAGCAGGTATAGAAAGCTTGCTCAAGCGTATGGTGCCCGAAGTGAGGGCTGTGGAAGCAGAAATCTAAATTCATTTGACAAAATTTGTGTTTTATAGCAGACTGTGTGTCGTTTCGGTGGTACTGACCTTGGCAGGATTGCAACACGCTTTTGCCCAATCAAACCCAAATGACAACAAAGAAAGGCTTGCTGCCACGTATTTTGCTTCGGGTGAATACGAGAAAGCATTGACACTGTATGAAGAATTGCTCAGCAAAAACCGCTATTCTTATACCTATTACGAAAACTACCTGCAATGTTTGGTAAAACTTGATAATTACAAGGATGCCATAAAATTTACCCAGAAACAATCTAAGCATTTTCCTGACAACCCCGCACTTAAGGTTGATATGGGTTGGACTTTGGACAAATCGGGAGATAACAAAAAAGCCCAGAAGGTTTTTTCGGAATTACTCTCAGATGAAAATATTTATTACAAAGGACAAGCGCCTCAAGTAGCCACTGCCTTTGAAAAAAGGGGTTATACAGATTTGGCAATCCAAACCTATATGGAGGCGCGTAAATACAGCAAAAACGATCGGGCTTATACCATGGAGTTGGCGGATTTGTATGCAAACAAAGGCGAATATGGGGCTGTGTTTGGCGAATATTTGCAATATCTCGAATTCAATTCCTTTTACTTGGATCAGGTCAAATCGAGGTTGCAGCTCTATCTGACCGAAGACAAACACTATGAACAACTTAAAAAAGAGCTTATTTCCCGACTGCAAAAAAACCCGGACAATGAAGCCTATCAAGAATTGCTGTTCTGGACTTTTGTGCAACAAAAAGACTGGGAAGGAGCCTTTTTGCAAACACGCGCATTAGACTTGCGTAGCGGAAAATCAGGGCGCAAACTGATTGAACTCGCTCAAACTTGTTTGGACAACGAGGCATATGCAACCGCTATCAAATGCTATCAAAATCTGGTGGAAAGGGGCGAGGATTTTTATTATTACAACAACGCCATGAGCGGAATGCTCAAAACCCGCTTGCTCAAAATCCAAAAAGGTGCCGGAGCTGACAAACAAGAATTAGAAAAACTGGCACAGGATTATATTGTTTTCCTTGAAAACAGAGGGTATTTGCCCGGAGCAGAAAACGCCCGTCTTGACCTTGCAGACCTTTATATTCAATATCTGAATCAGCCTCAAAAAGGAATAGCAGAACTCCAAAAATACATAGAAACAGGTTCCTTGTCTAAGCTACAAAAAGGTTCTGCCAAACTCAAATTAGCAGATGCTTATCTGATTGCCGGTGAAGAATGGGATGCTCACTTGCTCTACAAACAAATTGAAACCGATTTTAAGGATGACCCTCTGGGACAAGAAGCGCGATTTAAGTTTGCAAGACTTTGTTATTTCCGTGGAGATTTTGAATGGGCGCTCACACAACTTGAAGTGCTCAAAGGCGCTACAACACAGTTAATTTCAAATAATGCGATAGAATTGTCCTTGCAAATTATTGAAAACACAGGGCTTGACACCACCGAAGAACCCTTGAAAATGTATGCGCGTGCAGAATTTTTACTGTTTCAGAATAAGATTTCTCAAAGTATTGCGGTGCTTGATTCTTTGCAAGCAACATACAGCTATAATGAGCTTTCAGATGACATCCTTTTTCTGAAAGCCCGAATAGCCGAAAAAACCGGCAATCTTGATTCAGCCGTAAGTCTTTACAAAGACTTGGTACAGAAATATTACTTTGATATTTTGGCAGACGATGCCTTGATTTCATTAGCCAGACTCTATGATTTCAGGTTGGGCGACAAACAAAAAGCAATAGAAACCTATGAGAAAATTCTATTAGACTATAGTGGCAGCTTGTATTCATTTGAAGCCCGCAACCGATACCGCACACTCAAAGGGCAAGGCAATGTGCAATAAATGTTTTTTTTAACGTGCTTGGTGTTGTTACCAACTATGAATAGGCAAAAAAGTGTATCTTAAACGAAATACTTAAAAAAGTTCATTTTCAAATACTTGCAATCTTTCGCTTATGACTTTGAAATATTTTTCTGTCAATTCACTTCCTAAATAATTACGATTTAATTTCTTTGCGACAATCGCAGTAGTTCCCGTTCCCATAAATGGGTCATAAACCAAATCGCCTTCATTAGAAAAATTTTCAATTATTGTTTTAACTAATTCTTCAGGAAAAACAGCAGAATGACTATCTATGACTTTTTTACCTCTTTTAATTAGCCATAAATCGTCTAACGTACCTCTTTCAAAGTTAGCTTTCTCAAACTGACGACTAATACCGTTATCTCTGTCAAAAACTAAAATCAATTCTGTTCTACGATTTAAAACTTTTGGAGCCATTGCAGGTTGTGCATAGCCTTTGTCCCAAACAATTATATCTTTCAAATAATCAGATAATTCTCCTATTATCTTAAAAATTGCTCTTTTACTGCCTGTAACAATTTGAATATTGTAAAAAATAACATTTGAAGTTCTTAGCAATTCTTTTAAGACACTTAAATGAAATTTAAAATATTCTTCGATTGGCAAATTATCATCAAATCCTTCATATTTGGTACTAAACTCTTTTACAATTTGACGTGAACAATACTCACCATTACGGATTCGCAAATTCATATTGTAAGGTGGCGATGTTATAACCAAATCAATGGAATTGTCAGGAATGCGCTTGAGCGTATCCAAACAACTTTCGTTATAGACTTTATTTACTTCCATTTAAAAAAACACTTACTCATAGTAAGTTGCAAAAATACACCATATAATAGAAGTTCGTAAGTTTCCTAATAGAAAATATGCTAACAGAAATAGAATTATTTGTCATCAACAAAGTAAGGGAATCTAGAACAGAAAAAAAAGTTTCACAAGCCGAATTATCTGACAGGATTGGTGTGTCGTTTGGTTTTATAGGTAAAATAGAGAGTTTAAAATACAATTCAAAATACAACCTTAACCACATTAACAAAATTTCAAAGGCATTAGGAATCAGCCCAAAAGATTTATTACCAAAAGAAAGTTTATGAAGAATTTAGTTACGTTGAAGAAAGAATTTAACCGAATTAAAAAATTGGGTTTTGTAGAATGTACAAGACCAAATAATACGGATGGTGGGATTGGAAATACGTTTGAAGATTTATTGGGCGTTACCGAAAATAATAAAAAAGAAGCTGATTTTAAAGGGTTTGAAGTAAAAAGCAAAAGACTTTTTAACAGTTCTTTCGTTTCATTATTTACCAAATCACCTGACAACCCTAAACAAGCTAATTCTTATCTACGTGAAAATTTTGCGGAAATTCGCGATGAAAACCATTCCAACAAGAAAAAATTGTATGCATCAGTTTTTGGACATCGTGCATCAACAATATATTCAAAGTACAAAATGAAACTAAAAGTTGATAGACGAAACAAAAAATTAGATCTTGTAATCAGCGACTTAAAAGACAGAAATCTTTCAACAGTTTCGTGGGATTTTGAAACTTTGAAAAAGGCATCTTCAAAAATGAAAGATTTATTTTTGGTTTTTGCAGATACAAAAACAGTAAAAAAGAAAAATCAATATCATTTTACCGCAGGCGAAATTTATAAGGATTTTGACTTTGACAAATTTTTGAAAGAAATTGAAAAGGGAGGAATAATGTTTGACATCAGAATTGGTGTGTACAATTCCGGCAAAAACTATGGCAAAACCCACGACCACGGAAGTGGTTTCAGAGTGAAGGCGGCAAACTTCAAGAATTTGTACGACACTTACGAAACAATATAAAAAACGTATTGCTAATATCAGCAACCGCAATTCAACCATGACATCGGGCAAAATAAAAGCAAAACGCAACCGATACCGCACGCTAAAAGGTCAAGGCAATGTGCAATAAATATGATTTTGAATCTGATATACCGTGGACGATTATTAATAAATAGGGTATCAATCGTTAATAAACTTCCAAAATGGAAATTTCTATTTCAAAATTCATAAAAAGTGGTTTTAACAGCATCAGTCAGATTATGCTGCAAGAAAACATTTATACCGGTATGCTTTTTTTGCTTGGTATATTCTTTGGCTCTACATATATGGGATTAGGCGCAATTTTGGCAACATCAACTGCTACTGTTACCGCTCATCTATTCAAATACGAAAAAGATAATATAGAAAAAGGCTTATATGGATTCAGTCCTGCTTTGGTGGGTGTAGCTGTCATGCTGTTTTTTAAACCTGTTTTGCTTAGTTGGATTATTATTATGTTAGGTTCAGTAATGGCAGTTGTGATTCAGCACTTCTTTTTCAAACGCAAAATACCCGTGTTTACTTTACCCTTTGTATTGGTTACTTGGTTTTTTATCTATTTGGCAATCTATGTTTATCCAAGCATTTTAAATGATAAAACATTGTTCACCTCCTCTCAAATAGACAATTATTTATTTGCTGTTAAAGGATTTGGACAAGTCATTTTTCAAGTCGGTATTTGGTCCGGGGGCTTATTTATACTTGGGGTATTCATTCATTCTCCAATTGCCGGCATATATGGTTTGACGGGGGCGCTTTTAGCAGGAATTCTTGCTTATCCTTTTGTACCAACAGAAACAATAGCTAACGGATTGATAAGTTACAATGCTGTACTGTGCGCAATAGTTTTTGCCGGAAAGGATTATAAAAATTTTTTTAGCGCAATGCTATCCGTTGTGTTCTCCGTAATTTTTACGGTTCTTATGATGAAATTCAACATTATTGCTTTGACCTTCCCTTTTGTTTTGGGAGCTTGTTTGACATTATTATTAAAGCCACTTAACCCATCATAATCTCAAGTTGATTTGTATTATGGACATGTTTTTAATAGGAGCCTACCAATTTCTTGTAAATACGGGTTACAACAAAGACAGGCGATGTACTGCGATTATGTTATTTGTAAATAAAAAAGGGAGCGTTTTTTTGCTCCCTTCTTTATTTTGTTTATCCCAAATAGGTTTTAAGTATTTTACTTTTTGATGATTTTCGGAGCCTTCTGAGCGCTTTCTCTTTGATTTGTCTTACACGCTCTCTGGTAAGTCCTACCTTTTCGCTGATATCTTCTAAGGTATGAACAGGACCTCCGTCAAGTCCGTAATAATATCTCAACACATCTCTTTCTTTGTCGGAAAGCGTGCTAATAACACGGTTAATTTCTTTTTGCAAAGATTCATTTAGCAAAGGTGAATCGGGATCGGGTTCGTCATTGTTGTCCAATATTCCCAATAGGGTATTATCTTCTCCTTCGGTCAAAGGAGCATCAATGGATAAATGACGTCCTGAGGATTTGAAAGCATTTTCAACTTCTACAACAGAAATATCCAATTCTTTTGCAATCTCTTCTGATGTTGGCGGTCTTTCTAGTTCTTGTTCTAATTTGGCTGCTGCTGCAGCAATTTTACCTATTGAACTAACTTTATTTAGCGGTAATCTAACAATTCTTGACTGGTCTGCTAATGCCTGAAGAATGGATTGGCGAATCCACCATACTGCATACGAAATGAATTTAAAACCACGGGTTTCATCAAATCTTCTGGCTGCTTTTATCAATCCAAAGTTTCCTTCGTTGATAAGGTCGCCCAATGTTAATCCTTGGTTTTGATATTGTTTGGAAACGGAAACTACGAATCTGAGGTTAGCGTTTACCAATTTTTCTAATGCTTTTTGGTCGCCTTCTCTAATTCTTCTTGCAAGTTCCACCTCTTCTTGCGCATCAATCATTGGAACTTTACTGATTTCGTTGAGGTATTTGTCGAGGGATTTATTTTCCCTATTCGTAAACTGTTTACTTATTTTGAGTTGTCTCATTCGTACCGGCTGTGATTAAAATTTATGTTTGAATAAAACCTATTTTGCTTGCTTTTATTGCAAGGGTGCAAAATTACATAATTTACCTATGCAAATTTCACTTGGCTATGGCTTTAATTTTTTGTGCCAATTTTACCTTCTCAAAAAGAGCTTGTTTGTCTTTTGCTAACACTGTTATATGTCCTAATTTTCGGTGAGGTCTGCTCTCGGTTTTGCCATATAAGTGCACATAAATTCCTGGTTCTGCGAGTGCTTCATCAGTTTGACTAAGCGTATATTTTCCCGAAAAATCTTCCGGTCCCACAAGATTTAACATGGCTGCAGCACAAATTTTTTCTGTGTTTCCAAGAGGTAAACCAAGTAGTATTCGGTTCAATTGTTCAAACTGAGATGTATAACAAGCTTCAATGGTGTGATGACCTGAGTTATGTGGTCGTGGAGCAATTTCGTTTACCAAAACCTGACTGCCTTTTACAAATAATTCTACAGCAAACAATCCGGGCGAATGGAATGATAGTGCAGCTTTTTGCGAAATATCTTTACATTCTGCTTGAACAGCTGCGGGCAAATCAACTTCCGTGTGAAGAAACATAACCAGATTACTTATCGGGTCAAACTCCATAGCCACTAATGGAAATGTGCAAGAATTCCCTTTTTGATCGATGGCAACTATGACCGAAATTTCTATAACATTTTCTATGAATTGCTCAAAGAGTGTATTTTGGGTGGTGGCAAAGGGTCTGGCTCCTTTTCTTATTTTTTCTTTTGTCATGATGCTTACTCCTTTGCCATCATAACCTCCTTTGCGGGATTTTACTACTATCTTTTCTCCTGAAAATATTTCTAATTTTTCTACCCAGTCTTTTTCTTCTGTGAGATTATAAAATTTAGGAATAGCAATTCCTTTCTTTTCCAAATATTCGTTTTGAATCCCTTTATCATTAATGATTTGAAGCACAGATGGTTTTGGAATAATTTGTTTTCCTTCTTTTTCCAAACCGGCAATGGCTTCTGTATTGATATGTTCGATTTCAAATGTCAAAATATCTGAGGCTTCTGACAGTCTTCTTATATCTTCTTCGGATGTAATTTTTCCTTCAATAAAGTTTCCTCCCATTAACGAGCATGGTGAATTTGCAGCATCTAAAAAATTGTACTTAACTAACCACGGAGAACCGGCTTCTGCCAACATTTTTCCCAATTGTCCTCCTCCTATTATCCCTATTCTTTTTTCCGATGGCAACATGTTAGCGCTTTGGTTTATGTTATTTTAAAAGTGAGAGAATTGTGACAAGAATCGGATATCATTATAAAACATAGTTCGGATATCTTTAATACCATATTTGAGCATCGCTATTCTATCAACACCTAATCCAAATGCAAAACCTGAATATTGTTCTGTGTCTATATTTACATTCTTCAAAACACTTACATCTACCATTCCACAACCAAGTATTTCAAGCCAACCGGTTCCTTTTGTCAAACGGTAATCTTCTTCGGTTTCAGTTCCTAAAAAAACATCCATTTCTGCGCTTGGTTCTGTGAATGGAAAATAGGATGCTCTAAACCTTACGGGAAGGTCTTTTCCAAAAAATTCTCTTACAAAAAAGTATAAAGTTTGTTTAAGGTCAGCAAAACTTACATTCTTGTCCACATACAAACCTTCAATCTGATGAAAAAAACAGTTGGAACGTGCTGATACATCTTCATTTCTGTAAACTCTTCCGGGACAAATTACCCTTATGGGAGGTTTTTGTTTTTCCATTACCCTGATTTGAACAGAGGATGTATGTGTTCTGATAGCAAAATTATCATCCACAAAAAATGTGTCTTGCATATCTCTTGCCGGATGGTTTTCTGCAAAATTCAAGGCTGAGAAATTGTGATAATCGTCTTCAATATCTGGACCTTCTTCTGTTGAAAAACCTATTCTTTTAAAAATTTCGCTTATTTCCTGCATCACTACTGAAATTGGGTGTTTTCCACCAAAATTCATACTGTTTACAGGTAACGATAAATCTATTTTTTTATCTTGTTTAACCGCAGCTCCTTCATATTTTTCTTTTGCTTCTTCCCACTTTATTCTCGCTTTTTCTTTTAATTGATTAAGCGTTTTTCCAACTTCTTTTTTTTGATTGTTGTCAATATTTCGGAAGTCTTCAACCAACTCGTTTACCAAACCTTTTTTTACTAAAAATTTTATTCTGAAATCTTCGTTTGATTTAGCAGAGTCAATAACAAACTCATCAACCTGTTGTAAAACCTCTTTAATTTTCTCAATCATTTTTTTGGTGTGTAAGAGAGTGCAAAAATAACCAAGCTTTTGTTTTTTGCGGACTTATTCATCAAGAGTGGTCAATTACGATTCCAACAAAAGAAAATAATAATAAAGAAATTTAAATTTATTATTTGTTAGTTACCGATGTGAATAGTGGTAAAAATTGTTTCATCATCATTTGATTATATGAAAATCAACAAATCATTAACGCTAGAACAGGGTAAAACTCCTTGAATAATAACACTATTCACAATCTCATCAACCTGTGAATAAAGATAAATGTGGTATTCTTTTGCCAACAAATAATGTGGGTAGGGTGTAGGTATATGTGAGTTTCATCCACAGAGATTAACAAAGGATTTTTTGAAAACGTGAAAAAAGTCACTTATCCAAACTTATACCCAAATATTAACAAGATATGTGGGTAAACATGGGAGCGCTTAGTTGTGCAACAAATTTACCTTTAAAACAACAAAAGAATTAATATTTGCAAATCAAAATCAAATGAAAAAGGTACTGTTTCTATTGTTATCTCTATTTCTACTCTCTTGTTTTCAGGAGAATCATTATTACACAAATACTGTGGAAGAAAGTTCAAAAGAAAAAATTGATTCATTGAAGAGGGTTATAGAAGAAATGCAGAAAAATAATAAAGCACAGGTGCAAGATAGTATTAAAGGCACTGTCAAGCAGGATAGTATAAATAAAAAGCAACCCAAACCTGAAAAGAAGCCTAAAAAGAAAGAAGAAAAAAAACCGGTTAAGTTGTCAAAACCAACGATAAATACCCAAACCGACACAAACACAATAAAACTGAAAGATGGAAGAATATCAGTAACTTTTGGAGTCAGAAGAGAAAACCGGCAACTTATCAGAATATATGGTATGCAAGGGCAAATCATATACACATTTGAAAACATCAACCTAAGTTATAGAATTTCAACAAGTTTGGGATTAAGAGAAGACAATACGGTAAAAACAGCAATAACAAGCACCAATCCAGGTGCAAGCATGTATTGGTATGAAACGTACTACACTTTTGACCAAGACAATGAGCCATTAACAAAAGTAGAAAAACGGCTTCCGGCAAAGACTATAGAGGATTCAAAGGGAGAAAAATACTTCTGGAAAAAAGACAAGAAAAAATGGATAAAGCAAGAGATAGTGCTAGAGACCAATCCTATTCCTCACTAAAAGAAACAATAGCTAATTAATGCCAAACTTGGTTTCCGGGAATTCTATTGCCAAAGATGGCGGAGCCGACACGCACCATATTTGTACCCTCTTCAATCGCTATTTCAATATCGTGAGACATTCCCATCGAAAGCATAAGAGAGTCAATCCCCTCAATCCCTTGATTCAGAACATTATCTCGCGTTTTTTTGAGTAGTTTCAAGCAAGGACGCATAACTTCAAAATCAGAATCCAAAAGACCTATTGTCATCAACCCCCTTACTTTGAGCGTTTCAAAAGGCTTTAATTCCTTAATAAATGAAATTGCCCTTTCAGGCGGGATGCCAAATTTACTTTCTTCATTCGAGGTATTTATCTGAACAAATATATCTATGCTCTTAGCCAAATTCTGTAAGCGTCTGTCAAGTTGTTCAGCAACATCTATCCTATCCAAAGATTGAATACAATCTGCATATTTAATTACTTCTTTGATTTTATTGGTTTGCAGATTACCTATAAAATGTCTTTCAATATTGAGTTTTGATAATACCTCATCTTTATCTTTCAGTTCCTGCACTTTATTTTCGCCAATGAGTTTCTCACCGGCATCAACAGCAATTTTAATTCTTTCAGGATCAACAGTCTTTGTTGCCAGCAACAATCTGACATCAGCAGGATTTCTTCCGAATTTTTTACAAGCGTTTTCAATACGTTGATGAACCACTTTAAGGTTGTGAACAATATCATCCATAGCACCTGCAAAGTTAGTCAATAGCCATAGTATCCGGTTATTAATAATGGATGGAAATCAAGTAATTTTCTAAAAAACTTTCCTTCATTTTATTGGTTAAATCTGTTTAGCTTTGCACCATTCTTAAAAATGAATTATGGGATTTTCTCTCAATGATATCTTTCAGTTTTTAGTTCCCAAAGACAAAAAGTTTTTTCCTTTATTTGAACAAGCAACCACCAAGCTTGTAAAACTAACATCCAATCTCAATGATGCAGCAAATGCAACGGTAGAAGAAAGAGAAATGCACTATCAACAGATAGTAGAGTTGGATGCAGAAATCGAAAAAATAACACACAAAACACTCATTGAACTGAGCAAAAACTTTCTCACACCCTTTGATCGAGAAGACATCCATGCCATGATAACATCCATTGACGGTGTTACTGATTTTATGCACGACTCTGCCAGCAGAATGAGAATGTATCAAGTAGAGAAAATCACCAAACCGATAAAGAAGCTCACCGAATTAAATTTAGAAGCCACAAAACTTATTGCAGAATGTGTCATTGACCTTAGAGACCATAGGTTTGACAGGGTAGCCGTTAATTGTAAAAAAATAAACAAACTTGAAACAAAAGCGGATGAGATATTTGATAAAGCGATAGAGAAACTATTTGAGAATGAAACAGATGCAAAAAAGATTATTCAATACAAAGAAGTTCTTTCCGCTTTAGAATCTGCAACAGACAAATGCAAAAGTGTCTCCCATGTTTTGGAAGCTATTTCGGTTAAATATTCATAATGGAATTAACATTATTAACCATCGTCATCGTTGTAGCTCTTGTCTTTGATTATCTAAATGGCTTTCATGACGCTGCCAATTCTATTGCCACAATAGTTGCCACACGTGTTCTAACTCCTTTACAGGCGGTTTTATGGGCTGCATTTTTCAATTTTATGGCGTATTTTATTTCTCTATATTGGATAGGGGGATTTAAAATAGGAAATACCATTGCCAAAACTGTACACCCCGATTTTATTAATCTTGAGGTTATTTTAGCCGGTTTATTAGCTGCTATATCATGGAGTCTGATAACATGGAAATTCGGTATCCCTTCTTCTTCCTCGCATACCCTTATTGGAGGTTTTATGGGTGCGGCACTCATGCATGCATACATGTCGGGTGGTGATATGGGAGATGTGGTCAATTACGCCAAAGTAATCCCCATCGTACTTTTTATTTTTCTGGCACCCAATATCGGGCTCGTTATCGCTTATTTTATTACCGTTGCCATCATGTGGATTTGCCGAAATACAGTATTCTATAAGGCAGAAAAATGGTTTAGAGGGCTTCAACTCGTATCTTCTGCTTTGTTTAGCTTAGGGCATGGCGCCAACGATGCACAAAAAGTAATGGGTATTATTGGTGCTGCCGTAATTTATTACCATGTTCAGGGAGGGCACACAGAATGGGTTAATGCTCCGGACCAATTTGGACACTTTGTTGAAGAATGGGGCTGGGTTCCCTTAGTGAGTTTTGTTGTAATAGGACTCGGAACGATGTCGGGCGGATGGAAAATCATTAAAACAATGGGTTCCAAAATTACCAGAGTAAACTCTTTGGAGGGTGTAGGAGCAGAAACTGCCGGTGCTATCACACTCTATGTAGCCGAACATTTCGGAATACCTGTTTCTACTACGCATGTCATCACAGGAGGTATCATTGGCGTGGGAGTTACCAAGCGCGTATCGGCTGTTCGTTGGGGTATTACCATCAAATTACTCTGGGCTTGGATTCTCACCATTCCCGTCTCTGCCATCATAGCCGGAATTTTTTATATGATGCTCAATGCATTTCTTTGAGCTTGTATAATTTAATCCCCCAATAAATCTTACCTTTCAATTTATTCTTGAATTAAGTCGGGAATAATTCATTAATGAAATAGTCTTTTCTTTGCAGCCGAAAGCAGAGTACTTGGAATTAGTGTATTCAACCAATACCCCAACAGTTTGTCAACTCAGCTCATTACATTATGCGCTGGATACTCGTATTTTTTATAAATACGCGCTTAGTCTTGTCCAAAAATATAAAGTTGTTGTTGTGGGAATTCACTCCCAAAAAGAAACAATCAAAGGGGTTCAAATTATACCATTCAGAGAATACAGAAACAGAAGTTTGAGAATATTTACTTCTTGGCTTTTAATGTTTTTTAAAGCCCTGAGAATCAAAGCCGATTTGTATCATATTCATGATCCGGAATTGATGCCTTGTGCCATCTTACTTCGTTTGATTGGCAAGAAAGTAATCATAGATGTACATGAAAATATTGCAGACGATATATTCGATAAAGAATGGGTACACAACAAAAGAGCAACATTCAGAATATTTGACTATGTGGAGCGTATTGCTTGCAAAAATGTTCCCGTTGTTTTAGCAGAAGAATCCTATTTGAAAAGATATTCTGAGTTTGCACCCAATATAACCGTAATTCAAAATTATGTTGAACCCGAATTATTTGAACAGTTTAAAAGCAACAACAGAAACCCCCTGCATCTTTTTTACATTGGAATAATTTTGGAAAGCCGATGTATTAGTGAAATAATGGAATCTATGAACGAACTGCATACAAAAAATTTGCCCGTTCATTTTCATTGTGTCGGACGTTTGTACTCTCGCATAGAAAGCAGCATCATTTCGCACCGATATTATCCTAAGCTCAAACCTTATTTGCACTTCTACGGCAGAATGAATCTCGAGGCCGGATACACTATTTCTAAACAATGTGGCATTGGTTTATGTCTTATCAAACCCATGAAAAACTCTGTGGAATCCAAACCCACTAAACTATTTGAATATATGGCATGCGGACTTCCGATTATTACCAGCCATTTTCCACTTTATCGTAAGTTAGTGGAAGAAACAGAAACAGGTTTAACAGTCAACCCGGAAAACATAAAACAAATTTCAGATGCTATTCAAAAGTTGATTGCAGACGAAGAATTAATAAAAAAGTTCTCACAAAATGCAATCTATTGCGCCCAAAAAAAGTTCAATTGGGAATCAGAAAAGGCTAAACTCCTTGATTTATATGAGAACTATGTTTGAAAAAATGTTTACAAAATAATTTTCAAAGTTCATTTGTTTAGTATTTATAGTCTTTCTATATTTGCAACCCCAAAAAAATAGGTTAGACGTGAATACCCTGAGCTACAAAACAATATCAGCAAATTCTGCGACAGTAAACAAGAGATGGTTTATTGTAGATGCTGAAGGTCAAAACTTGGGAAGATTATCTTCTCAGATTGCAAGTGTCCTAAGAGGCAAAAACAAGCCCGACTTTACACCCCACGTAGATTGTGGAGATTATGTAATAGTTGTCAATGCAGAGAAAGTCCACATTCCGGATGGAAGAATGACCCAAAAGGAATATATCTCCCACTCAGGATACCCCGGTGGACAAAGAAGAATAACACCCCAAGAGCTTTTAAACAAGAAGCCTTTTGCCCTTGTAGAAGAAGCAGTTAGAGGTATGTTGCCCAAAAACAGATTGGGAAGAAAAATATTCCACAACATGTTTGTATATGTTGGTAGCGAACACCCACATCAGGCTCAAAAACCACAAGAATTAAAATTTGATATCTAATATAATAAAATGGAAGCAATAAACACCATTGGCAGAAGAAAATCCTCAATTGCAAGGATTTATTTTAAACCCGGTAAAGGAAAAGTCCAAATAAACAGCAAAACGCTGAAAGAGTACTTTCCTGTTGCAACTCACCAAAACATGGTGACATTACCACTTTCACTTCTTAACGCAAACGAATCTTTTGATATAGATGTAAATGTTTCAGGAGGCGGAATTACCGGACAGGCAGACGCAATTAAGCTTGCTATCGCAAGAGCATTATGCGAAATCGACCCTGAAAATCGTCCGGTTCTTAAACAACACAAACTTCTTACCAGAGACCCACGCATGGTAGAAAGAAAGAAATTCGGTCAAAAGAAAGCAAGAAAACGCTTCCAATTCTCTAAACGTTAAGATTATTACAATGTCACAAATAAGCACAAAAGATTTATTAGACGCAGGTTGTCACTTTGGACACCTTACCCATAAATGGAGCCCTAAGATGGCACCCTATATCTTTATGGAAAAAGACGGTATCCACTTGATTGACCTCAACAAAACCCTTGTTAAGATTGAAGAAGCTAAACAAGTGATTAAAAACATGGTTAAATCAGGCAGAAAAGTACTGTTTGTTGCAACCAAAAAACAAGCTAAAGAAATTGTTGCAGAAGCTGCTAAGTCTGTTGACATGCCTTATGTCACCGAAAGATGGCTGGGGGGTATGCTAACTAATTTTGCTACTGTTAAGAAGTCTATCAAAAAGATGCAAACCATCGAAAAGAACATGAAAGACGGAACTTTTGAAGCCTTGGCTAAAAAAGAGAAGTTGGTTCTTTCAAGAGAGCAAGAAAAACTGGTTAAATTCTTCAGTGGAATCGAAAACATGCACAAATTGCCTGCATTGATTTTCATAGTTGATGTGAAAAAAGAACATATTGCGGTTGCAGAGGCTTTGAAACTTAATATTCCTACCATTGGCATGGTGGACACTAACTCAGACCCTACTAAGATTGACTATGTTATCCCTGCTAATGACGACTCTGCTAACTCAATTCAATTTATTGTAAACCAGATTGTGGACACAATAAAAGAAGCAGCTCAAGAACACAAAGCAGAAAAGGACGAAGAAGTAGCAAAGAAAAAGGCTGAAAAGGATTCAGCTAAAGAACTTGAAACAGAAGCGTAATAGCAACTCTTTCGGGTATCATTCATTTTGTATTTTAAAGTATTAATTCATTTATGACAACAATAAGTGCATCTGACGTAAACAAACTCAGACAAATGACAGGAGCAGGTATGATGGACTGCAAAAAAGCTCTTGTAGAAGCAGGTGGTGATTTTGACAAAGCCATTGAACTGCTTAGAAAAAAAGGACAAAAAATTTCTATGAACAGAGCAGACAGAGATGCTCAAGAAGGAGCCGTTATAGCGCTTACCTCTGCTGATAAAAAATCCGGAGTGGTTATTGAGCTAAACTGCGAAACTGACTTTGTGGCAAAGAATGCTGATTTTGTTGCTTTTGCTAACCAAATTGCCAATCTTGCATTAACCAAAAAGCCTTCTGATATTGCAGCTCTCAAAGCTCTTTCTATTGATAACCTCACTGTAGAGCAAAAAATAGTAGAAGAAATGGGAAAGACCGGTGAGAAAATGGATATCTCTTCTTATGAGGTTTTGGAAGGCAATAACATCATTTCTTATATCCATGCAGGAAACAGAATTGGTGTGTTGGTTGCTTTGTCTAACGCTCCATCAGATGCAAATACTGCTGCAGGAAAGGACGTAGCTATGCAAATTGCAGCTATGAACCCCATTGCTTTGGACGAAACATCTGTTTCTGAAGAAGTGAAACAACGCGAAATTAACCTTGGAAAGGAACAAGCAATCCAAGAAGGAAAACCTGCTGAAATGGCTGAAAAAATCGCAATGGGAAGACTTTCTAAATTCTACAAAGAATACACTTTGATTAATCAGGAATTTGTTAAAGACTCTTCTAAATCTATCAAGAAAATGCTTGCCGATACTGAATCAAATCTTGCAGTTGTAGGATTTAAGCGTGTTGGCTTAGGTGCATAATATTAATTAAGAAAAACTTGAAAAGCTCCCAAAGGAGCTTTTTTTTTGCCCAAACATTCAAGTACAGTTTTAAACATGAAAAAATACAATAGAATCCTTCTTAAACTCAGTGGAGAATCCTTGATGGGAAATAACCAATTTGGTATAGATCCCAATATTCTTGAACAATATGCAAACGAGGTTAAATCCGTTGTGGACTTGGGAGTAGAGGTTGCTATTGTAATTGGAGGTGGCAATATTTTTAGAGGTGTGCAAGGGGTTCAAAAAGGACTGGCAGACAGAGCCCAAGCAGATTATATGGGGATGCTGGCAACTGTTATCAATGCAATGGCTTTGCAAGGCGCATTAGAAAAAGTAGGACTTTCAACTCGTTTGCAATCCGCTATCAAAATGGAACAAATTTGTGAGCCTTTTATCCGCAGAAAAGCAGTCAGACACCTTGAAAAAGGACGTGTTGTGATTTTTGGTGCAGGAACCGGAAACCCTTATTTTACCACAGACTCTGCCGCTTCTTTGAGAGCCGTTGAAATAGAAGCAAATGTAATTTTAAAAGGTACACGTGTGGATGGTGTTTATTCTGCCGACCCCGAGAAAGACGCTTCGGCTACAAAGTTTGATAATATTAGCTTTGCGGAAGTATATAGCAAAGGGTTGAACATTATGGACTTAACCGCTATTACGCTTTGTCAGGAGAACAACCTGCCTATTCTTGTGTTTGATATGAACAAACCCGGAAACTTGTTGCGACTCATGAAAGGCGAAGCTGTTGGTACTCTTGTATCTTAATAAGTTTACCCATGTCTGTGGTAAAGCTTCATGAATCATGGCTCGAACATCTCAAACAAGAGTTTGAATCCGAGTATATGATAAACCTGAAAGCCTTTTTGCAAAAGGAAAGAGAATCGGGAAAGAACATATATCCGCCCAATAATCAAATCTTCCAAGCCCTTAATTTGACACCATTAAACAAAGTCAAAGTTCTTATTCTGGGACAAGACCCCTATCATGGCATTGGACAAGCGCATGGTTTGAGCTTCTCGGTTCCGGATAATATAAAGTTTCCTCCTTCTTTACAGAATATTTTTAAAGAGTTAGGAGCAGATTTGGCAATACCTTTTCCACGCTCGGGAAACCTCACAAATTGGGCAGAACAGGGTGTGTTGTTATTAAACGCTACTTTGACTGTGCGACAGTCCGAAGCCGGCTCACATCAAAACAAAGGCTGGGAACAGTTTACAGACAAAATTATCAAAACAGTCAGCGAACGAAATGAACATGTTGTTTTTATACTCTGGGGAAAATTTGCCCAAGACAAAATCCCCTTGATTGACCCTGACAAACACCTGATACTCGCATCTGCACACCCATCGCCATTCTCAGCTGACAGAGGTTTCTTTGGCAGCAGACATTTCTCTAAAACCAATGCGTATTTGTCTCAAAACGGGATAAAACCCATTGATTGGAGACTTGGATAGTCATCAACCCCATATTTCTATTGACAAACAGGATTTTATTTAAGGAATATTTACTTACTTTTGCACCCGTATTCGCTCATTTACATTCGAAATGTTATCAAGAAAGGTGGAGGGAATGGACCCTATGAAACCTTGGCAACCTCTTTTTTAAAAGAACGGTGCTACATTCTACTTGAGAAATCAGGAGAGATAACCCATAATTTCAAGACCCAATCACTTCTTGACAACATTTCGGTTTATAAATAAATATTGAAATGAACACAAAGAAGAAGATATCAGACTTATTAGAACAAAGAATTTTAATTCTCGATGGTGCTATGGGCACCATGATTCAGCGCTATAAACTCACCGAAGATGATTATAGAGGCGAAAGATTTAAGGATTGGAAACATTCACTCAAAGGCAATAATGATTTACTGTCTCTCACACAACCGCACATAATCGGGGCAATACACAGAGCATATCTTGAAGCCGGTTCGGACATTATAGAAACCAACACCTTTTCTTCTACAACCGTGGCTATGGCTGATTATCACATGGAAGAATTTGTCTATGAACTGAATTATCAATCTGCCAAAATTGCACGAGAGGCTTGTGATGAATTTACTGCCAAAAATCCATCAAAGCCCAGATTTGTTGCAGGAGCTATGGGTCCAACCAATAGAACCGCTTCGCTATCACCCAATATTAACGATCCCGGATTTCGGGCTATTACCTTTGAAGATTTGCGTAAAGCTTATAAACAGCAAGCAGAAGCATTGATAGACGGTGGTGCAGATATCTTGCTTGTCGAAACCATTTTTGACACCCTCAATGCCAAAGCTGCCCTCTTTGCCATAGACCAAATACAAGAAGAAAAAGGAATTGAAATTCCCATTATGGTGAGCGGAACCATCACAGATGCTTCCGGCAGAACACTCTCCGGACAAACAGCAGAAGCATTTTTAATATCCATTTCACATCTTGATTTATTGAGTGTCGGATTCAATTGTGCTTTAGGTGCAAAACAGTTGACACCTTACTTAGAATCTATTGCAAATAAAACAAGCTATTACACCTCAGTGTATCCCAATGCCGGATTGCCCAATGCTTTTGGACAATATGATGACACACCGGAATTTATGTTGGAGCAAGTCAAAGAATACATTGACAAAGGTTTGGTCAATATTCTCGGGGGGTGTTGCGGAACCACCCCGGATCATATCAAAGCTTTTGCAGATTATGTGGCACACACTTCCTACAAGTTACGCAATACCAATCAACAACAAACCGAGCAAACTAAGCCCCTGCGTTTATCCGGTTTAGAACCCTTGGTAATTACCGCAGAATCCAACTTTATCAATGTGGGAGAGAGAACCAATGTTGCCGGCTCAAAAAAATTCTTAAGACTGATTAAAGAAGAAAAATATGCCGAAGCACTTGATATTGCAAGAGAACAAGTAGAAGGAGGTGCGCAAATATTGGATGTGAATATGGATGATGGTTTGTTGGACGGGGTTTATGCCATGAGAAAATTTCTGAATCTGATTGCTTCTGAACCGGACATCGCCAAAATTCCCATGATGATTGATTCTTCCAAATGGGAAATTCTTGAAACCGGACTACAAGTGATGCAGGGCAAGTGTGTGGTAAATTCAATTTCTTTAAAAGAAGGAGAAGAAAAATTTGTGCACGAAGCCACTGTTATCAAAAGATATGGCGCGGCAGTCATTGTTATGGCTTTTGACGAAACCGGACAAGCTGATAATTTGAGCAGAAGAATTGAAATTTGTAAACGCTCCTATAATTTGCTGGTCAACAAAGTACATTTTCCGGCAGAGGATATTATCATTGACTTAAATATATTTCCGGTTGCAACCGGTTTAGAAGAACACAAACGAAACGCCCTTGATTTTATTGAAGCTACACAATGGGTGCGCCAGAATTTGCCTTATGTATCGGTGAGTGGAGGTGTTTCTAACGTTTCTTTTTCATTTAGAGGAAATGATACCGTTCGAGAAGCTATGCACTCGGTTTTTTTGTTTCATGCCATCAAAGCCGGAATGAATATGGGTATTGTGAACCCATCTTTGTTGACAGTATATGATGATATTCCTAAAGAATTATTAAAATTGGTTGAAGACGTTATGCTCAACCGCAATGAAGATGCAACAGAAAGATTATTGCAGTATTCGGAAACAATTCAATCAGTCAAAAAAGAAAAAGTAGAAGACCTTGCATGGAGAAATCAAGATGTGCAAAGCAAAATAACACACGCATTGGTCAAGGGCATTGATAAATTTATAATTGAAGATGTTGAAGCAGCCAGACTACAAGCCTCAAAACCCTTAGATGTCATAGAAATTAATCTGATGAACGGGATGAGCGTAGTAGGAGATTTGTTTGGAAGCGGAAAAATGTTCTTGCCACAAGTGGTCAAATCTGCAAGGGTAATGAAAAAGGCTGTAGCCTACTTGCAACCCTTTATTGAAGCTGAAAAAGACCTGGCAAAACCCTCTGCAGGGAAGATTGTGATGGCAACCGTAAAGGGAGATGTACACGACATAGGCAAAAACATTGTGTCTGTTGTGTTGGGTTGCAACAACTACGAAATTGTGGACTTAGGTGTCATGGTTCCGGCTGAAAAAATCATTCAAACTGCAATTGACGAGAATGCAGATGCCATTGGGCTGAGCGGTTTGATTACACCCAGCTTAGATGAAATGGTGCATGTTGCTTCCGAATTAGAAAGAAAACAATTAAAATTCCCTTTACTGATTGGTGGTGCTACCACATCAAAGGCTCACACTTCCGTTAAGATTGACCCTGTTTATACTCAAACTGTTGTTCATGTGAATGATGCTTCCAGAGCGGTGGGCGTAGTATCTAATCTGTTAAACAAGGATAAAAATGCAGATTACGGATTAGCAATTAAAAACGAATATCAGGATTTTAGACAACAATTTCTGAATCGCAGGAGTAACAAAGAATACGTCAGTCTTGAATTTGCAAGAGAAAACAGATATAAAATTGAGTTTAGACAAGAGGACATTATAACCCCAAATATGCTCGGAATTACCATCATTGAAGACCAAGACTTGGAAAAATTGTTGGAGTTCTTCGATTGGTCGCCTTTTTTCAGAAGCTGGGAACTGCACGGGAAATATCCGGATATTTTGAATGATGAGAAAATTGGAAAACAAGCCACCGAAGTGTTTAATGATGCGCAAGTTATCATTCGCGACATCATTCAAAATAAGAGGTTGAAAGCAAGGGCAATTTTTGGTCTTTTTCCTGCCAACTCTGTCAATGATGATCTTTTTGTGAAAGATGAAAAAGGAAATAAAATAGCCAAGTTTATTACCCTGCGCCAACAATACAAGAAATCAGACAATAGCTACCTTGCCTTAGCCGATTTTGTAGCACCCGAAAACACCGGAATCACTGACTATATGGGTTGTTTCTGTGTGAGTGCGGGATTTGGCACAGAAGAAATGGTTGCAGAATACAAAAACAAACTGGATGATTATAATGCCATATTGGTTCAGGCGTTGGCAGACCGCTTTGCAGAAGCATTTGCAGAGTATTTGCATCATCAGATTAGAACACAATACTGGGGATATGCAGCCACAGAGAAATTGAGTAATACAGAAATTATCCGTGAGGCTTACAGAGGCATCAGACCGGCTCCCGGCTATCCCGCTTGTCCCGACCATTTGGACAAAAAAACCATTTGGGATTTGCTTCAAGTGGAAGAAAAAATTGGAGTTAAACTCACCCACGGTTTTGCTATGTGGCCCGCAGCCAGCGTGAGTGGATATTATTTTGCCCACCCGGAAAGTAAGTATTTTGGCGTTGGAAAAATTCAGCCGGACCAGTTTCAAGAATATATCCAAAGAAGAGGCATAACAGAGGATGAAGCCAAAAAATGGCTGAATGCAAACCTTGTTGATTAAACCCACAAAAAATTCAGAATGAAAATTACAGAACATATTAAAAATGCAAAGGGTAAGACCCTTTTTTCCGCAGAAATTGTCCCCCCTACCAAAGGAACAAGCATTGAAGATTTATATAATAATATAGACCCCTTGATGGAGTTTAAACCCCCTTTTATTGATGTTACTACTTCCAGAGAAGAGTATGTCTTTATTGACAGAGGAAATGGTTTAATGGAGCGCAAAATCACCCGAATGAGACCGGGAACCTTGGGAATCTGTGCCTCCATACAACACAAATACAACGTGGATACAGTGCCCCATGTGCTTTGTGGAGGGTTTACCAAGGAAGAAACGGAGTACTTGCTCATAGACTGTCTGTATTTGGGAATCGAAAACATAATGGCTCTTAGAGGAGATGCCATGAAAGGTCAAACACACTTTCAACCCACAGAAGGCGGACATACTTATGCAAAAGACTTGGTCAAACATCTTAACGATTTGTGTGATGGCAAATACCTGAGCGGAGAAATTACACATGAATACGAAAAAAAATTCTGCATTGGTGTAGCCGGTTATCCGGAGAAACACATTGAAGCACCTTCTCTGAAATATGATTTGCAAAGGTTGAAAGAAAAAGTTGACGCAGGAGCGCATTATGTTGTTACCCAAATGTTTTTTGACAATAAAAAATTCTTTCGTTTTGTAAATGAAGCAAGAGCATTGGGAATTACTGTCCCCATTATTCCGGGAATCAAACCCATTGCCACCAAAACACACCTGAAAATGCTTCCCAAAGTATTTAAAATAGACTTGCCAGAAGACTTGATAAATGCAGTAGAATCAGCCAAAGACAACCATGCTATCAAACAAATAGGAATAGAGTGGGCAATAAATCAGTGCAAGGAACTCATTGAATTTGGTGTGCCCGTTCTGCATTTTTATTCAATGGGCAAAAGCGACAATATCAGACAGATTGCGAAGGCAGTGTTTTAGTCTTGTAGGGTGACGAGTGGGGCTTCCTTCGACTAACTCAGGACGCCTAACAGTTCCTGTATCTTTTGGTTTTTAACCTTTAAACACCATATTGTACATATCAATGCCTTTTGCCCAAAAATCCTTTTTTATTTCTGTTAATTCAAATCCGCTTTTTTCATAGAATTTGTAAGCGAATTGGGAAGTCCTGACCGTTACTTTTTTAATGGTATTAATTGATTTTAGTTTTTCGATTCTATAATTTAAGAGTTGAGTTCCTAAATGTTTTCCTTGATAATCAGGATGAAATATATCCCAACTAATTTTGCCTATTGACTTGTCGTCTGTAAAGTTGATTCCACCACATCCAACAATTTTTTTGTCATAAAGTAAAACAAAATAAAGTTCTCTTTCCGTTTCTAAATATTTCTTTAAGTCGTCTTCTTCTTCAGGTGCAAAAAACTTTGGTGTATTTAACTTGATTAAATTAATTACGTCATTCTTGTCATTTGTTTGGTATTCTCTTATCGTAATCAAATTATGAATTGTTTTAAACGTAATTGCAAAATACGTGTTTTGTGTCTTGTCTTTTATAGCCGTGGTTGGTGTTGTCACCAACCACTCCTAAAATGGCGAGTATCCATATTTTATTGAATGATTGTGGCATAATTGATTGTTTGAATGTAAAATTAAAACCGTTCAAACGTTTTTTGTTTATTCATTTTCATCATAGCCCACGGTTTAAACCGTGGGCTATGAATGTACACGAATATATTTACAATGGTTTTAACCATTTTATGCTGATTTTTAAAGTTTTGTGATAATGCAGGTTTTAGGTAAGGGTATTCGGTTGGTTTTTCTTGGTGTGGTTGGTGACAACACCAACCACGGCTAGAAATATTGAAGTTTTTAATATATTTTCTAATCCCCCATCGTGTGCTAAAAGAAAGTGGAAAAGCGCTATACCCATCGCTTTCAAAGTCAGGATTTAGCAATAAACTAAAACCAGAGCCAGCTATTTCTATTTTTAGCTCTTTGTAACTTATCAGTTCAATTACATATGAAACAGTCACTCCATCAAGACTTTTTACTGTTTGGAAGTTTCTGAAATATAGCTTGTCAAATACATTGCTAACCTCGCTAAAGTAAGCGGGAAGCCGGTCTGACGATATTAACTTTGATACTCGGGGATAGAATTTAGGCATAAGTTATTAATTAAGAAACCCTGAAAATGTTAAAATCCACAAATTCGGTTAGAAGAAAAATCAATGAAATAACAAAAAAGAAAGTATTAATTGTCCAAATAATAGGTGAAGACTTTGTAATGTGATGTTTTTTTAATTGCCACAAAACAATCCATACAATAGGATAACCATAAATAAAGGCATAACCAAACAAATCACCAATTCTTTCTGAAAGAGTGTAAGCTGCATAACGAGTTGGAGATATAAATAATGTAAATATAAATAACGCAAAAATTACTATATTGATAATAAACAATGCCCAGTCAATATATTTTAAATATTTAATCATTTGTGAGTGTTATGTCTGTTATGTCTGTGAGGATTTTTGCCTTTAACCAAGGTAAAAATTTAGTCTCAAAAAAATATTTCTTGTTGTTTTCAATATTTGTTAAATCAGTAGCGTTTAACATATCATTAGAAGAGTCAAATTTAAATATTTTGTATCCCAAAAAAGGAATAGCAAAGGGATCTAAATTAGCAGCCATCGTAACTCCAATGTCTGCCACCCTCAATCCTTCACTTTTTTTCTTCCCCCACATCCAAAAAGCATCCTTGCCGTAAAAGGGTAATATTGTAGCCCAAAACTCAGCGAACAAAGTTAACCTTTCATTCAAAGACTTATGATTAATATGATTTGATTCCTTTGTAGTTTCAGTTAAAAAAATATGCCATGCTTCGCTTTCAGGTATCCATTGAAACTTATTCATACCTATATATTTAGCAAACCCAAAATGAATGCTAAATATCAACCATCTTTTATCTGCTGTATGTGACATAGGTTGAGGTTCTCCTGGTATAAATGCAGCTAGGTGGTTGAATTTTAAGCGAGATTTACCTGTGTAGTATAATTCAAAAACGTCAGATAATCTGGGTTTTTCGCTATTATTATTTAAATAATAACTTTCTAATTTTTTATATGCGTAATAGATACCTATTGCATCCACATTTCCAAATAAATCAGCATCAGGAGCTGATATTTCATAATATCTATCTCTTTCTGTTTCTGAAGCAGGTGGATTTTTTATTTTTTTGTCATCTTTATACTTAGACTCTCCATTTATTCTATGTTGTAATACCTCTGATATTGGTGTTGCAACATTTGCTAACCAGCCCGCTAAATCATTAATCCTTCTTAAAGGTATTGAATTATAGGATCTGCTATATGTTTTTGGACTTCTATTAGGATTAGGTTCCTGATATGTATCATATTCCTTGTAATCCCCGACATCTTTTTGATAAACCAATGATTCAAACCCATATAGAACCTGACCTAAATCTATTTTATTCCCGTTGTGTACCAAATAAGGACTAGGATTATCTCCTATTCCATTCTCACTTGCTTGCGATGTTAATCTTTCATAAACTATTGATTTATTCATTAAAAAGAAGTGTTCCCAATAAAGTCTTCTTTCATTATTCACTGAATCATAATAAGATGCTAATGGGATAGTATTGTTAAAAACATCTCCTATAAATGGTGCTTGAATAGAATTAAATTTTATTGCATCACCATAATAATGTACTCTAATTCTTGTACAGGTCTTTTTTAAATCTTTATCATCAAAAACATTGAAATATATATCTTCTACAACTTTCAAATCACTGATAAATTGCGCAATGCTGATATTTGGGTTCACAGCCTTTTTGTCATTCTGTATGTTTAAATAGTTGTTAGACATTATATGAGGTATTGGTTATACTGTAAATCTGGAGGGAGGGAGAGGCAGGCTTCCTAACAAAGGAGTCAGACAAGCCTGTACCTAAAATGCTTATGGAAGCGGAGATGTATCGTTGGTCGCTGTCATCGCTCAACATCTCTTCACCTGTTATTCCAACTCTCGGGATTGAGTGAGGCAAGCTTAAATCACTGTCTGTTCCTATCTGGGTAATAAAATCCATATATTGGCTTTTAATCAGCCCTATACTGAACATTATCCCAGTTCTTTCAGATTTGTTGTGTCCGTTGATTACAAAGGAATCTCGTTTCGGCAATTTAGAATCATCAATTTTTAATGCTGTGTTGTCAGATGAAGAAAGATTGTATGCAAGCTCATTTCCTGCAAAATTTTCGTTCTCAACTTTTATGTAAAAATCGGTATTTATTGCCGTTTTTTCGGGTAAAAACCAACGAGCATTGAGTGATGTTTTTTTAGAAAGAAATATCTTTTCGTCAGTTCCTTTGTATTGTAAATACACGGTTTCATTGCCGTCTGAATTGATAATTTCAACTTCCGGCAAAAAGTTATTGGTGTACGTTCTGAAACTCACTTTTAGTCCACCAACCAACTCAATCCGTTTTTCAGTGTAGAGCGTAAGAATTGAAATTTCAGAAAGACCTTGTGTTGGATTGCGAAACCAAAACAGCGAATAGTTTTCAGGCAAACCATCAAAATCTTCTTTTTTAAAATTTCCGTTGCTAAATGTTTTTCCCCAATCTTCTATTTCTTTTTGTTTCCCATTTTTGCATAACAAATACATTCGGTCTGTTTTTGAAAGAACGTCTGTTTCAATCCAAAAATCATTACTTAATTGTTGTGTTCCCGCACTTACAAATAATCTTACATCACGGTCAGGGAATTTTGCAATCCATTTATTGAAATTGTCTTTGAGTTCAAGTCCTTCTGTGAAATCAAGCGGAAGCGTTTTAGACCAACCATTTATTTCATACAAGTTTTCAAGTGTATCAAATTTCAAATCTTCGGGATAATCATTAGAAGAATACATTCTGTACGAAAACTTAATTTCTTCATCATTGGTATTTACTTTGAATTGAAGGAACAAAGGTGCAATCGTGTAATTTCTTTTCTTTCGTAGTGTTGTTCCCTCTTCAATTTCTTCGTGAGTTTCGCCTGTCCATTTCCTATATTGGCGTTGTATGGTTTGAATGATAGAATTTGCTAACTCATCATCTTTTTTCAAAAAGTCTAATGTGTTTTTAGGAATTAAATCCGTTCTGCTGTTTTTGATTTTTTCTTGCAAAAAACGGTCTTCGTAAAAAGTATCAGGAACTAACCCGATAGCTTCAAATAATTCCGGTAAACGGTTTAAAAACTTTGGCGGTAAAACGCATTGCGAAAAAACTTTCCCAACATAAATCCAATTAGTATTTGAAAACGGAATGAGGTTGAATACTCCCAAATCTCCGTTGTTTTTTATATTTGCCCAAGTTGCTAAATCTTCCCACAAACAATTTATTTGATTGCTGTTAAAATCGTTTGTCCCGATGTTTTCATTTATTTGATGATTTTGTAAAAAGGCATTCAGTCTGCCATAATAGTTGTTTGCTCTTAAGTTAGTGTCATCTACATTTTCTACTAACGGTAATACAATGAAAATTAGGAATGAAATGTACGGTGGAAAAATAACAGGAACATCATCTATTGTAGCAAATGTTCCGTCCGATTTCTTTAAGCCAACAAGGTTGTTTTTTGAATGAGCAAATTTTGCTTTTGCAATAGTATTTCCGTTTGAACCCGGAATGCCACGCTTGATAGAAGTGATAAAATCATTCCAAATATTTTCTTCTGTTTCATCAGTAAAATGTGGCCTCCCAATGTTTATGATGTCGTTCTTGGTTAGGTACAAATAAATGTCCCTACCTGCGTTGGCAGGATTGAAAAAGTATTCTGATATGATATTATTCCACTCTAAGTATTTCATAGTTTCACATTCCTAAAACAACGTAATGTTTCTCTCTCTACTTGTTCAAAGTCGGGCAGGTCTTTTATTTGTTCTTTCAACGAAGATTGCCAACGCCCTTTGTATTGAGGTAAACGCTCGTTTAGTTTTGTTGAAAAATCTTCTGCTTTCAAGCCCTTACTTTCGCATTTGGTTTTAAATTCGTTTAAGTAGAAATCAACTTCCATTTCGTATTGTGTAAGCAAATACCATAAGTCGTAAAAATCTCTTGCTTGCATTCGTTGCATTACCGAACGCATTTTTTCAACCAACACTTCTTCCAACGGATAGCACAACAGTTGATGCACTTCCAAGTCGGTGTAATCCGTGAATACGTTTTTCATCACAGAATCAAAAACCAATTGCTCACTTCGTGAAATGTCCACTTTCACTCGCTTGTTGCTGCCTTGTCCGCCAAGCGGACCAATGTAGCTGATGTAAAAATTGATTCCACCGTCTTCGTGTTGGTTGTCGTCAATAATTTCAAGGGGAATATTTGCTTCTTCTTTTATGAAGTCAAATGTTTGTTTGAACCAATCAAAAATTTGTTCGTTGGTTGTTTCGTTGTTCAGCAAAGTGAAATCAAGGTCTTCCGAAAAACGGTAATCTTCAAAATAGATTTTCTTCAACACCGTTCCGCCTTTGAACACAATTGCTTTTGAAAGCTGTTCGTGCTTTGCAACGCCAAACAAAATCCACGAAAGAATATAATCCTTTTCAATCTGTTGGTCTCGAACGCCTGCTGTTCTTGCTTTTTGTTGTATTTCGCCCGGTTTTATCACGTGTATATTGCTGATTTAATTGTTTCTGTTTCCAAATTTTGTAACACACTCCAACGTGTGTTGTATTTTCCCGTTTTTGGTAATTCTGTATCAAGCGTGATGTATGAAACCGTTTTTAGTTTCTGTAATTCATCAATGATGTTAGTTTTTATTTCCAACAATTCTAACAAAAAACCTAACCGCTTTATCACAGCTTGCGAATTAAAACGCTTTGCGTATTCAAGTAAAGTGTCGTATTTTATTTTGTCTTTTGAAACGAAGATTGCTCTTGCTATTTCAACAATTCCTCCTGCGTAGTTAGGTTTGAACAAACAATCAATAAAAGTTTTTTCTAAGTCGGAACACAACACTTTGTGAAAACTGTCAATCCACATTTTTTTTGCACCGAAAAAATGTTTCTCGTTGTGATAGATGAATTGAAAAGGGACTTCTTTGATTTTAATTTCCGAAGGTCGTAATTGTTTTGAAACAACGATTTGTTCTTTCAAAGAAGGCTGTGTAATCAAGTTGTGAATTTGCAAAGCCGAATAATAACCGATGTAATGCTGTGCATCGTTTACGATGTATTCGGCAATCAAATGCCAATCGGGCATAAATGTTTCTGCGTTGGCTTCATAAGGAATGACGTGATAAATTCCTTCTTTCAAACGCATCAATAGTCCACGCTTGGTCATATCACTCAACAACTCTCGAATTGCTCCCGCTTTTGAATTTGGCAATGCTTTTTGAGCCAAAGCAAAGTCAAAACAAGGCTGCTGCTGCTCGTTGCAATACGACAACAATTCGTTTGATTGTGTTGATATGTATTTATTTCTCATAGAAACAATATCAGGAATTTGCTGACTACAAAGATATGAAAAATGTAATTAGAAGCAATAAAAATATTGTCTGATGTTGAAAAATCAGATTTTAACTGATAATTAAGATATGAAACATATTTGTCGGTGGGTGGCAAAAAACGGCTCTTTTGCAAACTTTGGGTGGTGGGTGGGCTTGGTGCGGTTTGCAAATGTGCCGTTTGTGCGTTGGTTTTAGAACTTCAAAATTTTTCTGTGTGGTGGGAAAAAATAAATCTTAAATTAAAATTCAGCTTTGCTGTCCGCTGTCAAAATGGTTTGCAATTTATTGTCTGCACTTTTTCGCCAAGATGTCGCTTGGTTCGTAGCTGTGTCCTACGCTTGCCCATAACGTCAGTCCGTCTAATAACCTAATTTCTCATTAATCCTTTCGCAATACTATGCAAATAACTCCACTTTCAGGAACTTAAAATGAGATTTATTTTAGAAGATGATCCCCACTTTTTGAAAAAGAAAGTGTCGTAAAACGCCTTAAATTGACTCCTCTGAATGGAAAAAATAAAGCCAAGTTCTTTGAGGAACTTTTTAAGCAGATTTGGGTCAAGAAGATTAAAGATTCTACGTAGGTTAAAGGCGGTGAAAATCAAGCCTACATCGGCAGAGGCTCTTGATATTCCTTGTTTGGTCATGACATAGTAAAAATCCCACTGGCGTTTGATAATCCCGAAAGGGTGTTCCACAATGGCTTGTCGTTTTCTGTAGAGATCACCGGCTTGTTGCATACGAAGTTTGTTTTTTTCTATGTATGGTGCAAATTCTGTTCGCTCAATAACTCTGCCTCTACCTCTTGTGTTTTTGGTGCAGGAGTTGATGAGTGGACAGGTTTTGCAGGCTGTTGTTTTGTAATGCTGAACCAAAATCGGTGGCTGCTTTTTTCTTCCTTCATAATTGCGGTCTTTTTTGTACCATTTACCATTGGTAGAAAGTGCGTTTCCCTGCGGACAGATGTAAACGTTTTCTTCTTCATTGAAAACAAAGTTGGCTACGTTGTATGAAGGGTCAGGAGCCATAGAAGAGGAAGAAATATCGGGAATAGCCACCACCACATCTACGCCCAGTCCATCTGCTTTTTTGAACTCACTTCCGGTGTGGTAGCCTTTGTCAAAAACGGCAGTAAATTCATTATTTCCTAATACTTCAACGGCTTGCTGGAGCATGCTTCCCATGGCTTTGGAATCATTCTCATTGGTAACTTCGTAATTAATTGGAATGTTGAGTTTGGCATCCACGGTACTTTGGATGTTATAAGCCACCTCGGTAATGTTGTTGCGAACAATCATTTGTCTGGATTCAGGGTCAGAAGTAGAAATTTGAACTTCACCTGTTGCCTCTAATTGCTTTTGAAAATCTTGGTATTGTTTTTTATGCAGCTGATGCTTATTGATTTTGCTGTTGATTTCTTGCTTTTTCTCCTCACTTAAATCCTTGTCTTCGCTTGCTAATATAGAGTTGTACTCATCAAGTTTGTTATCGATATAGGCAATGTGCCGCTCTATTTTTTTTTCGTTAAAGTTGTTTTTCTTGGAGTTTTGTGCACGGAGTTTGGTTCCGTCACCGGCAATCAACTTACCGCCAATCAACTGAAAATGTTGTGCGAGTTTGACGGTTGAACGAAACACATTTTTAATGGCTTGAGGATTGTCTTTTCTAAAGTTGGCAATGGTATTGTGATCAGGAACAAGACCACGCATGAGCCACATCAATTCTATGTTTCGTTTACATTCTTTTTCCAACTGACGCGAGGAGCGTATGCGGTTCAAATAACCATACAAAAACAGCTTCAACAAATCAGCAGGGTGATAGGCGGGACGCCCATTTTCAATAAAGTCCAATTTAAAACCCGCATCAGCTAAATTGATGCTGTTCACAAACAGCTCAATAAACCTGATTTCATTATTATGCTCAATTTGCTCTTCCAAACAAAAGAAAGTGATTTGATTTCTGTCCTTGCCTTGTATGAATTTCATGCAGTAAATATACTGACAATCAATTCGTTAAGCAACTAATTTCGATATAACTTATTAACAATCTGTGTGTTAAAAAGTAAGAGGTTATTAGACAGTTTGACGGTTTTTGGCTTTGCGAGGGAGCGGATTTTTAGCACAAATGCTCAATCGAAGAACCGAAGTTCAAATTTAGCAAAAAGTTTCATACGAAGCACTTCACCCGCTCTCTTGCAAAACCGATGTTAGCAGATCGCCCCGTTTTCGGTCAAAGTTTATTTCTGTTTTATATTCTGTTCTTGGTTCTTCGACAAGGAATAATTCAAGTTCTTTTTTATTGTTGAACCCGCCAATTTTTTGTCTGTATGTTGTTGCAATTTTCGGATTTTCTATTTCAAGTTTACGGTTTTTGCTAATTGTCAAAAATTCTTCTTCTTGGTCAATGCCTAAAAATCTTCTATTCGCTAAATTAGCTGCAATTCCTGTTGTTGAACTACCTGCAAATGGGTCTAAAATCCAAGCGTTTGGTTTTGTAGAAGCTAAGATAAGTCGTGTCAAAACCGATAATGGTTTTTGTGTCGGGTGTTTGCCACAAGATTTTTCCCAAGGTGCAATGGCAGGTAATTTCCAAACATCTTTCATTTGTTTGTCGCCATTGAGTTGCTTCATTAAGTCATAGTTGAAGTAATGCGGTACTTTTTCGCTTTTTCTTGCCCAAATAATTTGTTCGGTTGAATAAGTGAAATAACGACACGAAAAATTTGGAGGTGGATTGGTCTTTTCCCAAGTTACAATATTCAATATTTTAAAGCCTAATTCGGTCAAGATTTGTCCAACCGAAAAAATATTGTGCATTGTTCCGCTTATCCAAATGGTTGCGTCATCTTTCATTTTATCACGAACCAATGAAAGCCATTTTCTGTTGAAGTCATTAATAAACTCAAACCCTTCGGATTTGTCCCATTTTCCTTTGTTTACACTTACAATTTCTCCATTTTGTATTGACAGTCCGTTGTTCGATAAAAAATAGGGTGGATCAGCAAAAATCATATCGAACTTGTGATCAAATTGAGGCAAAAGATTCATTGTATCTCCTTTTAGAAGATAGAAGTTTTTGTCGTCAGATTTGAAAAATGGCTCAATCATTTTGGAACTGGTAAACCAAGTTTAACTAATGGAATATATTCAAAAAAGTAATAACAATGAACGCTATGAATGTAATCTAAAACATCCTTGTATTCCGGTTTTCTAAACCAATCACTCAACAGATAGATATACTCAACTTCAATGTTTGCTGGTGCTAAAAGTTTTTGATACTGCTTTCTTTTAAAATCGCAAGTTTGTAACTTTTCATCAACTGAACCTGCAACTTGTTGAAATTTGCACTCTATAATAAAAAGTGTATTAGCTATGATAACAAAAATGCTATCATCAGGAAGCAATCGCTTAGAAATTAAACCTTTCCATTCAATGTTTAATTCATCAAGAAATTTATAAAAACCGTGTTTCTTAAAAATTCTGCCGACAAGTTCGTTATTGTAAGAAACATTTCCATCTTGAACCTTGTAACCTTTTTGCGAATTTAAAAATTCAGAAAGGTCTGTCGTTCCTTCAAATACTAATCCTGTTTTGGTGTTTCCACCTCCTTTACCTCCAAAAATCATATTGTTAAAGCTACTGCGTTGTTTGTAATTAATAATTCTGTCAATAATCCTCTTTTTTCAGGATTTGCGTTAATACTCCTTTTTGTGTTCACTCTCGAAATTGAAAAGTCAGCATACAAATCGTCAAAGAAATTATCGTTTTCATCTTTGCCTTTTACATCTGAATTACTTAAAATCCAAGTGTGATTTAATCCGTCTAATTTTGAGCAAAAAGCCTTTAAGCGAATTTGTTCGCTGTCGTTAAATTCATCTTTTGCATACGAATTGAAACTTGAAGTTTCGCTTAACGGCTTGTATGGTGGGTCAAAATAAAACAATGAATTATTGTCCACATAATTTAGTGTCTGCTCAAAATCGCCACACAAAATTTCTACTTTTTGTAATACTTCGCTTACTGCCAAAATATTCTCTTTGTCGCAAATAGTTGGCTTTTTGTAACCGCCCATTGGAACATTGTATTCGTTCTTGCGATTAACTCGATACAAACCATTGAAGCAAGTGCGATTAAGAAAAATAAACAAAGCGGCTTGTCCGCTTTGTTCTTCTTTTCTTATGTTGTACAATTCTCTTTTTTGATAGTAATAGAGCTTTTTGTTGTCTTCGTTTCCCTCCAAATTGTGATACTCGTTTTGCAGAACTTGCAGAATTGAAATTAACTCTTTTGGTTGTGAAGCAATCGTTTTATAAGTGTTTATTAAATCCTCGTTGATGTCGTTGACTACCGCTTTTTTTAGTTTTGGGAAGTTGTCCAAGACCCAAAAAAGTACCGCACCACTCCCAACAAATGGTTCGATGTATGTAAAATTCGTCTGCGTTATGTCTGTCGGCAAAGTCCGTTCAATGTCGTTAATGAGTTGGGTTTTTCCACCTGCCCACTTCAAAAACGGTTTTGCTATTTTATTATTTGTCATTTTACTCAATTTCGTAAGTTACGCCTCAAATTTACGATTTTAATTTCTGTTTGAAGTCAGTCCGATGTAGAAATTTGTCAGACTGTTGATATTTGCACGGTCGCTCGTGGGGTGTCTGCTAACGGAAAAGGGCTTTGCGATGGTGGGGCAATCGAAGAACGTCAGTTGATGTTGCACTAAATCTCAATAGTAGTACAAATGCTGAACCCATAACTTTCAGCCCCACTATTGCAAAACCTTTGTTAGCGGTAGTTATTTTTGCCTTATGTAGATATGTCTAACGTTACCTACTACTGTTTCTCGTTCATCAATATCAAACTTTTTTGTGTCTTTTATTAGGGGTAATAATTTAGCAAACCCATAATTCCTTGGGTCAAAATTGGGTTTCTTCTTAAGAATATAATTGCCGAGGTTTGCCAAAAATGTCCAGCCTGTTTCGTCTGCCAAATCGTTCACACTTTCTGTTAGAATTCTAATTGTTTCAGCATCTACTTTACTGAGTGGTTTTTCACTTTGAGCTTTTGCAACAGCTTTAGTATTAGTGGCGCTTTCTAAAACTGGCATTTTCAAAATTTCTATATAAATAAATTTGTCGCAGGCTGAAATGAAAGGCTGTGGTGTTTTCTTCTCTCCAAATCCAATTACAGTCATTCCTGCTTCTCTAAGACGAGTAGCTAATCTAGTAAAGTCACTGTCACTAGATACAATACAAAAACCGTTCACTTTTCCAGAGTAAAGAATGTCCATTGCATCAATTATCATTGCACTATCACTAGAATTCTTTCCTGTAGTATAGCTGTATTGTTGAATCGGTGTGATTGCATTTTCCAAAAGGACATTTTTCCAGCCAGCAACCGTTGGTTTAGTCCAGTCCGCATAGATTCGCTTTATAGTTGGTGTTCCATTTTTTGCAATTTCTTCGAGCATCTCTTTCACATTTGCGTATGGAACATTATCTGCGTCAATTAATACTGCTAGTTTATCCTCCGTCATTATAATATTTTTTTCATTGATTGTAGTTGTCCGCTATAATTCTGACTAACGTTTTTTTATTGTTGTTCATAATCAGGTTGTTGCCAATCCTAAGTCTTGATTAGTGAGTTCAAATTTAGTAATTTGTTTTCGGATACGCTTCACTAAACCGAGTTTTCTTTTTTCGTCAAGGAACAGGTAATCTGTTGGTGGTTTATAAGGCATATTTTTCACCACCATATTCCAAAGTATAACGGCAAGTTTTCTGGCAGTTGCACTCACGGCTACGGTTCTGCCTTTGCGGTAACACACCCTGCTGAAGAAGTTGGACAGGTGTGTGTCTTTGAGATTTCCTATTGCATTGGCTGCATTGCGAAGAGCAATTTTAAGTCTGTTGCTTCCTTTTGGTGTTTTGGAACTGAGCAGTTTTCCCAACACTTTATTGTTCGGTGCAAGTCTTAACCAACTTGTAAAATGCTTTGCTGTTTCAAACTTATGAAAACCTTCGGGTCTATTTCACTGATGATGCTTAGGATAGTTGCGTGGCTCATTCCTTCAATCTCATCAAATCAACTCCGCCAAAATATTGGTAAGCGGCTTGATTCAGGTCTATTCCTTTAATGGCATTTTTATTGATTCTTTTGTGAGTTTATCTGTGGTTTTAGGTTTTTTCTTCTCAGGGTCGGTGTTGATTTGTTGTTTAAAGGCTCCGATTTGTTTATCACATTCAGCGATTTTCTTTTGGTAAAACTGATACGATTCCAACTCCTGTTTCAAGCCAAATAGATAATCTTCCCTGTTGTTTCCTTTTAAGGCTTTGGCAATTTCCTCTTTCGATTTTCTGCAATTGCCGTGTCGGTGGTCTGATAATTTTTCAGGGTCGAGATTGCCTTTGCAGATGTCGGTAATGATTGCCATTCCGGTAAGTCCGCAAATATCATTGACCACTACATCCAATCGGAAGTGAGTATTTTGAGATACTTCTGCATTTTGTGCGATGCTTCGGCTGCCAGAGTAAGCATATTTTGTCTTTGACGGCATGGTGCGTAATTTTTCGGTAGTTTCATCGGGCAGAAAACTGCTTGTGAGTAAACCTATACTATGCAGTTTTTGAATCCACGGGCATCTTTTTACATCGGTCTTTTTTGCCCTTGATGTTTTTGGTGAATTTGCCATTGGCAAGGGTCACTTCAAAACCGTGCTTAATAAGTTCTACATACAGATTTTGCCAATAATTGCCTGTACTTTTCCATTGCCACCGAAGTAACTTCGTGTTCTTTCAGGTGCAAACAGATGTCCGGTTAAATCATCGGCATATACGCCAGTCCTTAAGCATCTTCGAGAGCTTGCCCAACAGCCACATAGTGGCTTCTGCTCCCAATGTCAATGCCTGCACAATGCGGATGGATAATGTCCATTTCCATTTTTTTCTTTGCCATTTTCTTTTTTTTAATTGGTTAATAAAAATGGCTCAAAGAGAATGTATATTTGCACTGAAAATTATTCTGAACGGGGTCTTCGCCAAGGCGAGCCACCACTGAAATTATCACCAAGTCCGAATTGCGAGTTCGGACTTTTTACATTCCAACCAGAATGACGCACGAGCTTCAAAGCACCAATGCTTAAAAGGGTCTTTCAATGAGCCGTGGCAAATTTAACAAGAGTTGTTGTCGGGTGGCACTCCCGTTAGCACGAGAAATTATTTTCTTGCGGAAAAATGGGGAATTACCTATAACGTCCGGGTATTGCCGAAGTGGCGGATTTTCAGCACCAAAGTTCATTCGAAGCATTGAACCGCCAATTTTACCAAACCGATGTACCTGTTGCACGACTCAAAAGTAAAATAAAAATTAGAATACAAAAAATGTCATAACAATTTGATAGTTAGTTAAATATGTATATTTTTGCACTATGCAGGGACATAAAAAATTCAATCCGCAACTCTTTTACGAACTCAGCTTAGATGGCTTGGTTCCTCAAGACAATTTCTACCGCAAAGTAAACCGTGAATTAGAGTTTGGATTTTTATATTCCGAAACCAAAAAATACTATGGTACAGAAGGTCAGCAGAGCATTGATCCGGTAGTTTTCTTTAAGATATTATTAGTTGGCTATTTGAACAATATCAACAGCGACAGGGCTTTGCTTCGCTATTGCAGCAACTGCTTAGATGTGCGATTGTTTTTAGGTTACGACTTGAATGAAGAGTTGCCTTGGCATTCCACTATATCAAGAACAAGGCAACTATTGGGAGAAGAAGTATTTCTTGCTCTGTTTCGTAAAATACTTTCAAAATGTGTAGAAAAAGGGATGGTACGCGGCAAACGCCAAGCAGTTGACAGCGCCTACATTAAAGCCAATGCCAGTATGGATAGTTTGGTAGAAAAGCTTGTGGTGAGCGAAGTCGAATCAGAAGTATTGGAAGATGCCTCCGCCTTTGTAAAGGAACTGGAAGAAAACAGTGAGTTTAAGGTAACAACAGAAAGGAAAAAGTTGGTAGAGCGGCATCACAAATGGAAAGAAGAAGCCTACAAAGGCATGCCCGGCAACACCAAGAGCGAGCGCAAAGATGAAGACGGGGAAGAAATACGCCCTAAATTCCTTTCCAACCACACGCATTATTCACCCACCGACCCGGATGCCAAAATCAGTGTAAAACCGGGCAAAGCCAGGCAACTGAATTACGCAGGACAGTTAGCCGTAGATGATGCCCACCATGTTATTACAGGCGCTTGTGCCAGCACTGCAGGGAGTAAAGACGGTGCGGTACACCAGAAGTAATGGACCAAACCATAGAGAACTTTGAACAAAATCATTTGCAGTTAGATGAAGTTTTTGGCTGATGCCGGTTACAGCAGTGGTGAAGCATTGCAGTATTTAGAAGAAAACAATATCAATACCTGCATCCCAAACTTTGGTCAGTACAAAGCAGAACGAGAAGGATTTATTTACAACAAAGAACAGAACCAATATGAATGTATTAAAACAGGCGGCAACAAGCCATACTCACCTTCAAAGGCATTAAAACTGATAGCAAAGGATATCAAAAAGTATATCGCAGCAGCGAAAGTAGTTGTGGAAATGTCTCAGCTGCGGGAAGCTTGTTGTGGCAAGGTAAATAAGTTCAAGAAAATCGATGACAGCATTCATAAACCGCTCTACGACAAGATGCATACAAAAGCTGAACAGAACCAAAACTACCCGTTTTCTCACCAAACGCAGAAGTAGCACGGTAGAACCCGTTTTAGGCACACTCATCAACTTTATGGGCATGAAAAAAGTATATGCACGGGGCATGAAAGCAGCCAATAAACATGTATTGATGGCAGCTTTAGCCTACAACCTGAAAAAACTATTGAAATTTGTGCCTAAAAAAGTCCGGAGCAATGCCCAAGAATTAGCAGTTCCGCAAGGAATATTCGGGTTTATTCAAAACACGCTGCTCCAAATTGAAATAAGTCTTTTTAGCGCCACTCAAAAACACAGCTATTTTTCTCCGCTCCTCAACTAAACCTTGCTTAAATCGCTTCTAATAAAGCCGTTTTTTAGGTGTTTTTGATACTGGTTTGCTTAATGAGGTGGTTGTGCAACGGTTACCGCTGTTAGGCACAGTTTTTTAACACCCACAATAGTAGTCTATCATTAAATTACCTTTTTGATTTTTCTTAATAGTCATATAACAACCTGGATTTGCTTCTTTTGGGCTATAATGTGTTTTATCTTTATTCCATTCATTTTCTTCCGAATGATGGAACCATTCAATAAATTTGATTAATTCATCTTTACAATAACCTGGCAACGTAATTTGAACGTCTGCACCTGTTTCACCGCAATCATCATATTCATAAACAATACCTTCAGCAAATTTTTGCTTCCATTGACAAGGTATATTATCTTCAAACGATTTAGAAATTACTTTTTCTGAAGATATTCCAAAGTATTTCTCAAAATATTCAATTTCAATATTATCTGACTCAGAATTTGTTTTTAAAAAGTCATCTGTCGGTTTAGGTAGCAATTTGTTACATGTAGTTGTAATATTTTTTCGATTTTTATTCAACCCTTTTTCGCTTGCTTCATTGTGTTTGTCACTTGAGCACGAGGATATAAAAGTGATGAGTACTAAAAAAATAACTTCAATTTTCATTTTCGTTGTATTAAAATTGTGCCTAACGTTTTGCGGCTTGCCGAAGGCGGGGGTTCGGAGCGACAAACTGTCGGCTGGTGGTAAAGTTAATTAAATGCACTAAACTTTCGGCTTCCACGTCACCCCCGCTTTTGGCAAGGTGCTGTTAGCACCAGTAAGATTTCCACTAATCAAAACAAAGGCTATAATTTATGTTTAACTTCTCTGTCCTTTTAATAAAGTCATTTGCCTTTAAACAGTTATCTTTTATTGATTTTGTCGCAACGAGGTATTCATAGACAAAATTCACTCTTATAGAATTGTCTTTACTCCTTTTGTAAGGAATAGTAATGACAATAGATTTATTAGGCTCTAACAAGTCAAGATTAACTATGGATTGGTAATAATGAGGGTTTCCTTTACCAATTTTTGAATTTGTTAAGTCGAGTAAAACTTCATTGTTATTTGGAAAAAAAATCAATTCAGAATAACCGCCTTTGGGCAAATAAATTAAAGAACTTGAAATATTTTTTAATTCTATTGTAGATAGTAAAACAGTATCATTTTGGAAATGAGAGTTGACTATTATTTCCAAATTCTTATTTGAGAACTTAAACGATTGAGCAATTGAACTATTTACAACTCCCAATAACAATATAAAAATTATATTTCTCATTTTGTCGGGGTGAATTGCCAATTTTGTCCTGTACCAGAGGCCCCATTAGTTGAAATGCCAAGTTGTTTGGAATTTGTTTTACCTACATTACCTGCTGCTTGATGTGCTCCTCCTGTTAAAGAAGATGAATTATTGGAATAATACATACCTCCATTAGGAGCATAAGAGTATCCACTTTGTTGGGTTTGATTTGTCTCTGTTCTTAAAAAATTTTCTTTCAACTCATGGAATACGACTGTAGGTCTATCTACTGAAACTGCTGTATTTGTAAAGACATTTTCAACAGTGAAATTACCTTGAGGAATTCTGACAGAACCATCAAATCCATCACCAGGTTGATATTGAGCATTTGGGTTATCAGGCCAATAAGGTGTTTTAGAAAAGTTTTGAATAGCTCCATTTGCATTGTTAGCATCTGTCCCTGTAGGGTCATAAACAATTTGACCAGTCGAATTAGTTACAGGGTCAAAACCGATTATTGTGTTCCCTGCTGTATATTGATAGTTTTTTTGAGAGTTTATCATATTATTTAGCAAAGAAACACCTTCATATTTTTTTATATTCTCTGGTAAGTTTTCATATCCTTGAAAAACTATCATATTGCTATTAACGACCTTTATCATACTTTGATAGTCCTTCGGTATCAGCGATTGTAAGTCAGAAAGGGAAGCTGAAGAAGCATCATTGCTAATTCTTAATGTATCTCCATTGGGGTCAGTTATTAAAATGGGATTTCCACCAAAAGCCGAGTAAGGAGACATTGAAGGGTACTTTCTAGCGGCTGGGTCTGTTGATAACCAAATAAATTGATTAGTAGGTAAAACACTATATGAATGAAGTAAAATATTGTCATCGCCATACAGATATAGTTTTCTCTCCTCAGCATTGTAAACTATTTTCTTTGTCAAAGATGTGCTATCAGGATTTTCTAATGTAAATAAATCATTGTCGACATAATTTACTGTTGTTTTATGTCCGAAAATCGCATAAGGATTATCGTTCTGAGCATTAGCAGCGAAGCTGCTAATTGCTAATAAGATTAAAAGAATTTTTGTTTTCATTTTGTTATGAAATTTAGTGTAAATATAATTATTTTTTAGTTGTTTGATTTCTTTTTGCCTTCTCATTGTCAACCGATTTTACCCACTCTTGATACAGTTCTGTTGGCATATCTTTATGCCCTAAACTGTCTATTGTTCCAACTGTCTTTTTGTAAAGAGCAATGTTGCTATTAATTTGTTCTTTGTTAGGGTTTGCCTTTTTCTTTTCTGCTTCTATTTTATCTCGAATGCAATTTGCTTTCATCATTATTAAAGGAATGCAATTTGGAAAATATTCTAATGCTGTGTTGGCTGCTTGTAAAACAAAATCATCATTACCAAATTGAAACTCATAAGCACTTGCTAAATCAAACATTGTCATTGCAATGCTTTCTTTTTGAGAAAGTGGGTTCATATAAATTCCGCTTTTTATAGCTTCTACCGAAATTGCCATTTGCTTAATAATCCATTGGTCTCTCGGAAAACCTCCATTTGTAAGTTCTACGTTTGACCATTGACCTTTTTCGTCAATGTGTTTTATATAAACGTGGTTTGGTGCAAGTGCTAAACTTGCTTTTCCTCCTATTTCTTCGCAAAGTATTTTGTAGTAATAAGGCAAGGAGTGGCAGTTGCCACTTCTTGTTTTTATTAGTTTGGTTACAAACATTTTAGTCCAGTCTTTGTCACCCATAAAATCGTCAAAGTCATAAGTGCAAGGCTTAAAATTGTTGATTGGTAGGCTGTCTGTCATATAGCTGAAAACCGCCCAATTACCTGCGGTCTTATAGTTTTGAAGTCCACGTTGTTTGATGAGTTCTTTCAATTGTTGTCCGGTTACTGTTATTCCATGGCAAAAGGTTTGATAGTTCAATTGTCCTTTGTGGTAAGCGTTCTCGGTCAAAAATACCGCTCGTTTAAAGTCAATTGGTTTCTGTCCTTTGAGCATTTGTAGCTGTTCGCTGAATGCTTGTTTGTAAATGGCTTTGGGGTCTGCCGTTTGTCCAAAGGTCAAAACTGTTCCGAAGCAGAAAATAGTCAATGTTGTGATTAGTTTGTTCATTGCTGTGTCGTCTTTACTTATTGGTGCTAACTCATTTATACCCCTCACAAAATGTCGCCAATCCAACCAAAATTAGTTGGCTTTGCGCCATAAACGTGAGGATTTATTTCGGGTCAAATATACATATTTTTTTGATTTTACAAATCATCAAACGGACTTTTTATGTTTTTTAGACTTTTAGTGCTTACGTGAGTATATATTTCCGTTGTTTTGCTGCTGTTGTGTCCCAAAAGTTCTTGAATAAAACGCAAATCTGTTCCATTTTCCAAAAGGTGTGTGGCATAGCTGTGCCGTAACCAATGTAAACTTACGGGTTTTTTAATGTTGGCTTTTTGAAGTGCTTGTTTCAATACGTTTTCTAAGCTTTTTTCACTGTATTGTTCACCTTTGGTTTGTCCTTCAAAAAGCCACGTTTGAGGTTTATAGGCTTTGTAATATTGTCGTAATAGCTCAATTATCTTTTCCGAAATTGGTGCTATACGGTCTTTTTTCCCTTTTGCTTGTTTGATGAGCAATATGCATCTTTTGCTGTCAATAGCTGTAAATTTTAAGTTTAATAGTTCGCTTCTTCTCAAACCACAAGCGTATATCAAGCTCAACATTGTGCGGTGTTTGATGTTTCCGTGTGCTTCCAAAATGGCTTTTATTTCTTCTTTGCTCAATACATTGGGTAATGTTTTCGGCTTTTTGGGTCGGTGTATTTGCTCGATATTGAGTTTACGGGTTTGAACAGTTTGAAAAAACAATTTCACGGCATTTACCATTTGATTTTGATAGGACGCAGAAAGTTTGTTCTTCAAAATATAGTCGTTGTTGAATGTGATAATATCTTCATTCCCGATTTCACTCAAAGCCTTTTCAGAAAAGAATTGCAGAAAAATCCGAATGGCTTCGGTATAGGTTTTTATGGTGCTTTCGCTGTATCGCTTACTTCGTAGCCATTGCACAAACTTTTCTATCTGTTGCAGTGCTTCGGCAGATAATTGTTTTTCGGCAGGTATTTTGAATTTTTGGCGATATTCTGCCGTGTCGGGCAAATGCCACGTTTTTAAAGTAGCACTCCATTTTGCACCGTCTAATTTTTTGAAACGGTTTATCAGTTCTTGATTTTTTTCAAAAGTAACTGCAATGCGTTTTGTGCCTTTGTATTTGATGATCTTGGCTGTGTACATATTTCTACAATACTAAACCAAATTCTACATTCATTCAAGTGATTTTAAGTCAGCATGCTGCTTCATTGTTATTGATTATAATTACAGATATCTTTCAAGCGAATAAAGTTAGATATTTATTAAATAGAGGAAAGAATCTGGATATTCAGAATTCGAAGATAGATTTGATAAACCCCAATAGAGTGGGTGTTGTTTTTGAGGTAGGTAAATACAAAGAACAAAATGTGATTTTGATGGATACATTGATAGCACAAAACGTATTTAGAGATATAAGTTTTACTGAGATTATCGGGAGTAGTATTTATATTGAAATAGAACAGCGGATTTTGTGAATAGGCATACAATAACTCCACGAATTCTGCCGGCAACTTGCTAAAAGTAACTTATACTTATGCATGCTATTATGTACCTTTGCAGCCCATGATAAAGTATTCGGAGTTTGTTTTGGACAATGGTTTACGCGTGATTCATTACCACAATCCAAACACCCCTCTTGCGGTTTTGAATGTATTGTATAATGTGGGTTCAAGAGATGAAAACCCAACACACACGGGTTTGGCTCATTTGTTTGAACATCTGATGTTCAGCGGTTCTGTCAATATCGAAGATTTTGATACTCATTTGCAAAAAGCGGGTGGAAACAACAATGCTTTTACCAACACTGATATCACCAACTATTATCAAACCCTGCCGGCTGAAAATATAGAAACCGCTTTTTGGTTAGAATCGGATAGAATGTTGTCTTTGTCTTTTAAGCAAGAAGCATTGGATGTGCAAAAGGGTGTTGTAGTGCAAGAGTTCAGGCAACGATATTTGAATCAGCCTTATGGGGATCTTTGGCTTAAAATAAGACCTTTGGTTTATAAAACTCATCCTTATAATTGGGCAACAATTGGTAAATCAGTAGAAGATATAGAGAAAACCACATTGGATGATATTCGTAGTTTTTTCGCAAAATATTATAATCCTACCAATGCAATTCTTTGTGTAGCAGGCAATGTGAGCCTTGAAAAAACCAAAGATCTTTGTCATAAATGGTTTGCACCTATTCCAGCGGGTGCAGCCAACCCTAATTACTACCCCAAAGAGTTGGAACAAACAAAAGCGGTCGTAGAAACGGTTTATGAAGAAGTTCCTCAGGATATGGTAGCCATTGTTTTTAAGTCAGTAGCACGAATGGATAAAAGATATTATGCTTCGGATTTGCTTTCAGATGTATTGGGTAGAGCAGAATCCTCGCGTCTATTTGACAATCTGGTGCGAAAACAACAGCTTTTCAGCACCATTTCAGCCTATATTTCAGGAGAATCAGATGAAGGTACATTTGTGATTCAGGGCAGAATCAGTCAGGGCATAAGACCAGAACAGGCTTCAGAAGCAATATGGGAGCAAATTGAAATCATTAAACAGGAAGGAAACCTAAGTAAAAATGAACTTGAAAAAGTAAAAAACAAATCAGAAACAGTCTATCAATTTGGTTTGACCCAAATGTTAAATGTAGCTACGGCATTGTGTGTTGCAAAAAATCAAGGAGAAATAGAACTCATAAACACCGAACCCGAACTAACCCGTGCAGTGAGCGTAAATGATGTGGTTGAATTTGCTAAACAATTTTTGACCAAAGAAAGAAGCGTTACCCTTTATTACCTTAGCAAAGAAAGAAGATGAACAACTCAAATTTAAGACAATCACAGCCGCCCATTTATCCTTTGACTCTTCCCTTGTTAAGCAATCCGGAAAAGCTCTCAAAAGGGATTTTTGGATTTTTCAAGGCAGATACTTCTGTTTTTAGATTGGATATAGTTTTTCCAAATGCCGGCATAGGAAACAGCACTCAACGTGCAACTAATATTTTTTGTGGAGATTTGTTGATGTCGGGTACTGCAAATTTTTCGGCTCAAGAACTTAATGAACAACTTGATTTCTTTGGTGCTTATACCTCTGTAACAACCAATTATTTCAAAACCGTAATGTCTGTTTATGGGCTTGAAAGATATTTTGATTCAATTCTGCATCTGATTACAGAAGCTGTAAACCACTCCAATTTTCCTGAAGAAGAACTTGAAATTTTGAAGAAGCAGAAAATTCAAAATCTACGCATTCAAAAACAAAAAACCACACATCAAAGTACGGTTTTGATGAATAAATTGTGGTATGGAGAAAATTCAATTTTGGGAAAAACCTCAACAGAAGAAGATTACAGCCGTATTACACGTGAAATGGTTTTGAGTGAATTTAAAAAGAATTTCTCCGAATTATTTGTGATTTTGACCTCCTCACCGGAATTGAAAAGTAAAGTTTCGATTCTTCAAACAGACTTAGGTGATAAATTGTCTGACAATACAAATTTTGCAGTTGAAAAAATTGTTTTTACAAAACAAATGCCTAACCAAGCACAAGAGTTTTTCGAACTTCCTAATACAAATCAAACCAGCTTTAGAGCAAGGCTTGAAGTAATACCACGAACTGCTGAAAACTATGTTAACATTGCATTTTTAAACTTGATTTTAGGAGGATATTTCGGCTCCAGGTTGATGAAAAATATACGCGAAGACAAGGGTTGGACTTATGGTATTTCGAGCTCAATTATCAATTTTGAAAACAATGCTTATATTGAAATATCAGGCGATATCAATATTGACAAAGCCAAAGCTGTCAAAGAAGAGATTTTCAAAGAGTTTGAAAAACTTTGCAATACCCCAATAGATAAAACAGAGTTTGAAAATGCCAAAAACTACTATTTGGGAAATCTTCAAAGCATGTTTGACGAGTTCTTAACCTATTCAGAAAGGCAAATAGCGCTATTAGAAACAAAACAAACACTCGAATGGTATAATTTGTTTGGAAAACAAATTAATGAGCTTAAACCCGAAAATATTCGCCAAGCAGCACAAAATTATTTAGATTCAAAATCGTTAATCTATACGTGGTCAGGTCCCAATCCATAAGAAATTGTACAATCCTCTTTCTCTTGCTTGTATCAGTTTGTACTCGTATTGATGGGATAGACAAACCGGTTCATATTACAAGTGTTTGCTTAAACAAAGCTGACTCAAGTGCTACACTCAAATGGATAACCACTCCGGACGCATGTAACTCCTTTGTTTCTTATCAAATATACGGTAGAGACGAAGCTTCTTCGCCTTATGAACTGATTGCAACTGAAAGTCTTTTGAATCAATCTACCGCAACACTAAAACTTAAAAATAACAAAGAATGGGAGTTTTTTATTGTAACTCGGTATACGTGCAACGGAACAGACACACTTGTTTCAGACACAATAAAAGTTGATACTGAACAACCCGTTGAATGGGAGTTGGATTCTGTCAGCGTGGACTTAAAAACCCAAAAAACAATCATTGGTTGGAAACCTCATCCCGCTAAGGACAGCAAAGGATTCTATGTATATTATATGGGAGTTACCAATATTTTGCTTGCAGACACAACCGGACTCTATTTTCAGGACTCATTCTATGGCAAACCAAATCAAAAGTCTGAACAATATGCTTTGGCTACTTATGACAGTTGTGGAAATGCTTCACCCATATCTAATGGAATGAAAACCATTTATTTAAATGGAAATTTGGATACGTGTGGTAGGAAAATTAATTTATATTGGACTCATTATCAGGGAGTAAACATAAAAAATTATTTTGTCAAAGTAAGTTCGGATTCTTTTTCAAACTATTCCATAGCCACGACACTTGATAGCAATATAGATTCATTTAAGATTGAAAATTTAGACCCCGGAAGAAGGTATTGTATTGTTACTCAGATGATTGGAGATTCAGGAATTTCCAGCACTTCAAACCGACTTTGCTTTGAAACACCAACGCCTGTTGGAGCCACAAACAATATTTTCACAACCACGGTAAGAGAAGATAAAACCATTCAAATTGATTTTATGAGCAATTTGAAACAAGGCACCATTAATCTGCTTAAATCCTCAGATGGAAACCAATATTCGGTATTCAAAATATATGATGCAAAAGATTTTCCGGGAAATGTTTCAGTTATTGACAATGCTGTGAATGTTGATTCCAATATATATTACTATCAAATTACCCATCGAGATCAATGCAACTATGTAATCCCGCAAGATTCAAGCCCTGTTTCTAATTCGATTTTATTAAAAGTTACAGCATCGGACATAGAATCCGAACTTAACTGGAACAATTATAACACTTTTGCTTCAGGAGTTGGCCAATACCAAGTGCACAAGGAGTTTGGTTTAGAAATTCACCCTCGTTTCACGTGGAACTTGACGGACGTATTAAACCCAAACCAAACTACATCTTTTGATGTTTATCAGCATCAGGAATATGCTTATAAACTTTGTTATGTTGTTTCTGCAATAGAAGATAAGCTTAACCAATTTAATAGACAAGATACAGCATTTTCCAATTCTTCATGTTTTATCAGAGAGCTTGTTGTTTATTTTCCAAATGCATTTGCACCCAGAGGGATTAATACATTTTTTAAACCCATAGGAATAGGAATTATTGAAAAAGATAATGCTTCTATTTTGCAGGTTTATAACCGATGGGGAGAAAAAATATTTGAAACCTACAATGTTAGTCTAGGCTGGGATGGCAAAGACCGTGCAGGCAATATTTGTCAGTCGGGTACCTACGTTTATTATGCCAAAATAAAAGGAGAATTAGGCGAAGCCGTAGAATTTAAAGGAACTTTTTATTTGATAGATTAATATGATAGAACTAAACAATACGTATAATTTAGAATTTCCTAATTCGGTAAGAGAAGTTTACAAAAAAGGAATTGAAGCAATTATGATTGACCATAAAAAAGATTTTGCGAGCATTACTGTTACCTTATTAACAGATGATGCATTATTAGAAATCAATCAGAATTTTTTGAAGCATGATTTTTATACTGATATTATTACTTTTACCTATTCAGAAGAAAATGAACCAATTGAAGCAGAATTGTTTATCAGTGCAGACATGGTTGCAAGTAATGCCAAAAAGTATAATGTTACCTATCATAAAGAGTTATTAAGAGTAATTTTTCATGGATGTTTACACTTGTGCGGTTTTAATGATTATACTGAAAAAGAAAAAAGAGAGATGAAAAGAGAAGAAAACTTCTATGTAATGAAATACGCTCTGAAGTATTAGTTTCACGTGAAACAGAAATAAAAATGATTTTTGAAAAATATGATATAATTGTAGTTGGAGCGGGACATGCCGGCAGTGAAGCCGCTCATGCAGCGGGCAAACTTGGTTCAAAAGTTCTGCTCATTACGATGAATATGGAGGTAATAGCTAAAATGAGTTGCAACCCGGCAATGGGTGGAGTGGCAAAAGGTCAGATTGTACGTGAGATTGATGCACTCGGAGGAATGTCCGGAATTATTACGGACAATACCATGATACAATTCAGAATGCTAAACCGTTCCAAAGGTGCTGCCATGTGGAGCCCTCGCGCACAAAGTGATAGAATGCGATTTAGCGAAGAGTGGAGGTTGGCATTAGAACACAATCCCAATGTAGATTTCTTCCAAGATTCAGTTACCGAAATCCTTGTTGAAAATAACAAAGTTATAGGTGTAAAAACTCAGATGGGGCAAACCATTCATACAAAGTCTGTTATAGTAACCAGTGGAACTTTTTTGAATGGGAAAATTCATATAGGGCGAAAGAGTTATGGTGGAGGTAGAATGGGAGAAAAAGCTTCGACCGGAATCACAGCTAGTCTTGAAAACTTTGGTTTTGAATCAGGGAGAATGAAGACAGGTACTCCTCCGCGTTTGGATGGGCGCACAATTAATTATGCCGTGATGGAAGAACAGAAAGGAGATGAAAATCCCGGCAAGTTTTCTTTTTCTGATGTAACCAAACCGCTCACCCACCAAAAAAGTTGTTTTATTACCTATACCAATGAGACAGTGCATGAAATTTTGCGTGAAGGGTTTGCTGATAGCCCAATGTTTGCCGGTGATATTCATGGAATAGGTCCTCGTTACTGCCCATCTATTGAAGATAAAATCAATAGATTTGCTGAGCGAAACAGACATCAAATATTTGTTGAGCCTGAAGGCTGGAATACAATAGAGGTTTATGTAAATGGTTTTTCATCTTCTTTGCCGGAAGCTATTCAACAAAGAGCATTACAACAAATTAAAGGATTTGAAAATGTCAAAATGTTTAGACCCGGTTATGCAATCGAATATGATTATTTTCCACCTACACAATTGAAGTTGAGTTTGGAAACCAAACTAATTGATAATCTGTATTTTGCAGGTCAAATTAACGGAACGACCGGATATGAAGAAGCAGCTTGCCAAGGATTAATGGCGGGTATCAATGCACATCAAAAGTTGAAAGAAAATGATCCACTTATTCTGGATAGATCAGAGGCTTACATTGGTGTACTGATTGATGATTTAATAAACAAAGGAACCGAAGAACCGTATCGAATGTTTACATCAAGGGCTGAATATCGTATCTTGCTTAGACAAGACAATGCCGACATCCGTCTGACACCCTTAGGAAGAAAGATTGGATTGGCTGAAGAATCGCGTGAAAATAGATTAGAACAAAAACTAAAAAATATTGGAGAACTAACACATGAGCTTGACAGTCAAAACTTTACACCTGATGACATAAACCCTGTTTTAGAAAAATTAGGCACCCCTCTTGTAGAACAGAAAATTAAAGCCTCTAAAATCTTGTTAAGACCTCAAGTAAGCATGCAGGATTTAAAACAAGTAGAATCTCTGAACAAGGTTATAAGTTCTATGCCCGAAGATGATATCACTCAAACTGAAATCAGCATTAAATACGCCTCCTATATTGCAAAAGAAAAAGAAACTGCAGACAAGATAAAGCGCTTAGAAAATGTGAAATTAAATCCCGATTTTGACTATGGCAAAATTGTGTCTCTAAGTTCCGAATCACGTCAGAAACTGAGCAAAATAAGACCTGAGACATTGGGGCAAGCAAGCAGAATAAGCGGAGTTTCACCGGCAGATATTTCGGTTTTATTGGTTTATTTTGGACGCTGATAATGAAGCAGGTCAATATTCTTTCTTTATTCTTTTTAATGGTACTATGGGGTTGTGCCAATATGCTTGCACCCACTGGGGGTCCAAAGGATACGAAGCCACCCAAAGTTACCAAAGCCGAACCGAAAAAAAACCAGACTTCTTATCATAAATCATATATCAAACTCACTTTTGATGAATATGTAAGTATTGACAATTTAAACAATGAATTGATTGTTTCTCCTCCACTCAAATACAAGCCTATTTCAAAAATCTCAGGTAAAACTGCCATTATTTCATGGACAGATACGTTGATACCTAACACTACATATACGTTTAATTTTGGAGGAAGTATCAAGGATATTAATGAAGGAAATGTATATGAGAATTTTACGCTAACATTCTCAACCGGAACAGAGATAGATTCAGCCGAGTATTCGGGTAAAATTATGAAGACAGATAAGGCAGAACCGCTCAAAGCCGCTTATGTTTATTTGTCAAACCTGCCCATTACAGATTCTACTTTTTTTTCGGTTAAAGCACTCTATCAAACCAAGACAAATTCACAAGGAGACTTTCATTTTCAGGGTTTGAAACCTTCGCAGTATTTTCTCTATTTTTTGGAAGATAAGAATTCAAATAAAAGTGCAGACAATGGCGAGTATGTTGGATTTGCCGATACTCAAATAGTTGTCAAATATCCTCTTCAGGTTGAAAAGGCAGACACAACACTCAATTCATTTACATCATCTCAAAAGAATGTCTTTCTTTCATTTCCATATTATACACCTGCGAAAAGGGTTTTTAAGAGTATAAGCGCTGAAAATTCAGGACAAATTGCTTTGCTCTGGCAGGACCAAGTATTTAGTCCGGAAATTGTTGTCAAAACAAAATCCGGTGAACCATTATTAGCATTGAATAATAGAGATACACTATTGGTTTTTGTGCATCATAAAGACTCGCTTCAGATTGAAGTGCAAAATATAAAGGGAGAAAGATTGTTTTTGAGTGATACTATTAGAATGTTGTCTAAACCCATGCCTTTACGTTTGTTCACTACTCCAAACGATATTGGTGTTCGATACGATTCAATGTTTAAAATCACTTCAAATCACTTCATACAAGCCATTGATAGCTCCAAGATTTGGCTCAAATATGACTCTGTTTCTATCCAACCGAGGGTAACGTGGAACCCTCATGAAATTTTTGTATGGTTTCAATTTGAAGAAGGTAAAAAATATGAAATTACATTGCATGACAGTGCTATTCGATACCAAGACTCAATTTGGAGTTCCAAAATTGCTCCTTTTAAGAAAGAAATAGCCGAGCAAAAGGAGCTGAGCCACTATGAATTGAAGTTCAAACGTGAAAGTATGGAATTCAATAATATGGCACTCATTATTGAAATCACTTATAACAACGAAAAATACTACCGCTATTTGAAACCGGAAGATAGTATTTTGACCTTATCCAATTTACAATCCGGTTCATATTCATTAAAAGTAATTGCAGATAGAAACGAAAATGGGATTTGGGATACAGGCGATATTTCAACCCTAACCCAAGCAGAAAAAATGCTGATTATTGCTCAACCTGTCGAAGTGAAAAAGGGCTGGGATGGAGATGCAGAAATTGTACTATAATCAATCAAGAGCTTCCTTGAATTGTGCAACATATGTACAAATAATTACTTGAAAAATCGTAATCGATTCACCTAAAATACTTTCCGACTTCTTTTTCTGCCTGATTCGCTCGTATATTTGCACCCTTTAAAATTCAGCAATGGATCTCAACGAACATCAGTTACTCAGAAGACAAGCTCTGGAAGAAATAAAAAAAGCGGGTATAGACCCGTATCCCGCAGCAGAGTACGTAATAAATACTTCTGCTCAAGACATTTTGACTAATTATCAAAATGAAAAAAGTGCTTTTAAGAATATTTCAATTGCCGGTCGTTTGATGACACGCAGGATTATGGGCAAAGCATCTTTTGCAGTTTTGCAGGACAGCACAGGCAAAATTCAACTGTATTTTAACCGCGATGAAATTTGTCCCGGTGAAGACAAAATGCTCTATAATGATTTATTCAAAAAATGGTTAGATATTGGTGATATTATTGGAGTTAAGGGTTATGTATTTACTACACAAACCGGTGAAATATCAATTCACGTACAAGCATTTCAATTGTTATCCAAATCACTGAATCCGTTGCCATTACCAAAAGAAAAAGATGGTGTTATTCATGATGCTTTTACAGATCCCGAATTGCGTTATCGAATGCGTTATGTGGATTTGATTGTTAACCCACAAATCAAGGAGACTTTTATCAAACGCAGCAAGTTAGTACAATCTCTGAGAGAGACCTTTAATGGACATGGATATACTGAGGTAGAAACTCCTATTCTGCAACCCATACACGGAGGAGCTGCTGCCCGACCTTTTGTTACACATCACAATGCGCTGGACATGACTTTGTATTTGCGTATTGCCAATGAGTTGTATCTAAAAAGGCTGATTGTGGGCGGTTTTGAAGGGGTTTACGAATTTGCCAAAAACTTTAGAAACGAAGGTATTGACCGCACTCACAACCCTGAATTTACAGGACTTGAAATCTATGTTGCATACAAAGATTACAACTGGATGATGAATTTTGTGGAAGAAATGCTAGAAAAAGCTGCCCTTGATGTGAATGCAACAACGGATGCCAAAGTTGGAAACAATACAATAAGTTTTGCACGCCCATACAAACGTATCAGCATGTATGATGCTATCAAAGAACACACCGGCATCGATATCAGCAATATGGATGAAAATCAGCTACGTGAAACATGTAAAAAATTGGGACTTGTGGTTGACGACAGCATGGGGAAAGGCAAGTTGGTGGATGAACTATTCAGCGAAAAATGTGAGCACAACTATATTCAGCCTACTTTTATCACAGATTACCCCATTGAAATGAGTCCATTGACCAAAAAGCATAGAACCAAAGCAGGACTTGTGGAACGTTTTGAACTGTTTGTGAATGGAAAAGAAATTGCCAATGCATATTCCGAGCTAAATGACCCCATTGACCAGCGCGAACGTTTTGAAGACCAGCTTAAATTAGCCGGCAGAGGCGATGATGAAGCAATGCCTTTGGATGAGGATTTCCTGCGTGCATTGGAATATGCTATGCCTCCCACATCGGGTTTGGGCATAGGAATTGACCGCTTGACTATGATGCTGACCAATCAGAGCAGTATTCAAGAAGTATTGTTCTTCCCGCAGATGAGACCTGAATAAATAGTAACAGTTTTTCGATAGAAGAACTATTGTTTTTAAAGAAACTCCAACTAAAGAGTGTAACATTCGTTTTTTTCTATTTTTGTCATCTTCCATGGACAAAAAGAAACTACGCTTATTTAATCTTTTGTTTGGTCCCCTGCTTTTTGTAATAGTTTACTTAGTGGATATACACGGACTTTCGCATGAAGGGAAGGCAGTATTAGCATGTACGCTCTGGGTGGCATGGTGGTGGATTACGGAGGCTGTAGAATTGGCAATTACTTCTTTGATTCCCATTATTTTATTTCCGCTCTCAGGCGCGCTGCCAATAAAAACAACTTCTGCAGAATATGGAAACCCATTTATTTTCCTTTTCATGGGCGGATTTATGATTGGTTTAGCAATCGAAAAATGGAACCTGCATATACGTATTGCTTTTACTATTATTCAGAAAATAGGTACTCGAGAACGCAGTGTTTTATTGGGTTTTATGGTTGCCACAGCATTTATTTCCATGTGGATTTCAAACACTGCAACGGTCGTAATGATGCTTCCTATCGGAATGTCAGTTGTTACACGTTTTGAAGGAGATACTCAGTTTGGAAAAAGTCTCATGCTCGGAATCGCTTATGCAGCATCTATTGGAGGTATAGCGACACTGATTGGTACACCGCCTAACATCATATTAGCAGGTGTACTTAAAGAATCAGCAGGGATTGAAATTTCTTTTTTTCACTGGATGCTGTTTGCCACGCCATTCAGCTTTATTTTGTTGATGATTTGCTGGTGGTTTTTGAGCAGAAATCTCAAAAGAGAAGTAGGACACAATATGAACATTCAATCAGAAGAATTAGGCAAAATATCTACACCTGAAAAGAGGGTACTCTTAGTATTTAGTACGGTCGCATTCTTTTGGATAACCCGAACATTTTTATGGAACAAACTTATTCCGGAACTTGATGACACCTTAATAGCGTTGGTCGGAGCCATTCTATTATTTATTATTCCGTCCGGACAAAGCGGAGACAAGCTATTGAATTGGCATTCTGCTAAAAAACTTCCATGGGATGTGCTTTTGATTTTTGGGGCTGGTTTGGCGATTGCTAAGGGTTTCTCAGAAACAGACCTTACCCAATGGATGGCTCATCACTTTGCCAATGTTAACACATTTCCATGGTTGATTTTGCTAATGGTTATTGCTGCAATTAATTTCTTGACCGAAATTACGTCCAATACCGCCACAGCAAGCATTTTATTGCCTATTCTTTACTCCATGAGTTCTTCATTGCAAATCAGTCCGCTTGCATTGCTGGTGGGTGCAGCGCTTGCTTCGAGTTGTGCTTTTATGTTGCCGGTTGCAACACCGCCCAACGCGATTGTATTCAGCAGTGGTGAAATCAGAATGAAAGACATGATCCGAGCGGGATTTTTTCTCAATATCACATCTATTATATTGATTTATGCGTTTGTGGAACTGATGCTTGGCGTATTGAGCTAACAATTAGAAAGTTGCATTAATTCTTATTGTCTTTGAATGACTCCCATTTGAATTCGCTATTCCATTGATAGAAAGCATCGGTCGCTTTCTTATTTTTCTTTATCCATTTAGCTACGACTTTGCTATTCGTGCCGGACAAGGCAATATAACTGAACGTCAATGTAAAACCGTTTTCTTTCATTTCAATAAAATAGGGTACATAGTAATTCCAATAAAAACCATCATTACTTTTTTGATGTTCTATGAAGGCATCGCATACAAGGTCAAGCATGGAAGATAGCCTTTCAGCCTCGGATTTTTTCTTGTTTATTTTGTCAGATTGATGATTGTTATACTCCGATAACAGTGTTACAATTGATGAAAAATCGTTTTCCTTCTTCCCAGATTGGGATGTGTCATCAGCCATATTGATATTTAAACTGATAGCATTTTCTTCATTTTGTTTTAAGGTTGATTTCACTAACCTTTGCATATTAGCAATATTGGTAACAGCCCTACTTCCCTGATGTTCAAGCGCAAGGAATCTCAAATAGGCAAGCAAAGCAGGAATTATTTCCCCTTTCATATCTAAAACCCTTGCGATTGCATTGTGAGAACTTGAATGTGAAGGGTTGTAAATCATTGATTTTTGAAAACAGAGCACCGCCTCGTCATATTTTTTGATACTTGTTAATGAAACTCCTTTGTTGAAGTACAAAAGGAAGAAATCAGGGAACATCGCAATACCCTCATCAAATATTTCAATGGCTTTTTTTGTTTTACCGGACTCATCATATGCGTTTCCACAGATAACAAAAATATCTTTCAAATCATCTTCCTTCGGATGGTATTTAATGGCTTGAAGGCAGTTATCAATACAATCAGAGTATTTTTTTAGTGTAAATAGGGTAATGGATTTCTCGGAAAGTGCAAATAAGTTATTGGAATCAAGTTTGAGCGCTTCGTCATATTTTATAATAGCTTCTTCATAATTGCCTATCTTGTGAAAGTCTATACCGGCTTTAACTAGCACTTCTGCATCTGCTTTTTGCTGTGCAAAAACAACAGAACAAAGCATAGACAGTAAAATCAATGCGAGAAGTTTTTTCATTTAAAATCTAATATTTAATCTTAGGCAATACTATAAAACATTCATTATAATTCAAAATGCAGCTCGCAATCATAATCAGTTAGTAGTGAGTGCTAGTGTGCAATTGATTTAAATTAGATTTGTGCCAAAATAAAGAGTTCATCATTACACCCCCCTATCAATTATGACTAAATCATTTCTGACATTCATGAGTATTGCTATTGTGTTAATAGCATGCAGTCAACCAGGTTACAAAAACTCAGAATCCAAAGCAGGCGCAGACTGGAAAACAGTCGAAGATTCTACCTTTACAGTTCAATACCCGCCAGATTGGGAATTGAATAACACAGGGGCGATGTCTACATCCTTTGTCTTGTTTGCCCCACCCGAAACAAGCAATCAAATATTCAGAACCAATATCAACCTGATGGTTGAAGATTTAAGCGATATAGAAATTGATTTGGAACAATACGTACAAGCCTCTGAAGAGCAGATTCAATCATTGATTACAAATGCCAAAATATTGAACAGTAAAAGACAAAAATCAGACAATGATGAGTTTCATCAATTAGAATTTACGGCTGAACAAGGCGAATATCATTTGTGGTTTGAACAGCAATACAGAATAAAAAATAATAAAGCCTATGTATTAACATTCACTTGTGAGGAAGCAACCTACAAGCAATATAAAGAAGCAGGCGAGGCTATCTTAAGTACGTTTATATTAAGATAATATTGTCAACAAATACACTAAAAGTAGTGATAACAAAAAAAGCCTTCTCAATGTTGAGAAGGCTTTTTTTATAAAAGATTTGTCTTACTTATTTGATAATTACTTTGCCTGTAGCATTGTAATTAACAGCATCCATTGTATAGAAATATACTCCTGAGTTTAGACCTGCAGTAGGGATTTCAACAAAGTTGTTTCCGGCAACATACTCAGCAGAGATTGTTTTAACAGTTCTTCCTGTAATATCTTTTACAGTAAAAGTAACAGTTTGAGCAGCACCTAAAGAGAAAGGAATTGAAAAACTGAGTGCATTGTCAGTAGGGTTAGGATAAGCATCTCCCATTCCATAACCATTTGTATTAGGAGTAACTACATCCAAATTGCTTCCAGGAGTAATATGGAAAAATGTTCCGGAGAATCCAGAAAGATAAGGGCGATAAGATTTCCAACCGCCTTGTCCTGTGGCTCCGTATCTCAAATCGCTATTTGTTGTAAACATGTTGTTGATAGCCTCTGGATCAACAATTCTTAGCACTTGTCCATCTTGAGAATAATAAGAAATAGCAAGTACATTGTGTTTATTTGCAACTGAAACATTTTTGTTTACAGAAAGTAAGGTGTCATTAAAAGAATATTTCTTCATTGGCTTAAAAACAAAAGTAACTCCATAAAGTGTGTTCGGAATATCATTGCTACCGGTCATCTGTTTTCCAATATACATAGACAAACCTCTTGATCTAAACTTCAAATCTTCTGTCATAGAATCCTGCATATCTTTGGTAAGTAGAACTGTATCTGTTTTGAATGCTCCGGTATTCATAAGAGTATTAGGAACATACTTATCAATTGCTGGCATACCTGCATAATATGTTTGAGCATCGCCTTGGAAAGTTAAGCCGCGAATTTCTATATTGTTAGATTCACCTGTGAAATGTTGGATATAAAGGGTATCCACAATTTCAATTTTAGTGATATTGTCTGCACCACCGGAAAATTGGCTTGTAATTTCCAATTCAGGTTTACTGCAAAAAATTGAATAAGCGTTACCATTAACACCAATAACTTTTGCTTTGATTGTGATAATGCTGTCAACAACTGTTGCATCATAGCCGGATGCAACAAGCGCATCTTTAATAGAGGTTGCAGTTGCATAATTATCTCCTGCAGCATTCCATTCTGAACCTTCTTCCAAAGTTAAGAAAGTAGGACTCACTCCAATATTAATTACAGCACCAGTAAGTTGGGTATAATCAAGAACGGTTACTGTTGCGGTTGCATAGACAGAATTAACAACATCCATTGAGTCCACCTGACGGATATAAGCTTGGCTCCAATACATAGAATCCACAGTATAGTTTGTCCAACGACTGAGGTATCTGGGAGTTCCTGCATCCGCGTCAATAAAAACATGATCTTTAGGGTCAAATATTGTTCCTACAACCTGAGTATTTGATCTTCCTAATTGTTCGTCATACATAACATGAACGCTATCAGGGAAAACAAACATCACATAAGGAGTGTAAGAAAGCCCGTTTGAATTTGCATAATCACCTGCAAACTGATACCAGCCACCTGCTTCTCTACGGTTGGCGTTTTGATTAAATTTTTTGGAAAAATCACCATGATCCATAACCTGATAACGATAAGGATTGTTATCTAAAGTTAATACGTTTGTACTATTCTGCGCTTTTGATAAAGTTGAAAAGCCCAGAATGACGGCTAACGATAAAATTACTTTTTTCATATTCAATTTTCTTTAAGGTTGCAAATATACAATATAATTCCACATCTGTCCAAGATAAATTTCAGTAAAAAGGGCATGGATTAAATTTTAACCCAAAACATTTATTTTGGGGTGTACAAAAAAAAACACCATGCCCACGACAAATGTAAATCTGTTTTCTCAAATTCTTGGCTTAATAGACAGGAATTCTTTCACAAAAATTGTAAACAACCACGACTCTGACAGACACTGCAAAGGCGTGAACACTTGGACTCATTTAGTGTCAATGTTGTTTTGTCAATTTGCCAAGGCAAATAGTGTAAGAGAAATATCGAATGGACTTAAGAGTGCTACTGGTAATTTAAATCACTTAGGAGTTTCATGTTCACCGAGTAAATCCACCATTTCTTATCAAAATCAACAACGCAATTGGCAAGTTTTCAAGGATCTTTATTTTGAACTTTTCAACTCGCTCAATAGCGGACTTCAAAAGAAACGACAGTTTGCAAGAATGCTGAAACGTAAAATTTTCATAGTAGACTCCACCGTTATTTCTCTTTGCTTAAGTTTGTTTGATTGGGCTCAATACCGCAAAAGAAAAGGAGCAATAAAGCTTCATACTGTATTAGATTACGACACCTGCCTTCCTGTTTACATGCACATGACAGACGGGCTTAAACACGATGTGGCAATAGCAAAAACACTTAATATTCCCTCAGGCTCTGTTTTGGTTATGGACAGAGCTTATGTAGATTTTAATTGGCTGAATGTTTTGGACAGCAGAAGGATTACGTTTGTAAGCAGATTAAAGAAAAACATACAATACAGTGTGGTAAAAGAAAATGAGATTAAAGACAAAACGGGATTAATAGTCAAAGACCAAATTATAGTATTGACGGGAGTTAAGACAGCAATTAACTACCCCAAAGAACTAAGGATAGTAGTGGTTTATGATCCAGTAAAAAAAGCAGAACTGACTTTCCTCACCAACAACACATCTTGGACAGCAGAAACAATATCGCAACTCTATAAAGCCAGATGGGAGATTGAGACCTTCTTCAAACAGATTAAACAAGTACTAAAAATCAAAACTTTTATAGGCACAAGTCCCAATGCTATACTTATCCAAGTTTGGTCTGCTTTAATCACCATTCTCTTACTCAAATATCTTCAGAATAAGGCAAAGTATGCATGGCATCTGTCCAATTTGGTGGGACTTATAAGGGTAAATCTTTTTGCTAAAATAGATTTATGGTATTGGCTTAATCATCCTTTTATTAAAATGAAGCCTCCAGCTAGCCAACAATTAAGCATTTTTATAACATAAAATCGGAGGGGTAGATTTGACAAAACAACATTTTTAGATCGTAACTTACTCATTTTCTAATCGTTTCATTGGTGTTTAAAAATATATTGGACAGCAATGAGAAAAAATAGGTATTATTGCCAAACTAAATACCAAGATTAAAACCAAATGAAAAATAAAATATTCCGAATTTTAAGATCTCTTACAATCTTACTTTTTGTTTTTTCCTTTATTTTGACTTTCGCACAAGAAAAAATACCAAACAAGATAAAATCAAGTAATGATGATGTATATTATCAGAAGGAGGCACCTTCTAATACAATTAGAACCTTTGATTTTAGTAAAATACACGCACCTACAACAGTTTCAACCCAAAAAAGAAAATTAGAATTAACTCCCTTTATATTAGATAGTGGTCAAGTCCAATATTTAAATCTTATTTTTCTTTCTATTAGTAATAATGGCAAAACGGCACTTGCTGTAAATACATTAATTGAAGCTCAGCCCACAATAAAATATGGATATATTATTGACCTGAATGATGGACATGCTATACATAAGTTCAGCTTCAATAATATCTCAAATTACTTTTTTAATCCAGAGGATACCAAATTGTTTTACTACGATAATAACTACATAAAACAACTAGACCTTATTAACTATGAAACAAAAAATCTTTTTGAATTAACACGAAATGGACTTGATGTAAAGGCAATATTCTTTGAAAATAATAAAATCCATGCATCATTAGTCAATTGTTGTCATCCAAGAAAATATCATCACTACTCTTATGATTTATCATCTAACGAAATGGAGCTTAAATTATATGATGACTTTACATACCCTATAAAGAATGATATAGAAAAAGAGTTTAAAGCAATTACGGGGAGTAGTGAACAAAAAGCATTAATGCTAAAATTGATTTATGGCGATGATATTAAAGTCAAACCTTTAAAACCAAGTTCAAAAGATGAATATTTTATTTTGAAATTCCCCAAAATCTATATATTTAAAAAAGAGCAATTAGTATACAGTTCTCAGTTAAAAGAATATTACGTTGACAAGGAAGGTTTTTTTAATGAAAAAGATTGGGATATTAATAATGAAAAGCCAATTCAATTAACTGATGATTTGAATATTATCTTTTATGCCTATAAAACTCTAATAGTATTGAAGATGGATATTGAATATTCATATCCTGCTTACAAAGATATTTCTAGTGTAACATTCTTGCCATCTGAGATTTTATATGATGGAAGGTTTGCGCATTATGATGATAATTCTGGTCAACTCTATTACGGAGGATTAACAATAGCCGAAATTTCTTATTCTAAAAATAAAATTTATTTCATTAAACAAAATCTAAACATGAAATATAAAATACTAAAACAGCTTGAATACATAGATAGCTCGCTGTATAGTTATTATAATGCCAATATAAACTCAGAGACTATTAAAAATCAAATACTTGAAAGTGATTTTGAAAAGTATATGAGAATTCGAGATGTAAATAACAAAATCACACCAATCTTTCATATAATGCAAGATAGCTTGATTAACACTCTAAATGATGTAATTAAGGATTCTATAAAAATACACAAACCTGCTGTTGACAAAATTTTCAATATTTCAAATTATATCCAAGATATTGAGGCATGGAGGCTTGTTTTTGAAAATCCATATTCTGGAAAAGATTTTAGTTTGATTTATCCACAAGCGAAGTCAGAAGCAAAGTCAAATATTTTAAATAATTTTTCCGATATAGTTGTTGAGGTTAAGTATTTTTTTAATCTATTGAGTTTCACATATGAGCCATTCTTAGTTTTAATTTCGAATGTAAATTTAGGCACAAGTGATGAATTTATTATACCATTGAAAGATGGGTCTTTGCTTAAAAATTTATACTTAACAAATAATTCATATCTGGTGAATTTAAAAAGTCTTCATTATACATACAATTATAATTTCGAACGAAGTGAAACTACCAGATATTTTGGTTTGGAAAATGGATTAAGAAATGGAAATTTAAATTATGATGAGAATATAATGCGGTATTTTGTCAATAATGGAAAACCTAAGTATTTTTTCAATTATGACTTCAATACACCTTTAATCTCTAATCCTTCAAAAATAAAAGGCGTTCGGATTAGAAATTTAGACAGTTCTAATATTGACTTTACATTTCAAAGTAAGTTTTTTAATTGTTGCCCTTATACATCTAAATATTATCAAAACCATTCCGATGGTGATTATTTTGAATATTTAAGATTTGACGAAATCCCTTATTTTATAAATAAGACTTCAGCATTTCAGGAAACGGATATTACTTCAGTTTATGGAATAAATAAAACAGAATCTCTTGGGACTATTAATGAGGTAAATTTTACAGGAAAATACAACGCTATATATAATCTAGTTATATCAACTAATATTAAAGATGACATTGATTTGGGATTAACTAGCGCCAACATAGAGATATTAGATTTGAAATCTAAATCTAAAATTAAAGAATTTAATATTATTGAACTTGGCTCATATAAAGAGAGAATTAAAAGTGTAAATTGGGATGCTTCATTCAGCCCAAATGGTAAATATCTTGCCATTAGATCCAACACGAAAACATATCTTTACGAAACACTTAATTGGAATAATATTTTAGTATTGGAAAATACTTCTGGTAAATTATATTGGGATTGTAATTCTTATTATTTGGGGGTAGGTAACGATGTTATATCAGTTAATATTCTTGACTTGTTGAATGATTAATTAAAAATAGCAACAATGAGTATTAAACATAGATTTATTGATGAACTTGAATCAATTGAACAATCACAAATGTTTTGTGGTGAAAGTATAAGTCAAAAATGCAACCTCTTAATTATTGGAACTTTTAATCCCGATAACAAAAGTTATAATGGCAAAGATGGAAATAATGCGACTTGGTTCTACGGCAGGGAAAAGAATTATTTTTGGAAATATTTGCCTGAATGTTTGATTGGCAAAAGTCTTCATATAAAACAAGGTTTCTCAAAGAAAGATTGGGAGTTGTTCTGTATCGAAAACAAAATTGTTATTGTTGATTTAATTAAGGAAATCAAACATGATTCGAAGCTAGAAGACTTTAAAGATAAAAGACTCAATGATAGAATTAATGATAGTATGGATAACGTTATTGTTTTTGATTTTAAAAGTGCGTTTAAGAATATTAAATTCGAGAAAGTTATTTATTCTCGGAAGGGTTGGTGTTCTGGCAGAGACAGTGATATATCTAAGTTAATTCATATTAAGTGTAAAGTAAATGATATTTTATTAGGTAACAAAATAATTAATGATTTAAATCAAATAAAATACTGCCCATCACCTTGGCAGCAAAGACAGACTACACAAAGTCAATGGAACGAGGCAATTAACACTTAAACTAGAATTTTTCTTTTACCTTTCCATCCTCCCGCTCCCCCCAACCCATCAAATATTTTTGGAAAATCCAAAAATTGGTAGTACCTTTACCAAACTTGCCAAAAAAGCGCACAATAGGTTAAGGAGTACAAACATGGAGTTCAAATCAAACACATATAAGTTTATATACAAAACAACCTCGTCAACATCCGTTGCTGTTTGGGCAGTGTTTACAACGCTTAGTGTGGTTTTGACAAGTGTTTGGGCAACATCCAAAACACTTCCGTCAAGCTCCAAAACACAATCTGCAACATCCAAAAGTGTTTCTGCAACATCCAAAAGTCATACATTAATATCCAAAAATGAATCGTCAATATCAACAATTCATGTTTTTAGCTCCAAAACACGTTCGGCAACATCCAAAAGTCAATCATTAACATCCAAAAATGCTTCGTCAACATTAACGGACCATTTTTGGATGTTGCCCAAAGAGAATAGGATGCTGACGAAACACTTTTGGATGTTGCCGAACAAGGTTTTGAAAACAACTTTTGTGGCAACAAAGGCAGTCAAAGTGTCTAAAAAATGGTTTGAAAACAAATCAATTTTGCCGCAGTTGGCAATATTGCCAACTTGTGTAAATGGCTACTCACACAATGCATGGCGGATTATTCGCACACCCATTTTCATGTATTTTATTCGCGACCGACCTTGAAACAGGGTTTGCAGAAAAACCCTTAACTGCATGAGTAGTTTTACACATTGGCGATTTTGACCAATGTATTGTTTCACCTTTAGAACCAAATAATTATGGCAAAAAATGCAAGAATTATTATTCCTAGAAAAATCGAGGAGTTTTTGATTTTGGCTGCTAATGTGCTGTTAAAAAATGATGAGGTTGGGGTTGATAGCCCGCTCAAAGTTTTGGATATGGAAGACATGGAAGCCAAGTTGGATTATGCCGTAGAAAAGAATAGTTTGGGTAAACAATTGGCGCTGAACCGCAAAACTGCCACTCAACAACGCAACCTTGCGTTAGGCAAACAGTCGGGTCAGAAGACCTACACGCCCGGAACCGTTTTATTCTACATTAGTGGAATCCGCGATTTCTTATTAGGACAGTTTCGCGGAGAAGAGCAACTTCTCGGAGACTGGGGTTTTGATGTAAAGACTAACAGCAAGGCGGGGGTTTCGGTAGAAATTCCAAGCAATGTTGTTGATCTGTTGTTACTCACAAAAGCGGTGTTGGACAAAAATACAGCCGATGGAGTGGACAGCCCTCTTGAAGACTTTGATATGGCGGATTTGCAAGTCAAATACGACATTGCCAAAGCAAAGCAAGACCTTACTGTTAAGCTGAATCGCGACCGCGAAACAGCTTTTCAGCAAAGAGACCTTGCAATGGGTAGGGGCAGAAAACAAATCAGTGTTACCAAAGGTACACTGAAATTCTACCTTACTTCGGCAAGAGATATTCTGTTGGGATACAACCGTGGTGAGGAGCAAAATTTGGGAGACTGGGGCTTTGATGTTGACACATCTCAACCCAGCAACCCAACGCCTCCAACACCTGCGGACACAACAGCTAGCGGCTCGGTTATCAATGCTATTACTTTGGCACCAGTTGCAGAAGTAAACATTAGCTTTAATACCAGTAGCGGAGTTATTGTGGCTACATCAAATCCAATTGGGGAGTATGAGGCAACACTCGAAATTCCAGAAATGGAGTTGGTAGCGGTAATGGTAAACCACCCTGGTTTCCAACCCTACAACGAGGTTCAGCCAATTACCCCAAATATTGATAACGAGATTGATATTATGTTACAGCCTCTGTAACAGAGTTAATCTTATCTATTTCTTTTCTGAGTCCGCAGCGGTGCTGCGGACTTTGTTGTTATGGGGGAAAGTTGGGATTTTTGGGGAAAGGGAGTATGTTTGTGGGGGATAAAAAGCCCTTAATATGTAAGGTTTTTATTTATATTGTATTTGAAGTGAAAAAAAACCTATTAACTTATTTATGATTGGACATACATCTGTCCAAGATAAATTTCAGTAAAAAGGGCATGGATTAAATTTTAACCCAAAACATTTATTTTGGGGTGTACAAAAAAAAACACCATGCCCACGACAAATGTAAATCTGTTTTCTCAAATTCTTGGCTTAATAGACAGGAATTCTTTCACAAAAATTGTAAACAACCACGACTCTGACAGACACTGCAAAGGAGTTAACACTTGGACTCATTTAGTGTCAATGTTGTTTTGTCAATTTGCCAAGGCAAATAGTGTAAGAGAAATATCGAATGGACTTAAGAGTGCTACTGGTAATTTAAATCACTTAGGAGTTTCATGTTCACCGAGTAAATCCACCATTTCTTATCAAAATCAACAACGCAATTGGCAAGTTTTCAAGGATCTTTATTTTGAACTTTTCAACTCGCTCAATAGCGGACTTCAAAAGAAACGACAGTTTGCAAGAATGCTGAAACGTAAAATTTTCATAGTAGACTCCACAGTTATTTCTCTTTGCTTAAGTTTGTTTGATTGGGCTCAATACCGCAAAAGAAAAGGAGCAATAAAGCTTCATACTGTATTAGATTACGACACCTGCCTTCCTGTTTACATGCACATGACAGACGGGCTTAAACACGATGTGGCAATAGCAAAAACACTTAATATTCCCTCAGGCTCTGTTTTGGTTATGGACAGAGCTTATGTAGATTTTAATTGGCTGAATGTTTTGGACAGCAGAAGGATTACGTTTGTAAGCAGATTAAAGAAAAACATACAATACAGTGTGGTAAAAGAAAATGAGATTAAAGACAAAACGGGATTAATAGTCAAAGACCAAATTATAGTATTGACGGGAGTTAAGACAGCAATTAACTACCCCAAAGAACTAAGGATAGTAGTGGTTTATGATCCAGTAAAAAAAGCAGAACTGACTTTCCTCACCAACAACACATCTTGGACAGCAGAAACAATATCGCAACTCTATAAAGCCAGATGGGAGATTGAGACCTTCTTCAAACAGATTAAACAAGTACTAAAAATCAAAACTTTTATAGGCACAAGTCCCAATGCTATACTTATCCAAGTTTGGTCTGCTTTAATCACCATTCTCTTACTCAAATATCTTCAGAATAAGGCAAAGTATGCATGGCATCTGTCCAATTTGGTGGGACTTATAAGGGTAAATCTTTTTGCTAAAATAGATTTATGGTATTGGCTTAATCATCCTTTTATTAAAATGAAGCCTCCAGCTAGCCAACAATTAAGCATTTTTATAACATGAAATCGGAGGGATAGATTTGACAAAACAACATTTTTAGAGCGTAACTTGCTCATTTTCAAAACAATTTATTGGTGTTTAAAAATATCTTGGACAGCAATGATATAATTCAAGAAATTAACGGTTGCAATAACTTGATAATACTTCAAACAAATTATTGCTATATATCACCCAAATAGGGTCGCAAAATTATTTCTTCAAGTACAGTATAGGTGCGGTTGTACCATGCAGCTAAAATAAAATTGGCAATATCTTCGGGCTGCATAAATCTTTCGGGTGGCAAATCCGACTCAGCCCAACTATTGGTCAAGGTTGCACCCGGCATGAGTGCGCTCACACCAATTTTAGAATGTTTGAGCTCTTGTCGTAATATTTTGGTAAACCCAAGCAAACCATATTTGCTGATTGCGTATGAACCTCCATTGGAGTGAGAGCTGATGGATGCTGTTGAACACATATTGAATATGTAGCCATCTTTGCCTATTTCTATTAATGGCAATAATTTTCTGACCAGATAATACGGTGCAGCCAGATTAACTGCCATTTCTGTTTCATACACTCCTTCTTCTTCTTCGGTGGTTGCGCCCGGCATGAAAATGCCCGCATTATTTATCAATACATTTAGATGAGAAAATGTTTGACAAACAAAATCACCAAATGCTAAAACTTGTTCTTTGTGTTCAAAATCTGCCTTAAAAGTATGAATACGAGCCCCTGTTTCAGACAACACGGTATCTTGCAGTATTTGCAAATCTTTTGAGCTGCGACTATTGGTAATAATTTCAAAACCTTCTCGTGCAAAAGCCATTACCAAACTTCTTCCTATTCCTTTAGTCCCGCCTGTTATAACGGCTGTTTTTTTCATGTGTCAAAAGTAAATAGAAACTATCTAATTTCGCAAACTCAAATTAGAAGATGAAATTTAATTATATCTATCAACTCGGAAGATATGTTCTCTTTCTCAGAAGTATGTTTTCTAAGCCAGAAAAAACCAAGATTTTCGTCAATCAAGTTTTTATTGAAATGAACAACATCGGAATAGGTTCCTTACCTATTGTTGCCATTATCTCGGTATTTATTGGCGCAGTTACTACCGTTCAAACCGCATATCAGCTTGTGTCTCCACTTGTTCCCGCTTCTATTATAGGACAGATTGTGAGCGACTCATCTATATTGGAATTGTCGCCAACTATTATGTCTTTGGTGCTTGCAGGCAAAGTAGGCTCGCATATCGCTTCTGAAATAGGAACGATGAGGGTTACCGAACAGATAGATGCCTTGGAAGTGATGGGAATTAATGCGTCAGGATATTTGATATTACCCAAAATAATTGCAGCCCTTCTCATGTTTCCTATGCTCAATATAATTTCAATCACACTCAGTATCTGGGGAGGTATCACTGCAGGTGAATTGACCGGTGCACTTTCGCAAGAGGAATTTTTGTTTGGTGCCAGAGAAACCTTTAAAGGGTTTGTAGTATTTTTCTCTATTCTAAAAGCCTTCTCATTTGCATTTATCATTACTTCTATTTCTGCATACCAAGGTTTTTATACTCACGGAGGAGCTTTGGAAGTGGGTGCCTCCAGTACAAGGGCTGTCGTATATAGTTGTGTGATGGTTCTTTTTGCAGATTATATTTTGGCACAACTTCTTCTCAAATAAACACCGCTAAAACAATGATAGAATTACAAAATATTAATAAGTCATTTGAAGGAGTTCAGGTTTTGAATGACATCAATATTAAGTTCAATGCCGGTGAGCTAAATTACGTAATTGGTTCGTCAGGAGGCGGTAAAAGTGTGATGATGAAATGTATGGTCGGATTAGTCAGACCAGACTCCGGCAGTATTTTGTATGACGGAAGAGATTTTTTGGCTAAAAATGAAGAGGAGGTTAGACAAGTCAGAAAAGAATTAGGTATGCTATTTCAGGGTACTGCGTTATTTGATTCTTTGACTGTGGAAGAGAATGTAGGGTTTCCACTCAAAATGCTCTCTAACATGACTAAATCAGACATATTGGATAGGGTAAACTTTTGTCTGAGACGAGTTAATCTTGATAATATTAACAAAAAATTTCCTGCAGAAATAAGTGGTGGAATGAAAAAAAGAGTCGGAATCGCTAGAGCCATTGCGCTAAACATAAAATACTTGTATTGCGATGAACCTAATTCGGGACTTGATCCGCTAACCTCACGTGTAATTGATGAACTTTTGAAAGATATCACAGAAGAATTTCAAATAACTACAGTCATTAATTCTCACGATATGAAATCAGTGTTTGATACTGCCGATAAAGTGGCTTTTATCTATAAAGGTGCAGTCAAATGGCAAGGTAGTAGACACAATATTAATGATTCTCTCAAAGATATACCTGAATTAGACGCCTTTGCCAAAGCCTCTTTCCTCAGTTAATATGGGTTAGGTCAATATACTTCGCAAAAATTCATCTGTCCTTATTACATTTGTACCCCATAAAAATTGCATTCAAATTGGATAAAATTATTCCACTGATTCAACAATCACCTTCGAAAAACATTGTTATAACCACACACCATAAACCCGATGGCGATGCGATGGGTTCTACCCTTGCATTGTATCATTTTTTGAAAAATTTGGGACTGCATTCAACCGTGATTACGCCAACAGATTATGCGGATTTTCTGACTTGGTTGCCGGGCAATAATCAGGTTGTGATTTTTGAAGAAGCAAAAGACAAATGCAGAGCATTAGTTGCAAATGCAGATTTTATTTTTTGTCTGGATTTCAATAAACTCACAAGAATCAATGAAATGGGAGTAGAAGTTGAAAAATCAAAAGCAAAGAAAATCTTGATGGATCACCACCCTGAGCCCAATCAGTTTGATGACATGCAGTGGTGGAACTCTGCGGCTACATCTACTTGCGAACAAGTCTATAAATTTATTCTGGCAGAAGGATATCACGACAAAATGGATGCAAATGTTGCCGCTTGCATTTATACAGGCATGATGACAGACACGGGCGGATTCAGATTCCGAGGGGTTAGTTCTGAAACCCATTTGATAGTAGCGGATTTGCTCAAAACAGGGATTATTCCTGCTGATATCCATGCCAAAGTTTATGACAGTTTTACCGAGGATCGTCTTAGACTCATTGGGTTTTCATTGTCTGAGCGCATGGAGGTTTTGCATGAATACAAAACCGTTTTAATTCACCTGACAAAGGAAGATTTACAAAGATTTAATGTAAAGACCGGAGATACTGAAGGTTTGGTTAACTATGGACTCGGAATTGACGGTACCATACTGTCTGCCCTCATCATCGATAGAACAGTAATGGTCAAAATGAGCTTCCGTTCCAAAGGCAATTTTGATGTAAATTACTTAGCCAAAAATCTTTTTGGTGGCGGTGGTCATGTCAATGCTGCCGGAGCTAACAGTTATGACACACTTGAAAATGTGATTTCTACGTTTAAAAATAGTTTAGCAGATTATAAAGACCAACTAAAATGAAAAGAACTCTAAGCATCGGAATGCTAATGATTGCATTCTTATTTGTGGTTTCATGTAGCAAAAGAGCCGGATTTGAGAAAACAAAAGACGGGCTACAATTCAAATATTTGTATAGAAGTGACAGCAAAATTTTACCCCAGATAGGACAAATTCTTTTTGTCAATTACACCATAAAAACAGAAGATGACAGTATGTTGTTCAGCACTTACCAAGATTTGCGCAGACAAGATAAAATAGAACTTCAGGAACCCATGTTCAAAGGTGGTGATATTTATAGCGCATTGGCAATGATGTCTGAAGGAGACAGTATTGCCTTCCTTATTTCTGCAGATTCTTTTTATATCAAAACAAGAGGAGAGTCGCAATTACCGGCAGAAATCAAACCGGGTTCGTTTTTACAGTTTGTGATTAAATTAGAAAAAATTGTAAATGCACAAGATTATGAAGCGATTAAAAACAGAGAAAGATATGAAAAATTGGTAAAAGAAGTAGGCAATATAGACAGCTTCTTTAAATCCAAAAACTGGGAAGACACAAAACTCGAAAACGGAATCAGATATTACATAACCGATCACACAGAAGGAAAGAAAGTGCAACTCGGAAACGAAGTTGAATTTCACTATGTAGGGACTTTGTTGGACAATGGGGCAGAGTTTGTCAACTCTTATCTTGCAGGAGGACGTGCAAGGTTTATTGTGGGTGATGAAAATATCAAACCCGAAGCGATGAATTATATGTTGATGCAAATGCGCGAAGGAGAAAAAGCTACCTTTGTAGTGCCTTTTGATCTTGCGTTTGGAGAATATGGAGTGGCAAACCTCGTACCTCCTTTTGCTACCGTTATATATGAAATCTTTTTAGTTAAAGTGAAAGACTAAACTGAAAAAACTATTGATTACTTTTGACAACCCTTAAAAAAATAATATTATGACAAAAAAAATCCTAACCCTTCTGATGCTTGTTTCAGTAATGACCTTTTTTACTGCAAATCTTACTTCATGTAAAAAAGAAGATAAAACCGGAACAACCGATGATCAAAAATCTGATGGACCTGCCGACTCTCTAATTATTGCAAGTTGGACACTAAACAAAGCCACATTGGGTGGTGCAGATGTTACAAGCGCATATTTGACTGCTCAAAAATCCTTTGATATTACATTCAACGCTAATGGAACTTGTGCTGTAAACAGAGGCGGTGCCAGTCTCCCGGCTAACTATGATTTTAATAAAGACAAAACCCAGTTAAATATCACTTACTATAATAATGATATAGAACGCTATCAAATTATAAAAATAACCAAGTCTGAACTCGTGATGAAAATGACCAGTGGTTCTGAAAACCATGAGTTTACTTTTAAGAAAAAATAAAATTTAGTGGTAGAATACAGTAGGTTTATTTAGATAAAATCTCACTGTATTGCCTCTAATTTTGTAATACACAAAATGAATAGTCCCCAAAAAATACTCATCACCGGTGGAGCCGGGTTTATTGGCTCTCATGTTGTCCGCAGATTTGTAAATGAATATCCTCAATATTCCATTTTTAACCTTGACAAACTCACTTATGCAGGGAATCTTGAGAATCTGAGAGATGTTGAAAATGCACCAAACTACAAATTTATTAAAGGCGATATTACCGAAGAAACCTTTATAGCTGAGCTTTTTGAGAAAGAAAAATTTGACGCTGTCATTCATTTAGCGGCAGAATCCCATGTTGACAGGTCGATTCTTTTTCCATTAGAGTTTTTGAAAACCAATATTTTAGGAACTACCATTCTGTTAGAAGCGTTTAAGAAGTTTGGAAACATAAGCAAAGGCTTGTTTTACCATATTTCTACGGACGAAGTTTATGGAGAACTTGATGATCATGGTAAGTTTGTAGAAACAACACCTTATTCACCCAATTCTCCTTACTCTGCTTCCAAAGCCTCATCAGACCACTTTGTGAGGGCATACCACAGAACCTTTGGAATTCCGGTTGTAGTTTCCAATTGTTCCAATAACTACGGCTCTCATCAATTTCCGGAAAAACTAATACCTCTATTTATCAATAATATTCAAAACAATCTTCCATTACCGGTTTATGGCAAAGGAGAAAATGTACGTGATTGGCTTTGGGTAAATGACCATGCGAGAGCCATTGATGTGATTTTTCACAAGGGAAAAGTTGGCGAAACATATAATATAGGTGGCAATAATGAATGGAAAAACATAGACTTAGTGCGTCTGATGTGTCAGTTATTGGATGAAAAACTCGGCAGAACAAAAGGTAGTTCTGAAAAACTCATTACTTATGTAAAAGACAGAGCCGGGCATGATTTCAGATATGCCATTGATTCATCCAAATTGATGAAAGAATTGGGCTGGAAACCATCCGTTGATTTTGAACAAGGACTCTCTCTTACCATTGATTGGTATTTACAAAACAATCAATGGCTTAACAACGTGACAAGTGGTGCATACAAAAGCTACTACCAAACGCAATATAACAACAGATAATCAAATAAATGTAAATTTGCACCCGATGAAAGGGATAATACTTGCCGGAGGTTCAGGAACACGACTGCATCCGCTCACGCTCGCCATCAGCAAACAACTCATGCCGGTGTATGACAAGCCCATGATTTATTATCCTTTGTCTGTGCTTATGATGGCAGGAATAAGAGAAGTTTTAATCATTAGTACTCCGCATGATTTACCCTTATTTCAAAAACTTTTAGGAGATGGAAGTGCTATTGGTTGCAAATTTGAATATGCCCTTCAAGAAGTTCCCAACGGGCTTGCTCAAGCTTTTGTGATTGGAAAAAAATTTATTGCTAAAGACAATGTTGCGTTGATTTTGGGAGACAATATTTTCTTTGGAGAAAGCCTGCAAGATTTACTACACGCATGTAAAAACCCTGAAGGAGGAATCGTATTTGCATATCACGTATCAGACCCACAACGCTATGGAGTGGTGGAATTTGACAGCAAAATGAATGCGGTTTCTATTGAAGAAAAACCAATGCACCCTAAATCCAATTTTGCAGTTCCTGGGTTGTATTTCTATGACAATGAGGTTGTAGCAATCAGCGAATCACTTAAACCCTCCGCAAGAGGCGAATATGAGATTACCGATGTCAACAAAATTTATTTAGAAAGAAAAAAACTCAAAGTGGGTCTTATGCATAGAGGTACAGCATGGTTAGACACAGGTACATTTAGTTCGCTCATGCAGGCTGGACAGTTTGTGCAAGTAATAGAAGAAAGACAAGGATTGAAAATAGGTTGTATAGAAGAAATTGCTTGGAGGATGGGTTTTATTGATGATGAACAATTATTGAAGGTAGCAAAACCGCTCGAAAAATCAGGCTATGGAACGTATTTAATAAATCTTTTAAAGAACAAACAATGGAAATAAGAAAACATATAACAATATTGCTCATAGGTTTGATGTTCGTGTGGGGAGGGTGTAAAAAATATACTTCCAATACAATGCTCAAAACAAAAAAAGGTGATATCAATTGGTCCGTAGAATATAAAAAAGTGGTGGATGAATACAAACTCAGACCCGGTGACAAAATTCAATATAGTATTTATACAAACTTGGGTGAAGCCATTATTGACCCTTCCGGCAATTTGGTTTCTGCCAATACCGCAGCACCCACGGATGCTCAAGGAGGTGTTGACGGAAAACCCACATACGAAATTTCAGAATCCGGTTTTTGTTTTTTTCCCGTAATAGGCAAGTTAAATGTTGCCGGTCTGAAGATATCCGAGCTTGACAGCTTGCTGTCAACTAATTACGAAAAGTATTATAACCAAGTATATATCATATCAAGAGTAACCAACAAAAGAGTAATTGTATTGGGAGGTAGTGGCAGCAAAATTATTCCTTTGGTAAACTATAACACAAGTTTACTTGAAATCATTGCAATATATGGCGGAATAGGAAATGATGCGCGTGCATATAATATCAGGGTAGTGAGAGGGGATTTAAAAAACCCCGAAGTTACGGTTGTCAACCTCCGAACCGTTGATGATATGAAAAACACTATCATCAATATCAAACCCGATGATATTGTCTATATTGAACCTGTGAGACAACCCGTAATGGAGGGATTGAGAGAATACCGAGAAATTTTTTACATAACGAATTCCCTTCTTACAATCTTTCTTTTAATAGATAGACTTAAATAATATGCAAGAATACGAGTTAGAAGAACTGCAGTCCAGAGACGATGATTCAGGGTTTGATGGAATAGAATTATTTCGACTGATTCTTGTTGTAAAAAAGACGATTATTTGGGTAATCATCTTTATGTTGATTGCCATTACTTCCTGCTACTACTATCTTCGCTATACGCAACCTATCTATAAAGCATCTTCTATTATAAAATTAGATGTACAATCAGAGGCAGCCGATATCGGAATGGGCAATGTAGCCACACCTTTTGCTAAACAAATAGACAATCTTGTAGGAGAAACAGAATTAATCAAATCATCTCTTGTAGCTGCAGAAGTGGCAGACTATCTTGACATAGGAATATCATACTATGCTATCGGTAATATTCTTACTACTGAACTATACAGAACAAATCCTTTTGAGGTTAAGATTATATCAGGCGATCAATCGGGGATGCAAGATATCAACTACTATGTTTCTTTTGTCTCAGAATCAGAATTTTCACTATCCACTGTTGAAAATAGTATAGAGACAAGCACCTATCATATTGGAGATGTTATTGAAATGCAAGGGCTAAAGTTTGCTTTGATTTGGAACCAGGCAATCAAAGGGGGAATAGGCAACCAAAAAGAATATTATTTTAGAATTAACAGCAAATCTGCACTTATATCTTTCTTAAGAAATGGTTTAGAAGCGAGCACTGCTGTCAAAGAAGCAAGAACTATTGCAATTGAATTTACGGATTTTAACAGGTCAAAAGCAATGGCTATTGTAAACGCCTTCGACACAGTTTATATGAAACATTCTCTTGCCAAAAAACAAGCATCCCAAGAGCAGACAATATTATTTTTGGAAAATCAACTTCAAGAAACTTCCAAAAAATTAGATGACTCAGAGAAGGAAATAGAACAGTTTGTTAGAAGTAATAAAACAGCAGATCCGGGCTCAGAGTTCACTTCTATCATTCAAAAATCACAAGAACAGGAAGATAAAAAAGCACAACTTGAATTGCAAAATAAACAAGTTGCAGAAATTCTGAATTTTATTCAACGTGATGCGGTTAAGGATAATGTTTTTCCCTTGGTTTTTGGAATTGACAATCAGCAAATTACAGATGGAGTAAACAAATTAAATGAATTGTATAAACAAAGAGAGTTGCTCAAAATCTCCAGCAAAACCACTACTACTCCATTCAAAAAAATTGATTTAGAAATATCTATTATTAAATCACAACTATTAGACTATGTGATTGAATACAAGAATTCTTTGATATCACAGATTACCGAAATAAATACAAGAATAACTGAGTACAAAAGCTCCTTTGATGAACTTCCGACATTGGAAACCGAGTTAAACCGATTGAAGCGTTATCAAAGTTTATATGAAAAATTTTATTTATCACTCTTAGACAAACACATAGAATTCCAAATTTCCAAAGCAGGAACTGTTCCGGAGTTTACCATTTTGAGTGCAGCAACCTCGCCCTATGAGCCTATTCACCCGGATAAGAATAAGATTTGGTCTTATTTTCTCATAGGTGGAATTATTCCGGGATTACTTTTGATTATATCCAGATATATGATGATGAATCTTGTGTTAGATCCAAGAGCAGTTGAGAAGAAGATTTATGCTCCTATTCTGGGTTTGGTGCCTTCTTATAAGAAAAAGATGGATGCCTCTACCCTCATAGTGGATCACAATCCCAAATCGTCAATAAGTGAATCTTTGCGCACCATTCGTTCAAACGCTGATTTCATGTTAGAAAACAAGCCCAATCACTTTATTGCTGTTACCTCTACGGTGAGTGGTGAAGGGAAAACTATGTTTGCAATTAACTATGCAGCCATAACTGCATTGAGCGGAAAAAAAGTAATAATACTGGACTTTGACATGCGCAAACCCAAAATACATATTGGTTTTGGTGTTGCCAATACTTCCGGTATCAGCACTATACTCGTTGGACAAACACAGTGGCAGGATGCCATACATAAAACCAGAATTGCAAATCTTGATTTCATTACTTCCGGACCTACTCCACCTAATCCTTCGGAGTTAATTCTCAGAAAAGAATTTGACCAACTTATTTATGGGTTATTTGAAAAATATGATGTTGTAATGGTTGACACTCCACCAATTGGCTTGGTTACGGATGCAAGTACAATTATGACAAAGACCGATTTATCTGTTTATGTTATTCGTTCCGGATATTCTCACAAAAACACTATATCTAACGTAAATAAACTTTACGCCAGCAAAAAACTCAATAAACTATCTGTTATTATTAATGATATTAAGGTGGGAAATAAATACGGCTATGGTTATGGGTACGGATACGGGTACGGCTATGGATATGGCTATGGATACTACGATGAAGATAAAAAGCAAAAGAAAAGCTTTTGGAAACGCTTATTGGGTAGATAATGAGCAGTCTATTTTCATTTTTTTCTAAAAACAAAGTTCTTTCTTCACCACTGACGTGGGATATGCACGATCATCTGCTGTTTGGCTTAGATGATGGTTCTGAGTCTTTGACAAAATCTGTGGAGATGGCTAAAAAGTATGTTGACTTAGGCTACACGCATATCACTTGTACACCTCATATTATCTCCAATTTCTATCCTAATACCAGGCCTTTAATTGCTGAAAAGGCAGAGCTTTTACAAGCCGAACTGAACAAACTCTCCATTCCTTTGACACTAGATTTTGCCGCAGAATATTTCATTGACGACAGTTTTGTTAAGAAACTCAAAGACAAAGAACCCTTGCTAAGCTTTGCGGGTAACCATGTGTTGGTGGAAACAGGATTCTTGAATATGCCGCGAAATCTGCATGATATTTTTTTTGAAATGTTTGCAAACGGCTACACACCGGTTTTTGCACATCCGGATAGGTATGTTTATTTTCATACAAATTTTGACTTGGCAGAGCAGGTTTTTCAAACCGGTGCTAAATTTCAACTAAACCTATTGTCGTTTATTGGATATTATTCTGCTATCAGCAAGAAATTTGTGGAATGGTTGCTTGAAAAGCAATTCTATCACTTTTTAGGAACGGATGCACATAACATGAAACACCTCGAACTGATTCCTCAAATATGGCAATCTAAAGCTTTTTCTAAAATCCATTGGGACAGAGTGGAGAATATAAAAAAGCCCTTAATTTGAAGCAAAATACAGGATTCATTTGTCAGCAATCAAGAAATTAGCAGCCCAAACCCTCACTTATGGACTTCCAAATATTGTTGGAAGATTTATTAATGTGTTGCTGGTCCCGCTTTATACTGCCTATTTAAGTACTGCGGCTGATTATGGTATTGTTACGATAGTTTTCACATTGGCTTCTTTTCTGAACGTAGTTTATACACACGGCATGGAGACAGCTTTTTTCAACTTTGCCCGTACAGAAATTGGTGATAAGAAATCATTTGCTACCACATTTAATTCGGTTCTGATTACAGGACTGATATTAACCGGAATCGGTTTTGTATTTGCTGATTCTTTGGCTAAAGTCATGGATTATGAAAATCAGACTGTGATTTTTAGATTGTTAGCAGGAATTTTGTTTTTTGATGCATTGGCAGCGATTCCTTTTGCATGGTTGAGACAACAAGAAAAAACCAAGAAATATGTACTTATCAGATTGGTAGGCATTTTTCTAAATATTGGTTTAAACTTGCTATTGATACCCGGATTTTTATGGGCTTATTCCCAAGGATACATTGGATTTGACCCACAACCTCATTTTATTAGTTATATTTTTTGGTCAAACCTTGTTTCGAGTGCTTGTATTTTCTTATTGCTACTACCCGAAGTATTAAAAAACAGAATATCTATTCCCAAAGGATTATGGCGCAAAATGTTGGCTTATGCGCTCCCCCTGATTCTGGTGGGTTTGGCAGGTATTGTGAACGAAACTCTTGATAGAATACTGTTGAAGTTTTTGTTGCCAGCGGGTATTGCAGACACCGAAGTTGGGATTTATAGCGCATTCTACAAGATTAGCCTTGTCATTACTCTTTTTATTCAATCATTTAGGTATGCTGCCGAACCTTTCTTTTTTAACCATGCCAAGAATGAAAACCCTCAGAAAACCTATGCCCAGGTAATGGATTATTTTGTATGGATTTGTGGTTTTATTCTGATTCTAACCTTGGTATTCCTTCCTCTTATTGCCAAAATACTGATACGCAACAAAGTATATTTTGAAGATGGTCGCGGAATAACCATTGTTCCACTTCTATTGCTTGCCAATCTTTTTTTAGGAGTTTACTACAATCTGTCAATTTGGTATAAGCTTTCAAACAAAACCATGATGGGTGGAGTGATTGCCTCATTGGGCGCATGTATAACCATTCTGCTGAATATATTATTAATTCCAAAACTTGGTTTTGTGGGTTCTGCTTGGGCTACTTTGGGGGCATATTTTGGGATGACTGTAATTAGCTTTATTGTGGGCGAAAAATACTACCCTGTACCTTATTCTTATGGAAAATTAGCCATGAACTTTGTTTTATTAGGTGCAATATGTCTTTGGTTTTATGTTTCCCCTCCCGGTATTTTATTCACAATCTTGGCAGCCCTATGCTACGGTGGATTCTTTTGGTGGGTTGAAAGGCCCGACAAAAACCCTACATTTGCACAACTTTTCAGAAGAAAATGACAAAAATTAATGTAATCAATAAATCCGGCAACCCACTCCCTGCATATCAAACCACCGGCTCTGCAGGAATGGATTTGATGGCTTTTCTGGAAAAGGATATTGAAATTGCATCAGGCAAAACTGCCCTCATTCCTACAGGACTGTTTTTTGAATTGCCGCAAGACATGGAAGCACAAATACGTCCACGTAGCGGCCTGGCATTCAAACATGGAATTACGGTACTTAATTCACCGGGAACCATTGACAGCGACTACAGAGGAGAAATAAAAGTGTTGCTCATCAACCATTCTGACACTCCTTTTACCATTCAAAATGGAGAGCGAATTGCACAAGTAATTTTTGCAAAAGTTACCCAAATCTCTTGGGTTGAAACACAGAACATCAGCCAAACCGAAAGAGGTGCAGGCGGCTACGGACATACAGGAAAATAAATATAATTAAGCAGCAAACGATAGTATGAAGATAATAGTTCCCATGGCGGGTCAAGGCAAACGAATGAGACCCTTTACTTTAACAGTCCCAAAACCATTGATTCCTATTGCAGGCAAACCCATTGTGCAACGATTAGTAGAAGATATTGCCGAAATTTGTGGTGAAACCATTGACGAAGTAGCCTTTATCATTGGCGATTTTGGCAAAGAGACCGAAAAATCATTAATCTCAATAGCAGAAAGTGTGGGGGCAAAAGGAACTATTTGCTACCAAGACGTTGCGCTGGGAACAGCCCATGCAGTGCTGTGTGCAAAACATGCATTAGAAGGAGAAGTGATTATTGCCTTTGCAGACACTTTGTTTCGTGCGCAATTTGACTTTGACCGAAATACAGATGGAATGATTTGGGTTCATTCTGTGAAAGACCCCAGCGCATTTGGGGTGGTGAAACTCAATGCAGAAGGCGTTATTACCGATTTTATTGAAAAACCGCAACAATTCGTTTCAGACCTTGCAATCATCGGAATCTATTATTTCAAAGACGGGAATAATCTCAAAAATGAATTGCAGTATCTGATTGACAATGATATCAAGGAGAAAGGTGAATATCAACTCACCAACGCGCTTGAGAACATGAAAACCAAAGGATTGCGTTTTGTTCCCGGCAAAGTAGAAGAATGGCTCGACTGCGGAAATAAAAATGCTACTGTTTATACCAATCAACGGGTGCTCATCAACAACAGCCACAAGGTGGCTACTCCTTTAGGACGCTTTGGTTCTGATGTAAAAATTATTGAACCTTGTTACATAGCAGAAGGGGTAGAAATCAGCCAGGCAGAGATAGGTCCTTATGTTTCCATAGGCAAGAACAGCAAAATCAGCAATGCCCACATCAGCAATAGCATTATCCAAGCCAATGCATGCATCAACAACATTTCATTTACCAACTCAATGATTGGAAATTTTGCCGAACTCAACGGAGAAAAAAATGAATTTGGACTGGGCGATTACAGCACAATGGGCTAAGACCGGATTCAGAGTTTGTCTGTCAACTTTTCCAAAACCTTAATCAGTTCAGGCGGAAATTGATGATAGACAACAATACCCGCTCCCGGACAATTATTAAATTCCACATTCATAGGCAAATGTAAGAGCTTGGCAAGAGGCTCTTCCAAAGTTTCTGATATTTTTAGCAGTTCTTCAATATTTACTTCTCTGTTACCTGCTTCCATTTCGCTTATGACACTCTGTTTTACCCCTATTTTACTTCCGAGATATTCCTGAGAGAACCCTTTTTTTGTACGGGCTTGCCTTATTTTTTCGCCTGTATTCATGGGGCAAATATCGTATTTTCTGATAATTTATCGTGTAGCACCATAATTTAATGCTCTATGCGATTATTTATAGCTTGCGAGAAAGTAAAAAAGTATTTTGCTTTGTTGGTGAAATTAATAAATATTATGAAAAGAATAAGTATGAAAATTATACTAACAATTATAATTGTTAGTGGTTGCTTTACCATGATTTCTTCTTGCACAAAAGAAAGAAAAACAGAACAAGAAGGGGAGAACGTATTGAATGAAAACAATAACAATGAAACAAGTTTAAATGTTTTAACCTTGATTACGATTGACAGTTTAAGTAAAGAAGTTAGTTTATTAATTTATGAAATTGGTCAACTTGATAGTGAATCCTTTTGTTTATTCAATTCAATAATTAACACCCCTGTTGATAACATGGTAAAAGTAAGTCAGTTATCATCAATAACAACATTTTATAATATTATTTCAAAAATGAATCAAATAGACAGTTTTGTTTTAACACACCCCGAACTTGAGAATAATTTATTAGAAATAGAAAATAAGATATATTTTGGGAATGCTGTATTGAATTACTTGGGTTATGAAGAAGTGGATTATATTAATATTCCAAATTGTAATGCTTATAGAGCTGGTATAAACAATTGTGCATATGGTTTCGCAACTTGTTTACTTGGTGCTGCTTTTACTGGACCTGCAGCAGGGCTTATGGCATCTGCTTGTGGAATAAGTCTATTGTTTTGCGTAAATGCAATGGATGCAGCATATCCAGATTGCGTTCCTACTGGTAGCTCTTCAATTAAACAATTATGGTCACCCAAGATAAATAATAATTGTATGTAATAATTAACAAAGCACTTACATTTGCATTATGAAAAAAGCAAACATTATCCTATGGATGACAAGAATAGTCATATTTGCTGCCCTCATTAGCTCTATGGCGTTTATGCTTGCGCCTGTGCGTTTTAAAGAAAGTCTTTTTGATGCTCGAATCGTCCAATATATTGGTCTTGTAGTAATAGCTCTTATTTTGGCTGCATATAATATTGGGAAGTTCTATGCCAAAATACTCAATACAAGCTTTGATTTGACTGACTACTTCACGAGGAGATTGAAGATATCTCACAAACAAAATGAACGAATTGCTATTATTAATACTTTCATAATTTTTGTCATAGTAATTATGGTGGGATTCGTTTTGATAAGTCGTCTTGGTTAATTCAAAAAGTCACAAAATTATATTTTACGTTATTCAAAGTAACTCCCATCATAGGTGTTATGTAAAACCCCACCAATAAGTATTCATACTTCAAAAGCTCCAAAATACGTAATGCCCACATCAGCAACAGTATTATCCAATCCAATGCATGCATCAACAACATTTCATTTACCAACTCAATGATTCGAAATTTTGCCGAACTCAACGGAGAAAAAAATGAATTTGGACTGGGTGATTACAGCACAATGGGCTAAGACCGGATTCAGAGTTTGTCTGCCAACTTTTCCAAAACCTTAATCAGTTCAGGCGGAAATTGATGATAGACAACAATACCCGCTCCCGGACAATTATTAAATTCCACATTCATAGGCAAATGTAAGAGCTTGGCAAGAGGCTCTTCCAAAGTTTCTGATATTTTTAGCAGTTCTTCAATATTTACTTCTCTGTTACCTGCTTCCATTTCGCTTATGACACTCTGTTTTACCCCTATTTTACTTCCGAGATATTCCTGAGAGAACCCTTTTTTTGTACGGGCTTGCCTTATTTTTTAGCCTGTATTCATGGGGCAAATATCGTATTTTCTGATAATTTATCGTGTAGCACCATAATTTAATGCTCTATGCGATTATTTATAGCTTGCGAGAAAGTAAAAAAGTATTTTGCTTTGTTGGTATACAAAAAAATAAATAAATTATGAAAACAAAAATTAAAAATTTAGTTAAACTCACTTTCGGAATTATTGTAATGACTACTTTGTTTAACACCCAGCTTTATGCCAAAGAGAAATTAGGAGATGTTAAAATTAAAGGTGGAACAAAGTTAAGTGATGGTACAATGGGCTATGAAAAAGTAATTAACAAAAGGCATAATGATGATAACGGTACAACAATTGTAGATTTAACATGTACTGGTCAAGGCTATAATCCATGTGTTATTTATAAGGTAAAACTTGAAGAAATGGGTATTCCCGAAACAGAATTTGACGAAATTGATGTAAATTCTACAAACTACCTTATTGTCTATGCAACCAATAGAATTTACGACAATAATGAGCCAACCGGTTCTTATAATTATACCATAGTTACACCTGACAATGAAACACGCATTTATTCTGTATCATGGTCTCCAATTGTAGGTGATCCTGATGGCGATTACTTAATAGAAGTTTTCAAGTACTAACTATTTCCAGTCTTGAAACATATTTATCTTATCTTTGCGTTTTTGAACCGAATATTGATGAGACATGCTGCCATATTAATTCTTTATTGCTTGTTATCCTTGTCGAGAATACAAGCACAATGTACTAAAGAAAATGAGATTGTACATTTCAAGATAGATACTATTTACGAAGACCTAAAAATTGCCAAGCACCTCAAGGGGACATTAGAAGATTTGGTATGGAACCGCGAAGAAAACCATTTTTATTTTCTTCACAATCATTCCAAAGAAATTGGTGTAATGGACTTAAGATTCGGAAAAATTGAGTATTATCAATACTATCAAGAACCTGGTTACACCATCTCTAAAATATACTGCAACAAAGAATGGTTGATATTGGCATCAGATGAAACCAATAAAATTATCATACAGTCCTTTAACACGACTCAAAAAAAGTTTGTTAAACGCGGAGACTTGATAATTAAAGACGCTTGGTTCTTTTATATTCTGAACGAAAGACTTTATACATTAAAAACATATCCGGGTGATGAAATCTATCGGTCAGATTCAACTATAATTCTCACAGAAGTAAATCTAAATAATTTAAAAATTGAAAATAGTACTGCATATTCTTCACTTCTCCCAGAGATGTATTATTTTTATGATGTTACCCCCTTCCGCTTTTATCATGATAAATTATATTGGATAGAGAATAATGCCCCTTTATTGAATGTAGTTTACCTGAAAGACAGGACACATCAACAATTTCAGATAACTTCTTTAGCTTGTGATTCTATATATTTCTCAGATTCGGTAATGAAAATTATAAAGAATAAAAGGGTGCTGCATTATCCCGCCAATTCTATACAAGCACTCTATGATGCAATAACCCCCAAAATTATTTTTTATAACTCACTTTTTATTACGGATTCTTCATTGTATTTATGTATATCGCAAGATTATTTTAAGGGGTTTCCAAACAGTTTTGTAGAATTAAAATGGAGCTCTCAGGAACATGGATACTTCATCAGCAAGTCTCAACCTTTTAACTATTGGGCGCGTCAATCTGTGAAATTGACTCAAGAATATATTGTTCCACAGTATGGGATTGTGTCTTTTGATAGCAAGGGGTTGTTGTCTATTGATGTGGTTCGAAAAAAAGACAAAACGTCACAATTAGATAATATTAAACTTGGTAAATACAGAAACGAAAATGCTAAAATTAAATCACCTAAAATATGGATTATAAAAAGTTCAGCATTTTAGTAGTGGGTTTATTCTGCTTGTTTGCTTTTGCACACAAGGAACAAACAGACGAAATCTATATTATTTTTAACACTCCGTCTTGCCATCAATGCAATGTCGAATTAAATAAATATTTTAAAGAAGCCGGAAGAAAGTTGCGAAAAAGAGTCATTGTTACGCCTATTGAAGATAATGACTTTTTGGTTCAACGCGCCAAAATATTATATCCCAATCTTAAGGTTAAATATTCTCCTTCAGTCATTGATTCTATTCCTGCATCTCTTTTAAACAAACGTACTATGTATTTTCCATTTATTGTTTATAGAAAATCCGGTGAATTTGTCATCTTAACATACAACCGTTTATATAATTCAAACAATGGCAATCCCAATATTGCGTTGTTAGATAGTCTGTTCAAACAGAATAATACCAAGAAACACTAATTGCAATCAATCTTATAAGTTATTACAGAACATTTGAATCTGCTCCGGTTTTTCAAAACGCATTGAATAACATTCAATCTGACTTAAATAATTATGTAAATATGTCCCGAGCACAGATATTTGTATCGCTGAACCCTTAAGTTATCAGATATGCAAAAAAATATACCTACCAAAATCAGATTAGCTGTATTGTTTGTTGCTTTTCTAAAGGTTGTGTCTTGTAGTAATCATTGCATGGAGAAGCCGGCACTGAAACCGATTGTACCCGGCAAATACACACTCGTGAATTTAAGCAAGTCTGAGAAGCAAGCTTTAATAAAGCAATATGGAGACCACTTCAAAGTTGGTTTTGAAATGGTTTTGGACTTAAAATCTGATAGTACCTTTAGAGTGGGGTATTGCGACAGAAAGGTAAGCTATAGGGGCAAATGGCGTGTTGAAAACGATTCCGTGATACTTTATGATAAGTTCTATGGTAAAGATGGAAACAAGCCAAAGGGTGCAAGAATTAGCCTTTATTATACAAAATATGGTCAAATTTTCATGCCATTTGGTTGTGCAGATGGTTATGATATTACCGTTCTTGCAATTGGAGGCGAACTTTTTGACGGCATACTGGAAGGCGATGAGGGCTATGAAAAATTGATACAAAAATAGGCTGTTGTATTTGGTCTTTTTTTCAGCCGTGCTTGGTGTTGTCAACAAGCACACAAAATCAAACAACACGGTTTCCATAGCCCACGGTTTAAACCGTGGGCTATGGAATTTTACCCTTTATTTTTGGATTCTGATAACACAATTTAAAGCGTTTTACGACACTTTCTTTTCCCAAAAAATCGACTTCTTCTAAAACAAACCTCATTTTAATTGCCTTAAATTGAAATTATATGCATTGCTTTGCGATACAATCATTGAGAAAATTAAGTTTTTATACAGAATGACGTTATAAGGCATTTAGCAACTACTAAATCAACCAATTAGTATTAAAATGAAAATCCTATTGACAGGAGCCACCGGTTTTTTGGGTTATAGAACCTTAGAGAAACTAATAACATTAGATTGGGTTAAAACTGTAATAGCTAACGGTACAAAATTGTTGGACTATCGTGGCATTGAAAACACAAAAGTAATTTACAAACTTGGAAGATTAGAAAATTCGGTTTTTGTTGATGAATTGGTTAATGGCGTTGACATGATTATTCATGCAGCTTCGTTTTCCTCTCCTTGGGGAAAAGCTGCTGAATTTAATTCGTCCAACATCATCACTCAACAGAATATTTTAAGCAGTGCAAAAAAGTATGGGGTACAAAAAATAATTTATATCTCTTCGCCAAGTGTTTATTTTGATGGAACTCACCGCTTGAACATTAAAGAAACAGACCCACTACCACTTAAATTTGTGAATCATTATGCAAGAACAAAAAGAGAAGCGGAAATTTTATTGGAGCAATCCAATATCCCGTTTGTAATACTTCGTCCAAGAGCATTGATAGGAAGAGGCGATAGTATTATTATGCCCCGATTGATTAGGGCACAACATGAAGGTAAGTTACGGGTAATAGGAAATGGAAAAAACAAGGTGGATTTAACTGCCGTTGAGAACGTAGTAGAAGCAATTATTCTTTCGTGCTTGGTCAAAAATGAAGGGTTAAATCAATGTTACAATATTACAAATGACGAGCCTGTAATCTTGTGGGAACAAATCAAATATGTGCTAAACGCCTTAGAAACACCGTTGGTAGATAAAAGCATTTCATATCGAACAGCACATCTGATAGCGCGCTTTTTAGAAACTAAATCCGTTTTGACCAACTACAAAGAGCCACCTCTCACCTGCTACAGTGTAGGAACTTTAGGTTTGTCTTTCACATTAGATATAACAAAAGCAAAACAATTACTCGGCTACCGCCCAACCATAAACACCCAACAAGCCATTGATGAGTTTTTAAACTGGTATAAATCAAATGCAAAACTGTAAATTATATCTCAACTATGCCGGTTATTGTATAGCCAAGGCACACCATGCCGTAAGGGGCGAACCCAAAATGGATATTAAATTTCATGCATTGTTTGGGCTTATAAAACATCCAACTAAAGGGTGGATACTTTTTGATACGGGTTATACCAACAGATTTTTTGAAGCAACAAAATATTTTCCAAATAAAATTTATGCTTTAACAACAAAAGTATTCATACAAGAAAAAGACGAATTAAAACAGCAACTATTAAAGATTGGAATTCAGCCAAAAGACATCAAACATATTATTATTTCTCACTTCCATGCCGACCATATTGGTGGACTTCGTGACTTTGAAAACGCAACCATTTACTGTTCGGAAGTAGCCTATCAGCAAGTAAAAAGCATGGCAAGGTTATTAGCTTTTTCAAAAGGTATCCTAAAATCATTGCTTCCGAGTGATATAGAAACAAGGTTGCAGTTTATTGAAAAAATTTCGATGACAACCAATGATAAAATATTCGGAACTATATACGACCTGTTTAATGATAATACAATTATTGTGTATAAGCTTCCCGGTCATGCAGCCGGGCAAATTGGCATTCGCTTACAAACTGAAAAAGCACAGTATTTTTTAATTGCTGACGCTGTATGGAACGAAAAAGCATATAAATATTTAATGCTACCCCATCCCATTGTTAAATTGTTTTTTGATTCTTGGAAAGATAGTAAAAAGACCATTTACAATATCAAAGCATTTTATGAAAGCAATCCTGAAGTTATAATTGTACCAACACATTGCGAAACCACAACAAGAAATTTTGTAGATAATAAATTTGATATAGATGCGCTTTAAGTTAAAAATATTGTACTTCTATGTTAAACTAAAAGTATCTAAATGGATATATAGGCATAATTATGTCTTGCTTCAACAAAAAAGATGGAAGCAGCAAATGAAGCGATTGGAAGCATCTCCTTTTTATAAGCAACTATTAAAAGAAAAAACAACCATTCAAGAATTACCCATTCTTAATAAAACGGTTTTTATGCAAAACTTTAATTCCATAAATACTTGTGGTATTGATGTAAATGAGGCATTACAGGTTGCCATGCAGGCTGAAAATTCACGAAATTTTAGCCCGCAAATAGATGGAATCACAGTTGGTTTGTCAACCGGCACCAGTGGCAACAGGGGTTGCTTTTTGGTAAGCGAAAACGAAAGAGCTTTATGGGTAGCTTGCATTTTAGACCGTGTAATTGGTTTTTCTCTACGAAAACGAAAAGTGGCTTTTTTTATGAGAGCCAACAGTAATTTATATCAATCTGTTCAATCTCAATTACTATCATTTCATTTCTTTGATATTCTTCAAGACAATAGCGAAAACATAACTTCTTTAGACAAATTAAAACCTGATATAATTGTGGGTCAACCAAGCTTACTTTTTTTAATAGCGAAAGAAATTGAAGGAAAAAAATTGAATATTGCTCCACAAAAAATAATTTCTATTGCAGAAGTGCTTGCCTCTGAAGATAAAATTTATCTTGAAAAAGTATTTGCTCAAACCATTCACCAAGTATATCAATGCACCGAAGGCTTATTGGCTACAACATGCAAGTATGGTGTGTTGCACTTTAATGAAGATTTTTTAGTCATAGAGAAAAAATTCATAAACACAGAGCAAACTAAATTTCATCCTATCATTACCGATTTGTTCCGCATAAGCCAACCTATTATTCGCTATGAATTGAATGATATTATAACCTTGCAAAATAAATGCAAGTGTGGCAGCACTATGCTTGCAATTAATCAAATTGAAGGCAGGCAAGATGATGTGCTGGTTTTTCATACAATCAAAAAAGAAGAAATATTGATTTTCCCTGATGCAATACGAAAAGCAATTGTTATGGCCGATGAAACCATTTCAGATTATGCTGTAATACAAAACTCAGAACAAAAAGTATCTTTGTTTATACAAAGTGAAAATAATAATTCATTCAATAAAGCAGAAACAGCATTACAAAGCTTGTTTTTTCAACGCGGCTTATTAAGCATTACTATCCATAAATTAAATAATGACCCCCATACAATTGGACATAAAAAAAGGAGAGTAAAAAATGAAAGCAGGAAAAGGAATTAAAATCTTAGGCTCAGGCATTTATTTGCCTAAAGCTATTTCATCTGAAGAAATTAAAACCAAATTCAATATTCCGAATGGTTTTGCTGAAAATTTTTCGGGCGTAAAAAGCAGGCATCATATAACTTTTGAAACCAACGGATATATGGGTGCAAAAGCATTAGAAAACGCACTAATAGATGCTGAATTAGATTTAAAAGATATTGATATAATCATATCTGCAGGTGCTACTTTTGATTATATCATACCTAATCAATCAAGTGTTATCCTTTCCGAAATGCAGGGTGCGAAGGATTATAAAAAAACAACCATTGATGTTAATACAACTTGTTTAAGTTTTTTATCTGCATTTGAGGTAGCATCAAAAATGCTGGATGGCTTGCAATACAAACGAATTGCTATTGTAAGTTCAGAAATAGCCTCAAAAGGGCTTAATCCTAATAACCCCGAAACGATAACACTTTTTGGTGATGGTGCTGCAGCATTTATTATCGGCTATGATGAATTTGAAAATTCTATTTATTATAAAGGATGTTTTCAAACCTATACAGAAGGCATTAACGATACAATTATAAAAGGCGGTGGAAACAAATATCATTTTAAAGATTATTCATACGACACTAAACTCCATTCTTTTGATATGAACGGGTTAAAGCTTTTAAAGCTGGCTAAAAAAATACTTCCCGGTTTTATAAACTCATTCTTAAATGAACTTCAAATTGAGCTAAGCGATATCAATGCAATTATCCCTCATCAAGCATCCAAGGCTGGGCTTACTATTCTTAAAAATTCATTCAACTTACGAAAAGAACAATTAATGGAAAATATAGAAACACATGGTAATTGTATTGCCGCTTCCATTCCTATTTTACTGCATGAATCCATCAAAGACGGGAAAATAAAAAGAGGCGACACTTGTTTTTTAATAGGCACATCTGCGGGGTTTTCGATTGGAGCTATTCTTATAAAATATTAACATTATGGAATTAGTAATTGGAAATAGTTTGCTGTTGGTTTTTGTTATCATCGAAATCATGATATTGTATTTCTACAAGAAAGAAACAATACCTTGGAAGGAAATAATTACAAATTTAAACTCCGGACATATTTTACTTTGGGTATTTAGAGGCTTAGAAGTTGCTGCATATTACACTACCTATAAGTTTTTTAGTTTAGATTTATTACAATCGCTCCCTTATTGGGCAATATGGTTGTTAGCTTTTGTGCTTTGGGATTTTTGCTTTTATTGGCTACACAGATTGCATCATAAATATAGCCTGCTGTGGGGTGTACACTCGGTTCACCATGAAGGCGAGCATTTTAGTCTATCCTTAGGCATTAGAAATTCGTGGTATTCGTCTTTAACATCTTTCCCATTTTTTTTGGTGATGGCTGTAATAGGCTTTCCGGTTGATGTGTTTGTTGCCGTTGCATCTATTCACTATTTTATTCAGTTTTATAATCACAATCATTTAATAAAGAAGAGTGGCTGGCTGGAGTATTTTATGGTAACTCCTGCACATCATCGGGTTCATCATGGTAAAAACGACCCTTATAGAGACAAAAATTTCTCCGGAACATTTATAATATGGGATAAGTTGTTTAACACCTTTCAAGAAGAACTAGAAAACGAACTTGTTGTCTGCGGTGTTGACAATGTTCCCAAATCCAATAACCCGATAATAGTTAATAATGCTCCATTTGCAAGATTATATAAACTCAAGATATTTAGCATGAATAGCAAAAAAGAAAACCTTTTTGTCTATCCAAATTGGATTCTTGTTTCAAGCTCTTTATTACTCTTTATACTTTTACTTTTTTACATTTACTTTGAAAATCAACATCATAATACACTATCACTTATTCTTTTTTTTGTGGTGTTTATTGGGACTATAGGCAATGGGCTTATGACAGATGGAAATCAGATAGGACTTTATATTTGGCTTATTAATTTTACAGTAGGATGCATTCTGATATTTTTTCAGTACAACCCCAATATATTATTGTTTGATACTGTAATTTTGGCTTGCATTGTACAAACTGTATTAATCATAGTTTTTTCAGTAAAAACATTGACAGGTTTGAAAAAAAGCCCCTAATACCAATTACACAACCACCTCATCCAACAAACTAAAAACATACCCAAAACGACTATATTAGAAACAATTTTAAGGCATTATTCTGAATTTTATTTTTTCCGGAAAACAAATAGTTACTTGAAAAAAGCAAGTATTAAACAGCGTGCAATTGAAATTAAACATCTAAAATTGAATGCCGTTTTGAAACTGAAAAGAGTTATTAGACGGACTGCCATTATGGGCTATTATATAACGAAAGCATAAAATGAAAATACTACTAATAATTTTGACTTTCATTACCCCGACAGTTGTATTCGGACAAGGGAAAGCAATTCCAATAAATGTTTCAATTTTCAATGAATCTTCAGCCATACCATTTACAAGGTTTGTAACAACACCAATCCACCCCGGACTTCAATTAGGGACAGAATTTAATTATAAAGTTAAAGAACATTCCCGACTATTTCAGACTGCAAACATCAGCTACTTTTTCCACAACTATTTGGCTCAAGGAATTGGACTCAATACAGAACTAGGATATGAATATCGCCTAAAATTTGGACTTGCTTTTGAAGGTCTTCTTGGTCTTGGGTATATGCACACATTTGCAACTACCAAAGAGTTTATTTTTACAAACGGACTTTATGAAAAGAAAGCAGATAGAGGCAATGCTAGATTGTATCCATCATTCTCTATAGATATTGGTTATTATCTAAAAAAATCCGAAACGAATAGCCCTAAAATATTTCTGCGATATCAATCTTGGGCAGAATATCCTTATTCACCTGACTTTATTCCTGTAATGACACATATCAACCTTCATGTTGGTACGAAGTTTTGTATCAATACAAAGGCTAAATAAAATGAATAAAAAACTATTTTTTATACTTGCAATAACGCTTCTTAACTCTTGTCACAAAGGGGAGGACATAAATCCAACATTTTATGAATGTAATTTTAATTTTGCTGACAGCAGTTATGCAAATCCAAACAACAATAAATACCGGTCATTAATAAATGATATGACTTCAAGCGGTGTTGTTGGTGTAACAATGTCGGTCTATCACCCGCAAACGGGTATCTGGATTGGAGCAAGTGGAAAGGCAGATTTGTATAATGATATTGATATGAAATCTTGTAATATTTCCAGAGTTGGATCAACGGTTAAGATGTTCACTGCGACCACTATCTTAAAACTTGCAGAAGAAGGAAAGCTAAGTTTGGACGATAAAATTTCATCTTACCTACAAGGCGATGTAATTGATAAAATTGAAAATGCCAACAAAGCAACCATCCGACAATTGCTTCAACATTCAAGTGGCATTTACAACTACATTCAAAATCTAAAGTTCCAAACCGCTTCACTCAATGATTTTATACGAGAGTGGAAACCTGAGGACTTATTAAAATATGCATATAATCAAAAATCATACTTTCAGCCCGGAGAGGATGTGCGATACTCAAATACCGGATACATTATGCTTGGAATGTTAATTGAAAAAATAGAAGGCAAACCATTTTATAAGGTATTCGAGGACAAAATATTTTCCCCGCTTGGGTTAACAATGACAAAGTTTGCAGCCGAAGACCATATTCCAAGTGGTACTGTGAGAGGATATATTGATATGTACAGTAATTTGCAAGTAGTAGAAAGTACTTATTTCAGTGGTTGGGATTATTACACAGCAGATGGTGGATTAATTTCAAACCCTTATGATATGAATGTTTTCTTTCGTGCATTAATGAGTGGTCAAATTATAAATTCAAATTCTTTGGCAGAAATGCTTACCTGGAAAAACGAGAAATATCCAGACCCTGATTTCTTCCCGATATCTTATGGATTAGGAATTTTTAAGATTCAGACAGAAAAGGGAATTGCCTTTATGCATAGTGGGGATGCAGTTGGTTATTATGCAAATATGCTTTATTTCCCAAGCGACAGTACAACTATTGTTTATGCAGTAAACAGTAACTATGGTAAAATAGACCAATTTGTTTCAACTAAAGTAGCAATAGAGAAAATTATTTCAGAGATTAAGTAGTGACAATAAATACAGCCTATATCATCGGTAACCGTTGCACAACTCCCTTTTCCAACCAGCAAAACTAAAAACACCTTAAAAACGGCTTCATTAAAAGATTTAAGCGAGGGTTAGTTGAGGAATATGGAAAAATAGTTGGTTTTTTGGGATAGCTCTCAAAAGACATATTTCAATTTGGAGCAGCGTGTTTTTAATAAATCCAAATATTCCCTCTGCGGAACTGCTAATTTTTGGGCATTGCTCTTGACTTTGTCTGGCAAAAACTTTTATAATTTGCGGTGAATAAGTAAATTATATGCCGCAATATTGCGGTGAACAATTCGTATATTTGCCGCATAATTGATTTTGAGTAATGGCAAAATACATCTATGAACATAAAAAATGGACAGATTTCACTTGGAATGAAAAAGCCATCAATGCTGTATTTGGCGAAGTAAAACTAATACAGGGAAAAATCATCGGACAAATGAACGCCTTAGGTTTTTCAGCCAAAGAAGAAGCCACACTTACGGCTCTTACCTTAGACGTTGTAAAATCAAGCGAAATTGAAGGTGAATTACTCAACTACGACCAAGTGCGTTCTTCCATTGCAAGGCGTTTGGGGATTAACACCGCAGGACTCGTTCCAAGCAGCCGCCACATAGAAGGCGTTGTAGAAATGATGCTTGATGCGACTCAACGCTACAACATACCTTTAAGTGAAAAGCGGTTGTTTGGTTGGCATGCAGCACTTTTTCCCACAGGACATAGCGGACCTTATGAAATAGAAGTTGGAAAATTCCGAACAGGTGAAATGCGGATAGTTTCAGGTGCAATGGGCAATGAGAAAATACACTATGAAGCCGTAAAACCCAATTTAGTCAAAACTGAAATGGACAAGTTTTTGGATTGGTTCAACAATGACAACCAACTTGACTTCGTGATAAAAGCTGCCATTGCTCACTTATGGTTTATCATTATTCACCCGTTTGATGACGGAAATGGACGTATTGGACGAGCCATAACCGATATGTTACTTGCACGTGCAGAAAGTAGTGGCGAACGTTTTTACAGTATGTCAAGCCAAATTTTGGTAGAACGTAAACGCTATTATGAAGTATTACAAAAAGTGCAACATAGCACGGGTGACATAACTGAATGGATTGAATGGTTTTTGCATTGTTTGAAAAAAGCAATGTTTGCTACTGAAAATACAACACAACGTATTTTGCGAAAAGCCGAATTTTGGAAAAAGAACGAAAACACCGCAATCAATGAACGCCAACGAACAATGTTAAACATGCTCTTTGACGGCTTTGAGGGAAAATTACAATCATCAAAATGGGCAAAGATTACCAAAGTTTCAACTGACACGGCATTGCGTGACATAAAAAACCTGATAGAAAAAGGAATTTTAAAAGAAACCAACGAAGGCGGACGAAGCGCTAATTATGAACTTGTCGAGTAAAAAACGGTTAAAATAATGCACAAATATCTCCTCAAATAACTTGGCATTTATTTTTTGGCTCTGATCACACATTTTAAAGCATTTTACGATACTTTCTTTTTTAAAAAATGGGATTCATCTTCTAAAATAAATCTCATTTTATGTGTCTGAAATTTGAGATAATTGCGTAGTCTTGCGGAAGAATTTATGAGAAAATTAAGTTTTTAGTCAGACTGACGTTATAAGGCAGCTTAAAGGACGACTAAGCAAACGAAAGACAAAAAGCTAAATAAATACGAGAACAAGAAAAGCTATAAGAGTATTTTGGATTGATTCTATCAAAACTTTAATACTACATAGACAATAAGAAAATATGACATATATGATAAATTGGGAGCAGGACAACGAAGATTTTTTCACGGTTAATTCAGAGGCAAACGACCTGATTCATTTAGAAAATGAACTAACAGAAACAATTGCTAGAATAATAGAACTACAATTATTCAGAAAGGATTTCGTTGAGTTCTATTCGGACGCAACGAATGGAAGTTTTTTCGTAAATGAACTAGATGAAAACAAAGAACGAACTGATAACTCAAAGACAGTTCATTTTTGCGCCTTAAAAATATGTGAGGATTATGAGGACTCAAATGAATTTGATTCAGATATGAAGGCTACGCTTCACAACTCAATTGAAAATCTGACAAAGAGGAAAATAGAAATTCCGTTTAGAATTATCTTAAGAGACGAGCTTGGTGACGAGGAAGAAATTTAAAAGATGACAAATTAAAGCTATGGCAATTATGACAGCAAAAGGTCGAGCAAGCCGTCCACATAACTTCGGTAACCGTTGCACAACTCCCTTTTCCAACCGGCTAAAAGTAAAAACATCGTAAAAACGGCTTCATTAGAAGCGATTTTAAGGCATTATCCTGCATTATCTTTTTTCCGGAAAACAAATAGTTACTTGAAAAAAAGCAAGAAGACAAAGTGGAAAATGGTTAAAACCATTGTAAACACATTCATGCATATTCATAGCCCACGGTTTAAACCGTGGGCTATGATTGTTAATAGCCACCATTCATTATTTATTTTCTTTTTAAATTAGTCCGCATTTATTGCAGCTTAGTTATATTGATATATTTGCCATTTGAAAACAAACATTCATGAGAAGAAATTCTCTTTAAACATAACAATCTATATCCATGAAACCGACAGATATTAAGAATCCTGAATATTTCCATAAAGTAGTTGACTGTCAGTATGCTTGTCCTTCGCATACACCGGTCCCTCAATACTTGCGGCTGATTGCACAAGGCAGATACAGTGAATCATATATGGTAAATTGGGATTCCAATGTATTTCCCGGAATTTTAGGGCGAACCTGCGACCGCCCTTGTGAACCTGCGTGCAGACGTGGACGTGTGGAAGAAAAGCCGGTTGCCATTTGTCGTCTCAAAAGAGTAGCGGCAGACCACAAAGATGACGTGAAAAGAATGATGCCACAGGGACCCTTTCCTCCCAATGGGAAAAAAATTGCCCTTATTGGAGGCGGACCTTCGTCTTTGACTGTTGCCAGAGACCTTGCCCCCATAGGTTATGAAATACATTTATTTGATGACCAATCCAAAGCCGGAGGTTTCATGCGCAGTCAGATTCCTTCTTTCAGACTACCCGATGAAGTGCTGGATGAAGAGGTGGGATATATCCTTGATTTGGGGATTCACACCCATTTCAACCAATATGTTGCTTCTTTGAAAGAGGTATTGGAAAAGGATTATGATGCTATTTATGTAGGAACTGGTGCGCCCAGAGGGCGTGATTTACCCGATTTACCGGGAAGATGGGATGCCAAAGACAATATTCACGTTGGTATTAACTGGTTGGCAAGCGTAGCTTTTGAGCATATTAAATCAATCGGGAAAAAAGTTCTGGTATTGGGCGGAGGAAATACCGCCATGGATTGTTGCAGGACTTCAAGAAGATTGGGTGGAACAGAAGTAAGGGTGGTGGTAAGAAGCCCTCAAGCTGAAATGAAAGCATCCGAATGGGAGATAGAAGATGCACTACATGAAGATATTCCGATTTTTGACAATCATGTTCCTAAATCCTTTGTTACAAAAGAAGGCAAGCTGACGGGTATGATGTTCGAGAAAGTGAAAGCGGTGTACGATGATTCAGGCAAAAGAAAACTTGTTCCGACAGGCGAGCCGGATGTGTTTATGGAAGCAGATGATGTCATTGTTGCCATTGGTCAGGAAAATAGTTTTCCTTGGATAGAAAGAGATTTGGGAATTGAATTTGATCAATGGGGGATGCCGATTTTAGATGCAAAAATATTTGCTTCAACGCACCCCAAGGTGTTTTTTGGCGGTGATGCATCTTTGGGTCCAAAAAACATTATTACATCTGTAGCACAAGGTCATCAGGCTGCCATATCCATACATTTGTTGTGCGAAGGACAAGATATAAAACAAGACCGTCCTTCTCCTTTTGTAAACCTTCACAGTATGAAGATGGGCATACATGAGTGGGGATATGACAGCAAGGTAGAAAATTTCAAACGACATCTTGTACCACAAGCTGACAAATCTGAAACCTTGCACAATATCAAAAAAGAAGTGGAACTCGGTTTTGAAGAATTGGAAGCATTCAACGAAGCCCAACGTTGTCTCAACTGCGATATGCAAACCGTTTTCGAAGAAAATAAATGTATAGAATGTGATGCTTGTGTGGATGTTTGCCCAACGGATTGTATTACATTCACTTTTAATGAAGAAGATGAAACCGATTTGCGTGCAAAACTCATTATGCCTGCTCACAATACAGAGCAAAGCTTGTATGTATCAGACAAAGTCAAAACAGGCAGAATCATGGTAAAAGATGAAAATGTGTGTTTGCATTGTGGATTGTGTGCAGAGCGCTGTCCTACATCTGCTTGGGATATGCAGCAATTTTATTACAATATCACAAAAGCACTTAATACCGGAGAAAATGGACTTCCGCCTACTATAATTTATTAATTTCCACACGATTAAACTCATTTTTTAGAAACCCAATTTTTTTAAGACAATATATGCTCGACCCTCAAGCCCTAACAGCAGAAAAGACACACACCAACAAAGTAAATGACTTTGTAATCCGTTTTGCCAATGTGAACGGAACAGGCTCTGCGAGTGCAAATTTTCTTTTTGCCAAGGCAATTTTCAGAATGGGAGTGCCGGTTACTCCCAAAAATATTTTCCCGTCAAATATTCAAGGCTTACCCACTTGGTACGAGGTAAGAGTGAACGAAAACGGATGGTTAGGCAGACGCGAAGGCGTTGATTTTATGGTTTGTATGAACCCTCAAAGCATGCCACAAGATGTGGCTTGTGTAAAACCTGGCGGCTATTTTCTCTATGACAGTTCTAAGTATTTGCATGAAGAATTCATACGCGAAGATATTACCTATTTGGGCATTCCATTGATGGATATGTCCAATGCGGCTTTTGCAGACCCACGCCAGAGACAATTATTCAAAAACGTGATTTATGTAGGCGCTCTATCTGCTCTATTGAGTATTGAATTTAGTGCACTCGAAGATGTCTTGCAGTCTCAGTTCAAAGGAAAAGAGAAGTTGATTGCTCCCAATGTCAAGGCATTGCAAATGGGTGTAGATTATGTAAAAGAACATTTTAGCTATCCTTTGGAAATGCGTGTAGAACGCAGGGATTTGGTCAAAGATTCCATCATGATAGACGGCAATACAGCGTGCGGAATCGGTGCTGTGTATGGCGGGGCAACCGTTTGTGCTTGGTATCCCATTACGCCTTCCACATCTGTGCCGGAGGCTTTTAATGAATATGGATTAAAATTCCGTATAGACCCCATTACCGGCAAGAAAAACTATGCTTTTGTACAATCCGAAGATGAACTTGCGGCAATTGGTATGGCAATAGGTGCGGGTTGGAACGGTGCACGCTCTTTTACCGCCACCAGCGGACCGGGTGTGTCATTGATGAACGAATTTTTGGGTTTAGCTTATTTTGCAGAAATTCCGGTTGTTTTGATTGATATTCAACGCACAGGACCCTCCACAGGAATGCCAACACGCACACAGCAAAGTGATGTGATGGAAGCCGCTTATGCTTCTCATGGAGATACCAAACAGATAGTACTGTTTCCGTCCACTCCCGTTGAGTGCTTTGAACTGACTGCCGAAGCTTTTGACCTTGCGGAGCAGCTGCAAACTCCCGTGCTTTTGCTCTCTGACCTTGATTTGGGCATGAATGACCACATGTCTGCCCCTCTCACTTGGGATGATAAAAAAACATACAAACGCGGGAAAGTCCTTTCTACGGAAGACCTTGAAAAAATTGAAAATTTTGGACGTTATCTCGATATTGACGGTGATGGAATTCCATATAGAACCTATCCCGGAACACACCCAAGCAAAGGCTCATACTTTACCAGAGGTACATCCAAAGATGAATATGCAAAATATACCGAAGACAGTGATGCCTATAAAAGAAATATGGACAGATTGCTGCACAAATTCAATACTGCCAAAGAAATGGTGCCTGCACCACACTTCTATCAAGCAAACAAAGAAAATGAGTTGGGTATAATTTTTTATGGTACCTCAATCTATGCAGCAGAAGAAGCCATGCATACTTTGAAACAACAAGGACTCAAAATGGATGCTATGCGTATCAAGGCATTCCCTTTTAGCCAAGCGGTTTATGATTTTGTTTCTTCACACGACAAAATATATGTGGTTGAACAAAACAGAGATGCACAACTCCGTAGCTTGATGATGATTGAAATGGGAATTAATCCTGCCAAATTGATTCCTGTTTTGAATTATAGCGGTATGCCTATCACAGCCGATGACATTATTTCACAGATTAAATAACCCTTAAAGAATCGTACCTAAAATGACTTTTTATAAACCCGTTTTTCGACATCCTGAACTCCCCAAAAATAAGTTGGGCTACACTTCTGCTGAATACGAAGGAACAATTTCTACACTTTGTGCCGGTTGTGGACATGACTCTATTAGTACAGCTATTGTACAGGCTTGTTTTGAGCTTGATATTGAGCCTCATAAAGTGGCAAAACTATCGGGCATTGGATGTTCTTCCAAGACTCCGGCTTATTTTTTAAGTAACTCTCATGGGTTTAATTCTGTTCACGGGCGTATGCCGGCAGTGGCTACAGGTGCAAACCTTGCCAACAAAGATTTGTTGTATATAGGAGTTTCGGGAGACGGAGATTCTGCTTCAATTGGAATGGGACAATTTGTTCATGTAATACGCAAGAACCTAAACATGGTTTATATCTGTATGAACAACGGAGTGTACGGTTTGACCAAAGGACAAGATTCAGCCACAGCCGATGTTGGCTCCATCAGTAAAGCAGGAAGTGTGAACCCTTATCCGCCAATAGATTTGGCGAGTCTTGCCATTGAATTAGGAGCTTCATTTGTAGCACAAAGTTTCTCGGGCGACAAGGACCAGTTGAATCCTTTGCTCAAAGCAGCTATTAACCACCCCGGATTTGCATTTTTGAATATTGTATCGCCTTGTGTTACTTTTAATAATAATCCGGGCTCCACAAAATCCTATCAGTTTGTGCGCGAACATGCTGCCTGCACGGGCAGAACCGATTATGTGCCTGTGATGGACACAATTACTAAGTCTTATGCTGAGGGAGAGTTGACTTCCATAGAATTGCATGACGGAAGTGTATTGCAGTTTCACAAATTGGATAATGACTGGAATCCCGAAGACCGCCTATCTGCCATTGCAGCACTCAAAAAAGCAGAGGCAAAGCAAGAGGTACTGACAGGATTGTTGTACATTAATCGCAACCCCAAAGAACTGCACCAAATTTTGAATACCTCCGACACCCCGCTCAACCGTCTCAATGAGGGGGCGCTATGTCCGGGCAATGATATTTTGCGGGATATCAATGAGGGGTTTAGGTAATTTGCAATGAAATTTAACCTGCAACCTTGCCTTGAAAATGACCTTGTACGGTTGATTCTGCTATGTCAATATTGACTTTGAGTTTAATGCGAGGAAACAAATGACAATACAGCCTTTTTATTGCCAACCTCCACCCAATGAACAATACAGATTGACAACTGCATTGAGTTTACCTAATTTTGCACTTACCAAATTCAACTCGGCATTGAGCATATTTTGCTGTGCGGTAAGTACTTCCAAATAAGTTGCCAGACCATTTTGAAGCAGTCGGTTTGACATGGTAACCGCAATTTGGTTAGCTTCAAATTTGCTTTGATTAAGTGCGATTGACTCTGTTTGAGTCTGATATTCAATTAGGGCGTTTGAAACATCAATTCCCGCGTTCAGTATAGCCAACTGATAACCCAAATAAGCTTTTTCTTGTTGGGTTTTAGCCACTTCATAAGCAGTTTGTATTTGTCTTTGGTTGAAAATCGGCTGGATAAAGCCTGCAGCAAGGTTTGCAAACAAAGAACTTGGATCAAGCCATTTGGCGAGCTCCATGCTTTGCAGTCCACCGGAGGCAGTTATATTGAATGAGGGATAGAAATTACTTCTGGCAAGGTTTGTCAGTTCGAATGTTTGTCTGAAAATGTATTCAGCTTGAAGCACATCAGGGCGATTTGCCAACAATTTTGCCGGTACACCTATACTCAATTTGGAATCAAAATGCTGCTCATCAATAGCGTTTCGTTCAATGGAGTGAGGAGCTTCATTGAGAAGCAGACAAAAGGTGTTTTCAAGAAACTTTTCCTGTTTTTGGAGATTCAAAAGAATCAATTTAGCATCATATAATTGAGACTCGGACTGTTTGACAGCAACTTCGGTGAGTTGTCCGGCATCTTTGAGTGCTTGAGTTGTCTTAACACTGCTATCACGTGTTGCAACACTTCTTTGGGCAATTTTAATCTGAGCACTGATGGCAGCAAGTTGATAATAGGTGTTTGCAACGGCAGCAATAAGACTTGTTTTGACGGCTTTGTGTGCTTCTACACTTTGCAAATAAACGGCTTGTGCAGCTCTCTGGCGGCTTTTAATTTTGCCCCAGATATCCGCTTCCCAGCCTGCGCTTGCCCCGATTTGAAATTGGTTGAATGTAAATGCGCCAAACCTGCTGCTGCTGGATGTTTTGGTAATACTATAATCCAAATCTGCATTTACTGATGGTAGAAAACCCGCTTTGCTTTGCTTTACATAAGATTCGGCAGCTTCAATGTTTGCAACCGCTATACGAATATCCAAATTATTGTCTAAGGCTTTTTGTATATAGCTTTTGAGCAGTTCATCCGAAAACATATTTTTCCATGAAATGTCTGCAATGGAACCGGTGTCCATCCCATCAAACGCATTGTCATGAATATAATCCGTCCTAAAAAGATGTTCTGTATTAACTGAGGGTTTCTCATACTTTTTGATTGCAAGACAAGAAGACAAGAAGAGCATTAGCCCCATTATTCCCCATATACGTACAATGTTTCTATTTTTAATTTTATGCATCACTTTCACTTTTTTCAAATCAATTTTGTTCAACTTCTACAATTGGAGCTTTTCTGGTAACTTTTTCCTGTAGCCATTGGAAAAACATAAACAATGGCGGAACAACAAACACTCCGATGACTGTTCCAACCAAAAGTCCACCCACTGCCGCTGTTCCGATAGAACGGTCTCCCACAGCCCCTACGCCTCTTGAAAACACAAGTGGAAGCAGTCCGAATATAAAGGCAAAAGAGGTCATCAGAATGGGCCTGAAACGCACTTTGGCACCGTCAATGGCAGCCATCAGCAGTGATTCTCCGGCTTTGCGTTTTTGTATAGATAATTCCACAATCAAAATAGCATTCTTTGCCAGCAATCCAATGAGCATAATCAATGCAATCTGAAAATAGATATTGATTTCCAATCCCATCAGCTTGGTAGTCAAATAGGCTCCCATCATGCCTACAGGCAATGAAAGCATTACCGCAAGCGGAAGAAGGTAACTCTCATACTGTCCTGACAGAATAAAATACACAAAAAGAATAACAAGCAAAAGGATAAACAGAGTCTGATTTCCGGATTCAATTTCCTCCTTGGTCAAACCCGAAAAAGCAATATCATAATTAGCAGGCAGGTTTTTGGTTACTTCTAAAACCGCTTTGATAGCATCTCCGGAAGAGTATCCGGGGTTGGTAGCGCCCGTAACGTGAACCGCATTAAACAAATTAAAACGGGTAACTGACTGAGGCCCATAAATTCTCTCTAATTTAATAAACTCTGTGATGGGTGCCATTTCGCCATTATTGTTTTTGACATAAATAGAGTTCAAATCATCTGTACTTGCTCTTGTATTAGGTAAAGATTGAACATATACCCTGTATTGCTTCCCAAAACGTGAAAAATCAGCCGCATAGATACCTCCGATATAACCTTGCAGGGTATTGAAAATACTGTTGATTGAAACTCCTGCTTCTTTTGCTCTTGGAACATTTATGTCTAATTGATATTGAGGATATCCCGTGTTGAAAGAAGTTTGTGCATAAAGAATTTCAGGTCTTTCTGAAAGCTCTTTTAGATATTCTTTGGCTTGTGCATCCAAGTCTTTGAAATCTCCTCCGAACTTATCCAACAGTTCAAGCTGAAATCCCTCTGCTACCCCGTAGCCCCGTATGCTTGGCGGTTCAAAAAACAACATTTGCGCACCTGGAATTGTGGAAGCAACTCTAAAAAGTTTGCCAATGATTGCACCGGAAGAAAGAGAATCCGCCTTGCGGTCGTCCCACTTGTCAAGGATAATAAAACCAAGTCCAAAATTACTGCCTGCACCACCCAACAAGCTGGAACCTGCGGTAAATGACATACCCCTGATTCCTTTGATTTTTTTAACTTCAGCACTGAGTTTGGATATGATGGCTGTAGTTCTGTCAAGCGAAGCGCCCGCGGGCAATTCAATATTGGTCATAATAACTGCGCGGTCTTCTTTGGGTACAAACCCTTTGGAAGTTGTATTTGCAGACCAAAGAATTAAACCTGTTGACACAATGAGAATAGCAGCTGTAATCCATTTGTGTTTTAACAAAAACTTCAAACCGGCTGTATATTTGTGTGTAGTATGGGTAAAACCCACGTTAAATGCTGCATAGAACCTTTGAACGATGTTCTTTTTCTTGCCGTTTTCTTCATGTGGTTTCAGTACCAAAGCACACAGAGCGGGGCTGAGGGTAAGCGCATTTAAGGCAGAAATTGCAATAGCCACAATCAATGTAACACCAAACTGCTTGTAGAACACACCCGCAGGACCGGAAATAAAAGTAATAGGAATAAACACAGAAGCCATCACAAGTGTGATAGAAATAATAGCTCCTGTGATTTCGCTCATAGCAGCATAACTAGCTTCAATGCCTGATTTTGCACCACCTTCCAATTTAGCATGCACCGCTTCGACCACCACAATGGCATCGTCCACCACTATTCCTATTGCAAGCACCAGCGCAAACAAGGTCAATAAGTTGATAGAAAAACCAAACAGACTGATAAAGAAGAATGTGCCTATAATAGAAACCGGAACTGCAATAGCCGGAATTAGCGTAGAACGAAAATCTTGAAGAAAAATAAAAACCACAATAAACACTAATACAAAAGCTTCAATCAGTGTTTTGATTACCTTGGCAATTGATGCTTCCAAAAACAAGTTAGTGTCATAATTAACAAGATAGTCAATGCCGGGAGGAAATGAGGTTTTGAGCTCTTTAAGGCTCTTATGGATATTCTTAATAATTTCTTGTGCATTAGAGCCGGGAGTTTGAAAAATACCCATGCTCACGGCAGGGTTGCCATTGGCAGTAGAAACTACATTGTATCCTTGAGCATCTAATTCAACTTTGGCAACATCTTCTAATTTTAGAAACTGACCATTACCCAATGCTTTGATGACAATGGCTTTGTATTGCTCAGGACTTCTGAAACGCCCGCTGTATCTGATAACATATTCAAAAGCATTGGCATCATTTTGTCCGAGTGTTCCGGCAGCAGCCTCTTGACTTTGTTCATTAATTGCCTGAACCACATCCGCAGGAACTAATTTATAAGAAGCCAGTTTAACGGGGTCCAGCCAAATACGCATGGCATAGTTCCTAATGGCTGCGGAGTTTACATCACTGACACCGGAAATTCTTTTAATCTCAGGAATAATATTAATGTTCAGATAGTTTTGGATAAATGTAGCATCATACTCCGGATTGGTAGAATAAAACGAAATCCACATCAATGCATCGGTAGATTGCTTTTGGGTGGTAACTCCTGAACGAGTAACATCTGCCGGAAGCAATGGAAGCGCGCGTGATACCCGATTTTGCACGTGAACGGCTGCAATATCCGGGTCCACACCTTGTTCAAAGAACACTTGTATAGAAGCACTTCCGTTGTTGCTGGCTGTTGAGGTAATGTATTTCATGTGTTCTACCCCGTTGACTTGTTCTTCTATAGGGATAATGACACTCTCCAAAACCGTTTGGGCATTGGCGCCCGGAAAGTTGGCTGAAATCTGAACCGTAGGAGGGGCAATGTCAGGGTATTGTGCAATAGGAAGCACATAAATTCCCAGAATACCGAGTATGGTGATTATAATGGATATAACCGTTGATAATACAGGTCGTTCAATAAATATCTTAAACATCTCTTTTCTGTTAAATGACTATTTAAAAGCAGGTTTAAGTTCCTCAATCAGTGCTTCAAAAGATTTGGCAACGGGGTTGATGAGTGTGCCATTCTGCAACTTAGAAGCACCTTGACCCACAATCTTATCCCCGGCTTTCACACCCGATTTGACCACCAAAATATTGCCAATCCGCTCTTGTACTTCTATCACGTGTTGTTCAACTTTGTTGTCATCTTTTACTATGAAAATATACACTTTGCCCTGCATCTCAAAAGTTGCTTCCTCCGGTACCAAAACAGCATTCGTATAGGTTTTAGGAATCAGTATCGTTCCGCTGCTTCCGTTTGCCAAAAGATGTGCTGGATTTGGAAAAACTGCCCTGAAATTTACCGAACCCGTCCCCGGGTCAACTTGTGCTGTAACGGTTTGAATTGTTCCTTCGTGTTCATATATTTCTCCATTTGCCATTTTTAGTTGCACTTTGGGAAAATGTTTGATTTTTTCCTGCAAGGTGGCACCTTCAGATTTTTGTAGAAAGTCAAGATAATTGGCTTCGTTCATAGCAAAATAGGCAAATATCTCATTGGTATTGGAAACAATTGTAAGTGGTAAAGGGTTAGAAGGGTTGACAAGAGAGCCTTGACGATAAGTAATCCTGCCTACATAACCTGCAACCGGACTGCTTATATTAGCATAGCCAATATTTGCAGTGATACTTTTGTAAGCCGCTTTTGCTTGGGCAAGTTTTGCCTCGGCAGTCTGAAGCTGAATGGGGCTTACAATCTTTTGTTCTACAAGTGGTCTGAGTTGGTCAACACCCACTTGGGCAGCTTCTACATTGGCTTTGGCTGCCTCTGCATCTTCGGTCAAAGCGTCTGTCTCCAAACGGAATAAAGGCTGTCCTTGACTAACATACTGCCCTTCGTCCACTAAGACAGCAGTAACATATCCGGCAATTTTGGCTCTGACTTCTGCATTGACAATGCCTTCCAAACTCACCGGGTATGAACTAAGCCCGGTTATTGATTTGCTCGGAATTTGAATGACCGGCAAGGTAGGAGTTTGCGCTCCTTTGGTTTGTTGATTGTTATTTTTGTTGGAGCAGGATGCAAATAGTATCCCTGTGGATATGGCTGCTATATATATTATTCTCATTTCTATATTTTTCTATTCTGTGTATTTATTGTTTTCTTGTTCAAAAAAGGCAATGGATTTGCTCAGAAATATTACTGATTGCTCATGTTTTGCAAGGCTGATAAATTGCTTAGGATTGGCTTTGTTAAATTGTGTCTTGTAGTCCAAAATTTGCTTGTGAATCTCAATTTCATTCTTCCATAAGCTGATGAAAGAATGTATTTTGCGTGAAATATAACCCGGAGACATAGTAAAATAGCGTTTGCGATCACCGCTTTTCGTAAAATAGGACACATCTCCTTGTGCAATCAAACTTTGCAAGTGGGTTGAAACAGTGCTTTTGCTTGCACCCAAATCACTCATAATCTCATCAAAAGTGGTACCCTGTTCTCCATTAATAATTAAGATAGATTTGATTCGCCCTGCCAGAGGTGGTGTTTGTCTGTCATGTTCAAAATAAACACCCAACAACTCGACAAGTCTTTTCTTCTCTTCTTGCAATTTTTTGTTGTCCAATTTAATATAGGGTTAAAACTGCTGCAAAACTACATTTGGTTTTGTTAATTCCGAACCAATCGGATGTTTGTATGGCGAGAATAAAGGTAAGAATATCCAAAGGTTTGATAGAGTATTGAGTTCGCCATTCTTGCATCTTGATTCTTATTGAATGATAAACATCGCTGAATGACAGTACATTAAGACACCCTCCATTCGTCACTCATAACGCCTATATTTGCACCTCTTTCCAAGACAAGCAAGTTGCATAAATGGCAATTATTTCCAGAAAAACGATTGATGAAGTGTTTGCAACCGCTCAGGTTGACGAAGTGATTTCGGATTTTATGACCTTAAAAAAGAAGGGAGCTAACTATGAAGGTTTATGTCCTTTTCACAACGAAAAAACACCTTCGTTTAAAGTCAATCCGGTCAAAGGACTCTACAAATGTTTCGGATGTGGGAAGGCTGGCGGTGCAATTCAGTTTGTGATGGAACATGAAGGGATGACTTACCCCGATGCTATTAGTTATTTAGCCAAGAAATACGGTATTCCTGTCATAGAAGACAAATCACAAAAGAGTGAAGAGTATGATGAAATCAGCCGAAGAAAAGAATCTTTGTATGCTGCCATTGAATTTGCGCAACAGTTTTTCAAAGACAACCTGCAAACAGAAGAAGGTAAAATTATAGGATTAAGCTACCTTAAAGAAAGAGGTTTTACCACTGAAACCATTGAAAAATTTGGACTTGGATATGCACCCAAAGGATTTAATACCTTTTGTAACTTGGCACTTAAAATGGGCTTCAAAGAAGATGTGTTAAAGGATGTGGGTTTGCTAAAAACCTCCGACAAAGGCGGTCATTATGACTTTTTCAGAGAACGTGTCATGTTTCCTTTTCATAATGTGGCGGGCAAAACCATTGCATTTGGTGGCAGGGTGCTGTCAAGTGAACAAAAACCCAAATACCTGAACAGTCCCGAATCTTTGGTTTACATCAAATCCAATATTCTCTATGGGATATTTCAGGCAAAAAATGCTATCAAACGAACAGATTCTTGCATATTGGTGGAAGGATATGCAGATGTGATTTCCATGAGTCAAGCCGGAATAGAAAACGTAGTTGCATCATCCGGAACTTCACTTACTCTCGAGCAAGCAAGGTTAATTGCAAGATTTACGCAAAATGTGATTATACTGTATGACGGTGATTCAGCCGGCATTAAGGCTTCATTGCGTGGAATCAATATTCTGCTTGAACAAGGGTTAAATGTACGAGTAGTAACACTGGACGAGGGAGAAGACCCGGATTCATTTGCACGCAAACATGATTTTGACACCATCAATGCGTATTTAAAAGACAACACCAAGGACTTTATCAAGTTCAAAGCACAACTGCTTTATCAGGATGCCGGAGAAGACCCCATTCGCAAAGCTGAAGCAAATGCTGAGATTATCAGGTCTATAGCCATAGTGCCCGACCCACTCAAACGTGCACAATTTGTACAAGAGTTTGCCAAAATTTCCGGCTTGCACGATGACATTATTCAAGCTGAGGTAATCAAAGCCCGCAATCAGGAAGTAGGCAAAGAACTCAAAGACATCAGTGAGGAACTAGCGATGTTGCAAAAGCAGGTGCCTCATATTCAGCAAGGCAAAATCCAATTAAGTACTGAGTTCAAAGAAGAGGGTGTTGCCCAAATGCTGATAAAATATGGTGCTTTGCCATACAAAGACACAAAAACGGTTGCAGAATTTATCATTGAACAATTAGAAAAAGACGAATTTCCCTTTCAGATTCCCAAGTACAAATCCATCTATGACTATGTGTTAGATTGTATCGAAACAGGAGAAGCATTTAATTTTGGCGAACTCATGCACAAATCAACTCCGGATTTGTCCGGCTTTATTGCGGACAGTATGCAAGACCGATATACGCTGAGTGTAAAATGGGCAGAAGAGGAAATATATGTGCCGAAAGAAGATGAAAAGTATAAGCTGGCAGCTTTTGAATCTGCGATGCACCTAAAAATCATGCGACTCAAAATTCTCTCACAACAATGTCTGGAAAGTATGAAGGAAACTGATGATGCAGACGACAAACGGCTGATTGTGCAACAAATCATTGAACTCAACAGGCTCAGAGATACCTTTGGCAGTATCTTGAAAATTGCGGTGTTATAGATGCTACACCGTCCTCGATTGTAAAAAACTTTCCCGTTTTTTTAAACTACCAAAACCGGACATTTGACACGATGCCTGACAGTGCTAATAGTTTCACCATAAATGAAATCAAAGAATGTATTATGACCGTGGCTTCCCATTATCAAAAGATCTAACTCTAACTCTTTTACTAATTCAGGAACAGCTTTTTTGGGAGAACCAAAGCCAATTTTCCATTCAGCTTTTATGTTTTGTTTTAGCAGTTGATTAGTGTATTCGGTTAATTGAGTTTCATCGTGTTGTACCTCTATATCACTGCTTGCTTTTCCCGAAATTTTTGCTCCTGTACTTTCAGTAATATGCAGTAAATAAAACACCGTATTTGCTGAACCATGTGTAATACCATGTTCTATTGCCTTAAGATCCGAAGTGCTGAAATCAACGCAGATGCCAATTTTCTGATACATTTTGTGATTCAGCTCGGGCAAGGTAATAGCAGCACCGTGTGGAATAAGTTTGGGCGTTTTTTCTTTTGTTTTTAAAAGAGGGTAAATCGAAATCTGTAGTAACAATGCCAATGCTGCAATTAAGAGCAAACCTACTGTTGCGAATGCAATATTGTTTGATTGTGTTTTCCATTCAATTAAAAAGTCAATGACTAATTTCAAGTTAAGGAGTACTATAAAAAGGGCACTTAACCAACCGGCAAACTTTTGCCATGTGGGTATAGCAAATAGTCCCATCTGTTTTCTTTTGCTTACAAAATGTATCAATGGAATAACAGCAAACCCTAATTGCAAACTCAGCACCACTTGAGAAAAGACAAGCATATCGCCAACTTCACCATCCCCCCAAATATAGATTACAATCATTGCCGGAACTACTGCGAGCAATCGGGTTATTAATCTGCGTGCCCATGCTGACATACGCAAGTTGAGGTATCCCTCCATAACAATTTGCCCCGCCAAAGTTCCTGTTACGGTTGAACTCTGACCTGCGGCAATTAGCGCCACAGCAAAAAGAATAGGAGCCAATTTTTCGCCCAAAACTGGTTCGAGCATGTAAAATGCATCTTGAATTTCAACAATTTCACGATAACCGTTCTTGTGAAATACCGAGGCTGCCAAAATCAATATACCTGCATTCACGAAAAATGCTGCATTGAGTGCAATAGAAGAGTCAATAAAGTTAAAACGCAAGGCTTGGCGTATGCCACTTTCGTCCTTTCTGTTCTTGCGCGTTTGTACCAGCGCAGAGTGGAGATAAAGGTTGTGTGGCATCACTGTTGCGCCTATGATTCCAATGGCAATATACAACGCACCGGTATCTTTCAGTTGAGGGATAAAGCCGGTAGCCACTTCGTGCCAAGCCGGTTGAGCAAACCAAATTTCAATAAAAAATGAAATACCGATGATGGCAACCAGCGCGAAAATAAAAGCTTCCAAATAGCGCATACCTTTACTTTGTAAGAATAAAATAATCACAGTATCCAATACCGCCAGGCAAACACCCCAAATCATGGGTATGCCAAACAACAAGTTTAAACCTATTGCCATTCCTAACACTTCTGCTAAGTCACAAGCCACAATGGCAATTTCTGCCAATCCGAATAGGGCAATATTAACATTGTGAGGGTAGGTTTCTCTGCTTACTTGTGCTAAATCTTTGCCCCGCACAACACCCAGTCGTGCAGCAAAACTTTGTAATAAAAGCGCAATCAAATTACTGAGCAAAAGCACCCATAAAAGTGAATAGCCGTATTTGCTCCCACCCGCAATATCAGTTGCCCAATTACCCGGGTCCATATAACCCACTGCGACCATAAATGCAGGACCAATAAATAAGAAGAGTCTGCGTCTCCATGTCTTTGCCTGTGTGGTGTCTATGCTGCCGTGTACCTCTTCTAAGGACTCTTTATCCATAAATCAGGCAAACCTAAGCATGTATTTTAAACAATACTATAAAAATACATTTTAAATTACCTAAATAGCTATGTCAAATATAGGGGTGCAATCGAACCACACTTTTAAAATCTTAGACTAAACTATTAAGCCTATTCTTTTTTATTCTGTAAACCCAATAGACTTGCTGACAGACACTGTTGTCAAAAAGACCTTAACAACGTATCTTTGCAGTCTCAAAATTAAAAAGAAAATATTATGTCATTAGTAGGAAAAAAAGCACCGGTTTTCAAAGCACCGGCAGTACTTAACGGAAACGAAATTGTAAAAGAATTTTCACTAAGTCAATACGAAGGAAAGAACTATGTTGTCTTTTTCTTCTATCCCAAAGATTTCACCTTTGTTTGTCCTACCGAGCTCCATGCTTTCCAAGCAAAATTAGATGAGTTCAAAAAACGTGGATGCGAAGTTGTTGCATGCAGCACAGACACCGAAGAAAGCCATTGGAGCTGGTTGCAAATGCCCAAAAATAAAGGCGGAATAGAAGGAGTTAAATATCCGGTTGTGGCAGACACTGCCAAAACAATCTCTACAAACTACGGAGTTCTTGCAGGAGATTATGAATATGACGACAACGGTAACTTAGTTGCCAAAGGTCCAATGGTTGCATATAGAGGTCTATTTTTGATTGATAAAAAAGGAATGATTCACCACGAAACCGTGAACAATATGCCTTTGGGAAGAAACGTAGATGAAACATTGAGAATGTTGGATTCTTTGATTCACTTTGAGCAATACGGAGAAGTTTGTCCCGCCAACTGGTCAGAAGGTAAAAGCGCCATGAAAGCTTCTTTTGACGGAGTGGCTGACTACCTTTCAAACAATTAAAATTAATAATTACATACATAAGTCGATGTATGAGATGCATCGACTTTTTTGTCTATATGAACTTCACCTTGCGACACATCCTGATTTTTCAGATTCTCTTTCTCATGAGTTGTGTGGCATTAGGTCAAAAACAAACCCATATTTGGTATTTTGGAAATGGTGCGGGGATAGATTTCAATACTGCCCCCCCCACTACACTTACCAACGGTGCAATGTTTACTTTGGAGGGTTGTTCAAGTATTGCAGATTCTAACGGCAATCTTGTATTCTATACTGACGGCATCAAAGCTTGGAATAAAAACCACAAGGTGATGAACAACAGCCTCGGATTAATGGGAGGCTATGATGTTACTCAGTCTGCGCTTATAGTCCCCATGCCTAAGAATCCCCGAAAGTATTTTTTGTTTACAGTAGAAGGAAGTGAGTACTCCAAAGGTTTTAGATACTCTGTGGTAAATATGGATTTGAATGGTGGTCTTGGTGATATTGAAACGGATAACAAAAATGTATTGGTGCAAACTCCTGTGAGCGAAAAAATAACCGCTACTCACCATGCCAATGGCAGAGATATTTGGGTAATTGTTCATGGTCAAGAGGATGCGTCTTTCTATGCATATTTGATTACTCCGGCAGGGATTGACCCAACTCCGGTTGTTTCAAACATCGGGACAAAATACAACCGATATGATAGATTTAAAGGGCAGTTGAAGGTGTCGCCCGAAGGCAAAAAGCTCGTTTGCTGCAATTCTTTGTCTAACTTTTCAGAACTTTTTGACTTTGACAATCAAAGCGGCAAGGTTTCTAATTTAATTAGGGTTCCTGTCTCTATAGCCTTTGGTTGTGAGTTCTCACCTGACGAAACCAAACTATATATTTCCCAATTCAATACTTTTAACATCAGCAGTTATGAACTCTTGCAGTTTGATATCACCGCTACTGACAGCTCAAGCATCGCAAATAGCAAAATGCAAATAGACTTACAATCACCGCGTGGATTCGGCTCGCTTCAATTAGGTGCGGACAAAAAAATCTATGTGGCAAGACATAATAGCTTGTATTTGGGAGTTATTCAATCACCCAATCAGCCGGGAGCACTTGCAAATTATGATGCATTTGGTATGAACCTGATGAGTAATGTAAGCTGGTACGGACTACCAAACTTTGTTACAGGATTTTTCAGAACCTTGTATGAAGTTACTTTTGAACAAAAAAATAATTGTCTTGCCGACAGTAATCTCTTTGAGTTTACCGGCACTGCCAACTATGACAGTCTTGTTTGGGATTTTGGCGATGGCACAAGCTCTCAGTGCATATACACAAATGAAATTAAACATCATTTTGAAACGGAAGGAACTTATGAAATTACCATTGCACGGTGGTCGGGCGGAAAACGATATGCTGCAAAACAATCTGTGGTGTTAAATAAAGCGAATGTAACTACGAATGTATATTCGGGATGTGAAGGATATAGCGTGCAAGTTGGTTCCAACACCTATGACAAAACCGGTGTTTACAAGGATTTGCTCAGTGAATGTGATACCATCATAAGCATTTTGACTATTTATCCCAAACCACAATTCTCATTTTCCTTGGTTCATGACAGTTGCGGAAAAAATACAGGTATTGCCTCCGTCATAAATACAGTTGGAAGCTTTCCTTTTACATACCAATGGAGTAACGGTTCAACGGATTCTATGATAACCGGACTCCAAAATGGTCAATACAATATTAAGGTTAGCGACAGTCACGGTTGCGAGAGTGATAACACAGCAACCATACAAGATTTGCGCGATCAATGTAGTTTTTATCTATACGTGCCGGACGCATTTTCGCCCAACGATGACGGGCTGAATGATACCTATAAAGTCAGTGCATTTTATTTGGAACCTTTCGATTTGCAAATCTTTAATCAATGGGGGGAATTAGTATTCCGAACCGACAAGCCCAATACACAATGGGATGGCACGTATGAAAATCGCAAGTGCAAGACCGGAGTTTATATGGTAATTATAAATTACGGAACTAAAGCCGAACCCGGTAAATCCTTCCAATACAAAACTACCTTGCAATTAATTAGGTAGGAAAATTTACATAATTCCAATAAGGCACCGGAACACATAATACGCAGAATTTCGTATTGTCAACATGTATGCGCTGACTAATCTTTGCCAACGTGTATTTATAATTAGTTGTAGTCTCAAAAAATCTCAATCGTCAGTTGTCAGATTTTTTAGCCTTTGGGATAATGCTCAAAGGCTTTTTTTATGAATTAAAATCAAGGCAAATTCTGGCATCTACTGCTATCAAGTGCTGTGCATTTCCCAGAAAAGGGTTGATATCCATTTCGCTGATTTCCGGAGCAATTTCAACCAAAGCAGAAATATTGAGCATGGTATCCAATATTAAATTCTCATTTATACCTTGTTTTCCTCTCACACCTTGAATGATAGGGTAAGATTTTAGATGTTTAAGCATCGCGTGTGCTTCTTCTCTGCTCAAAGGAGATAGACCGGAAGCAATGTCTTTGAGTACTTCTACAAAAATTCCTCCCAAACCAACCAAAATCTGATGACCAAATGCGGGTTCACGTTTGACACCCATATAGATTTCTATTCCGGTTAACTGCTGTTGCATCAAAACTCCGTCCGCACCCTCAATTTGCATGAGTTTATTAAAAGTGTAAATTGCTTCATCAATTCCGTTAATACCTAAAACTACCCCTCCGATGTCGGATTTATGAACAGGACCGGATACTTTCATTACCAATGGAAACCCTATCTCTTTGACTGACTTTTCTACGCCCTCTTTTGTATTTAGTGTAGATTGTTTAACCCTGCTGATTCCTGCAGCATCAAACAGTTCAAAAACCTTATCGGCAGGCATATAACCGTCTTTTGAGCTGTCGATGATAGCCCTGATTTTTGTATGGTCAATTTTGGGGAGAGCCGCATCAGGATAGGGGTCTGCAGTTCGGATAACTCTTGACAATACATAGCCGAAACTCGTTTCATCCAAAAAATTCACGTGCCCTTTTGCATGGAAATGACTGACTTCCTCCGAAGCCTGCATTACTGAGGGTAGAATAGGAAAGATGGGTTTTTTACACGTTTTAATTTTTTTGTGCAATACCTCATAGACATCATCTACACGCCACATTCCGGTGGTGCCAAACACCACTACAGCACCGTCAATTTCGTCAAATTCATTTTCAACATAATCAAGAATAGTCTCTAATTGTTCTGCAGTTCCGGTAGCCAAAAAGTCAATAGGATTGGAAACAGAAGAACCTGGGTGCAGTTTGCTCAAAAGCTCATCCGCTTTGGGTCCCGTGATGGGAGGAACCGACATTCCATTTCGGGTAAGCACGTCCGTAAGCATCACACCGGGTCCACCTGCATGTGTGATAATGGCTATACGGTTTCCCACTAATTTTGTAATGGTAAAAATAGCGGCCACATACACCAATTCAACCCTACTGTAACAACGTATTATACCTGCTTTCCTGAACAATGCATTGACCGCACTATTAGAACCTGCCAATGCTCCGGTGTGTGAAGAAACCGCACGAGAGCCGGCTTCGGTAGAACCTGCTTTGATGGCTGCAATCCTGCAGCCCTTTTGCGTCAATGAACGGGTGTGTTTCAAAAACCTCTCAGGGTCAGCAATCTGTTCCATATACAGAAGCTTAATTTTGGAACTTGTTTTTGGGTCAAAAGTATTGTCCCAATATTCGAGTACATCTTCAACTCCAATCTGTGCACTGTTACCTATGGAATAAATATTTCTGAACTTTAAACCCCTTGGGATGGCTATCTCCAAAATGTAAACCATGGTAGCACCTGATGCAGACACGCAATCACATCCCATAGGGTCGTATTCGGGAATAGGTCCTGCAAAAACCCCTTTATAATATCCGGTAATTACGCCAATACAGTTGGGTCCTATTAAGGAGGCTCCGGCTTTGCTTGCAATGGCAGCACACCTTTCTTCCAAGACCTTGCCTTCTGCTCCGGTTTCACTAAAACCTGCCGAAAACAGTATAAATGCCTTGCAGTTTTTGTGTTCAGCCAATACTTGCATGGTAGCTTCAACATATTGGGCGGCAACGGCAATAATTGCTAAGTCAACCTCCGGCATTTGTTCAACTGTTTCAAAACAAGTTACACCTTGAACTATTTGTTCTTTGGGGTTGACAGCATACAAATTACCTTGATAGCTGTGTTTGATGATATTTTGTAAAACCTTTCCCCCCGGTTTGGAAGTGTCATTGGATGCTCCCACAACCACTATACTCCCAGGGTCAAGCAGTTGATTTGTTATCATTTTTGTATGATATTAAACTTGGGTGCAAGTTAGGTAAGTTGTAACAATGAGACGGATTATTATTGTTAAATATTTAAAGGTCATAAGGGTAGAAAGCATCCTCAAAATGTTCTATTTCCCAGTTGTTCGGCAGTCGTGTAACAGCAACTATATCAAAACGCAGGCGATTGTCGGGTGCAAATTGTTCTAAATAAGCAATAGCCGCCTTTGTCAAAGCCTTTTGTTTGGCAGTATTTACAGCAGCTTCGGGAAATCCAAATTGATTGCTCATCCTTGTTTTTACCTCAACAAAAACCACATAATTACCGTGACTCATGATCAAATCCACCTCGTGATAGCTATGACGCCAGTTTTTGTGCAGCAAAACAAAACCCTTCTTTTGCAAAAATGCAAGAGCCTGCATTTCTCCCTCAAGTCCCGTCTGCTGATTGGGTGATTTCACATAGGCAAATTAATATTAAATCTCATATTAAATCCAATTTGCATGGTGCTTAAAATATTTAATCGTAGATTACCATGTTAAGCAGTGTTGTTATCAGGCTTGGGTAAAAACAGAAATACCGTTTTGACAGACTTCCAACTTTGGGACAATGGAAACAGTTGATTCTTGTAAACATAATGCTAAATCTTCATGGTTTCCTTTTTTGAGAAGACGTTGATAGTGATTGGCTCTTTGCAAAAAGGCAAGGGGATTGGGATGATGATTTTGGTAAACAGCAGCAGCTAAATCTACACTGTCATTAGCAGCGAAAAAATTATTTAGTTTGGCAATCAGACAGCCTGCCATGTATGTATCTTCTATGTTTTCGTGGTCTTTCCAACCGGCACAAAACAGCACGACATCGCGGTGTCCACGGTTTAGATAATCCGCCAGAGATTGCACATTCACCAAAGCACCGCAAAGGACTTCTGCCGCATTTTTATGAACGGCTATTTCCACACATTTTGTTCCATTGGTGCTGGTCAAAACCAAATTTTGCGGGATGGATTCTAGACGACTGATTTCGTGTGGAGAGTTGCCCAAATCAAATCCGGACACCTTGTCTCCGTTTCTTTCTCCTGCCACAAGCGAGTACTCATCTTTGAGACTTCGTGCCAGTTCCACATTCCCACATGTTTTGACAGACCGAAATCCTGTATTGAGTGCAATGGCAATGGTGGATGTTGCCCGCAATACATCAATAATAACAACTGCTTTGTTTTCAAATGAGAATTGAGATGAAATAACAGGAGTTAAAATAACTTCAAGATGCTTTGACATTGCTGCAATATTATTTTAAAAAACTGAAGCGTTGAGGATGGTTTTTAGTTTTTGTTTATTCAAGTATTGTTTCCCGCATTTCTTCAAATTAATTCATAAGAATTGCCATAGATGTCATTGACTTATCTAATTTTGTGCACCTATGCCAAAGATCTCTGAACGCGGTCAAGCCATGCCGCCATCACCCATTCGCAAATTGACACCTTATGCCAATGTCGCTAAGGCAAAAGGAATTAAAGTATATCATCTGAACATTGGTCAACCCGATATTGAAACACCACAAACAATCTTAGATGCAGTGAAGCATACAGATTTGAAGGTGCTTGCATACAGCCCCAGTGAAGGTTTCCAAAGCTATAGGGAAGCCTTGGCAAAGTACTATCAAAAAAATGCAATTAGTATTTCATCCGAAGAGATTATCATTACCACCGGAGGGTCAGAAGCTATTTCATTTGCCATGCTTTCTTGCCTGAATCCCGGAGATGAAATCATCATCCCTGAGCCTTTTTATGCTAATTACAACGGTTTTGCACAGGTGGCGGGAGTTAAAGTAGTTCCCATCAAATCCAATATTGAAGATGGTTTTGCACTACCTAAGATTGAAGAATTTGAACTTTCCATCACAGCCAAGACCAAGGCAATCATGATATGCAATCCCAATAACCCTACCGGTTATCTTTATAGTTTGAAAGAGTTGCAGACACTGCGCGACCTATGTCTGAAACATGATTTATTTCTGTTTAGTGATGAGGCATACAGAGAGTTTTGTTATGATGGAGCCAAACATATTTCGGTTATGAGTTTGGAAGGCTTGGAGAATCACGCCATCTTGTTGGATACAATTTCCAAAAGATATAGTGCTTGTGGAGCCAGAATCGGCTCTTTGGTTACACATAATAAAGAAGTGCTTCAAACCGCATTGAAATTTGCGCAAGCCCGACTTTCTCCGCCCACATTAGCGCAGATTTTAGGAGAAGCAGCATGCAGCCTGCCGGATGATTATTTTGATGAAGTATTGCACGAATATCAGAGCCGCAGAAACATACTTGTAAAACGGTTGCAAGCCATGCCAAACGTGGTTTGTCCAAACCCCAAAGGCGCATTTTATATCATTGCCAAACTTCCGGTCAAAAGCAGTGAAGATTTTTGTCAATGGCTACTTTCTTCGTTTAGTTACAAAGGTGTCACACTGATGATGGCTCCCGCAAGTGGCTTTTATTCCACATCGGGTTTGGGTCAGTCTGAGGTGAGAATGGCGTATGTGCTCAATGAAGAAAGTATCAACGCAGCCATGGATTGCCTGCAAGAAGCGTTGAAGGTTTATAAAGATTAAGAGGGTTAAGGGCGAATTACCGGGTTTTGAGCATAGAGAGTTTCTGCTAAAGATTTTGTGATTTAGCGAAGGCTTGGCATTTAACTTCTGCTTGTGTTCTAAGCACGTATTGGCAGAGCGCACTGTTTTGAGTCAAAGGTTAGTAATGATAAATTCAAAACCCTCTGATTTATCCCATTTCCCTTTGTTTACACTAACGATTTGACCATTTTGAATTGATAGACCATTGTTTGATAAAAAGTAGGGAGGGTCAGCAAAAACCATATCAAACTTATGTTCAAATTCCGGCAAAAGCTTCTTTGTATCTCTTTTTAGGAGATAGTTATTTTCTTTTTTTGATTTTATTTAATTCCTTGTCAAAATCAGAAAGATATTTTTTGTCTTGAATAATTATGAATTTTTCAAATTCTTGACTCGCCTTTGCGATTGCTTGTTCATTCGATATTTTGCCTGCATTATCCAATAATTCATATCGATTGATTTTTAGAAAACCATCTAAAACTTCAATCCATTCCGACATTTTCATTGGTATATTTCTTTCGGCTTGCAGTTCAGCAAAGTTTAAATATAATTCTACCAAACGATTTAGCTCTTTAATTTCTTTTTCTTCTAAATAATTTTTTGCAGTTCCTATATCTGATTTTAATACTTTACCATCAGGTGAGTTTTTCCAAGTTGTTAAACCCATATTTGGCTTTTGAGAATCCACTCTTTCATGAATAATTTCAGCTGCCGTATTTCCAGTAATTGCCCAATGAAGTTTGTTTTGAACTGTTTTGTAAAAATTTTGAGTTATTTCAGAATTTGCATCATAATCAATACTGCATTGAGCATAGATATCAGTGATTTTCTGATAAAATCGCCTCTCTGAAGCTCGAATTTCCCGAATTCTTTCGAGTAATTCCTCAAAATAATCTTTCCCAAAAACATGACCTCCTTGCTTTAATCGCTTTTCATCTAAAACAAATCCTTTAATAATAAATTCTTTGAGTGTTTTAGTAGCCCAAATACGAAACTGTGTTCCTCTTTGAGATTTAATTCTGTATCCAACTGAAATAATTACATCAAGATTATAATAGGAAACCTCATAATCTTTTCCATCATCTGCAGTTGTTCGGAATTTCCGAACAACTTGATTTTCGTCCAATTCCCCTTCTTTAAAAACATTGCTAATGTGTTCACTTACTGTTGATTTTGATCTATCAAATAAATCTTGCATTGCTTTTTGGGTAAGCCAAACAGATTCATTGTGAACAAAAACATCTACTCGTACTTCACCATCTAGAGAAGTGTATAGAATAAAATCGGAGTTATTTGGAATAAGCTCTGACATAGTTAATCTTCAATTTTTAAAAGTGCTTCTTCATTTGAATTGGCTTCAATTTGGATTATCCTTGAAAGCGTTTCTTTCACTTCAATTATAAATGTTTCCATATTTTACTTTTTTATAATTACCTCGACCAATAAATTCAATATGAGAGCATACCCAACTCAGTTATTGCCGGTATAATTAAAAGGGGTAATCTTTTTTAGACGTGTTTTGATATCTGCGCTAACATCAAGACCATCAATGAAAATATCCAATTTCTCACGGGTTAGCTTTTCATTATTGCGGGTCAGTTCTTTGAGTGTTTCATAAGGATTAGGATATCCAATAACCCTTAAAATATTTTGAATCGCTTCTGCTACCACCACCAGATTATCTTCCAAATCATTGTCAATGGTTTGGCGATGCAATTGCAGCTTATCTAAGCCTTTCAACAGAGATTTATATGCTATGATTCCATGAGCCAGAGGAACTCCCACGTTTCTTAGTACGGTTGAATCTGTCAAATCCCTTTGCAGACGGCTGATGGGAAGTTTGGCAGCCAAATGTTCCAATATTGCATTTGCCATACCCAGATTGCCTTCGGCATTCTCAAAATCAATGGGGTTAACCTTGTGAGGCATAGCGCTTGAGCCTATTTCGCCTGCTTTGATTTTTTGGGTAAAATAATGCATCGAGATATAGGTCCAGAAATCTCGGCTCAGGTCTATAAAAATGTTATTAATCCGTTTATTAGCATCAAAAAAAGCGGCAGCGTTGTCGTAGGGCTCGATTTGAGTGGTGTAGCGTGTACGACTCAGTCCGAGTGTGTTTTCGGTAAAATCTTTTGCAAATGAAATCCAATCCTTGTCGGGAAATGTTACAAAATGTGCATTCAAATTTCCTGTAGCACCACCAAACTTAGCGGAGAATGGGATTTGTTGACACAATGCTATTTGTCCTTTCACTCTTTCCACAAAAACTTTGATTTCTTTGCCCAGAAGTGTGGGAGAAGCAGGTTGTCCGTGGGTCTTGGCAAGCATGGGTATGTCAGACCACTCTTTTGCAAGTGCGTCCAGGTTGTGTATGACTGCATTCATTTCGGGCAAAACCACATTTTCCCAAGCTTCTTTGGTTGCCAATGGAATGGCGGTGTTGTTGATGTCTTGTGATGTTAATCCGAAATGAATCCATTCTTTGTGGGTTTCGAGTGCAGTTCCGGAAATCTTGTTTTTGATAAAATACTCAACCGCTTTTACATCGTGATTTGTAGTTTTCTCAATTTCTTTGACGGATAAGGCATCCGATTCGGAAAAATCTTCATAAATCTTTCGCAAAGTGGTTCTTTGTTCAAGAGTTATTTTGGAAGCAAAATGTTCGGGAATAAAATCAGAAAGTTTGATAAAATATTCAATTTCAACTCTAACGCGGTATTTTATCAGTGCAAACTCAGAAAAATAGGGGGCAATTTCATTACATTTATCCCAATATCTGCCGTCAATAGGGCTTATGGCATTGAGGGCATTAATATTCATGAATGCTTGTGTTTAAATGCCTCCATTACTTCTTCGCTAAGACCGGTATAAGAAAAACCTCCATCATGAAAGAGATTTTGCATGGTAACCATCCTGGTCAAATCGCTAAAGAGGCTTACGCAATAGCTTGCACAATCCTCTGCGGACGCATTACCCAGTGGGCTTATTTTGTCTGCATATTCATAAAAAGAGTCAAATCCGCTGACACCACTACCCGCTGTAGTCGGGGTGGGAGACTGAGAAATTGTGTTAACGCGTACGTGTTTTGTCTTTCCGAAACGGTATCCGAAACTTCTGGCAAAAGACTCAAGCAGAGCTTTGCTTTCTGCCATTTCGTTGTAATCGGGGAATACGCGTTGTGCTGCAATATAGGTCAGTGCTATAATGGAACCCCAATCGTTCATGGCATCTTTTTTCCAAAGAGTTTGCATCAATCTGTGAAAAGAAATTGCAGAAATATCGAAGGTTTTGTGCATGAATTCATAATCAAGGTCTGTATATGCTCTGCCTTTGCGAATGTTCAAAGACATACCAACAGAATGAAGAACAAAATCAATTTTTCCATATTTGGCAATAGCCGCATCTACCAAAGCTTCCATATCACTTTCGAGTGTAACATCGCAACCGACAACCTCTGCACCGGTTTTTTGTGCAAGTTCGTTGATAGTTCCCATTCTCAAAGCGATGGGTGCATTTGTCAGAATGAATTCTGCGCCTTCTTCATGGCATTTTTCTGCTACTTTCCACGCTATTGATTTGGGGTCAAGCGCGCCAAAAATGATGCCTTTTTTTCCTGATAATAATTTTGCTGACATAAAATTTCTATTGTTTTTCAGTGGGTAAAATTAGAATAATTATTTAATTTGCTTTGAGAGAGAGTCAATTTCTTCCTGAATCATTCCGCTTTGTTTGAGGTTCTCCATAATAAATTCGGCAGGTTTGCCCACAAATTTCAGGTTTTGAATGGCGGATTCGGTGCGTTCGTCTTTGGGGTATTTGCCAATAAATTTTTTGTAAAGCTCTATGGACAAATCTGCGTTGATATTTTCAAGCATAAAAGCAGCATTGAACAAACTGTTGGCAGCTTGTGCACTGTCGGGGTATTTGTCAAAATATTCTTTAAACAACATGGCAGATTGCTCAGGTTTAGTCATTTTGTAGTAGTCGGCAGTTTTGTAAAGAAATGCGGCTGACTTTGCATGTTGTGGGTAGCTCTCTGCAAAGTGAATATAGAGCGAATACAGAGAATCTTTGCTCCCGTTTTCACCCTCTTGTTCAGCAATTAATGCGAGTGATTTTTCTTCTTTTGACTGTGTACTGCAAGCGCTTAATAGTGCTATGGCTGTGATTGAGAAAATACTTGCAAAATGACGAAGTTTCATGGTTGCGAAAATAACAAAACTAAGATTCTTATTGTTGGACGATTTTTGGATTTTGGAAATTGATATCCCTATCTTTGCCCAAAACGAAAATATACATTATGGGTATTATACAAAACTATGCAAAAGAGTGGAACAAAGGCACCGACATCGCTTTGTTGTTATTCAGGTTTATTTTTGCTTGTCTGTTAATTCTTGAACACGGTCTGCCTAAGCTAAGCAAGGCTTTTTCGGGTGATGAAATCCAGTTTTTAGATCCCATCGGTATCGGGATGCATAGTTCGTTTTATCTTGCTTTGTTTGCCGAAACTGTGGTGGCTTTGTTTTTAATGTTAGGTTTGTTTACTCGTTTTGCAAGTTTCATTCTTATAATCAACTTTGCTGTGATTGTATATCTGAAGATGTTTGTGTCACAAAGTCCTATTGGAGATATTGAGCACATTATTTTTTACTTTGTAGCTTTTGTAGCTTTGTTTTTTTCGGGAGCGGGCAAATTTTCTTTGGACTATACATTGTTTAGTAAGAAAAAATAAAGTCAATTAGCATCATTATAAAACAAAAAACGCTGTTGCAAGCCTGCAACAGCGTTTTTTTATGAGGATTTACATTGTTTATTCTTTTACTTTGATTACCCGAACTTTCCACACTTCGGGACCCTCTTCGAGGTATTCCCAACGAAATGGTTCTTTGCTCTCGGCTTCCATTTGATAATAAAGGGGTTTTGGGTCGTGGTCGTTAATCAGAATGAATGCTTCGCCCGCTTTGATATCGGCAAAAGCTTTATAGAAAATCTCGTGTCTTTCTGTGGGTGTGTATGGACGTACATCAAATTCATTAACCACCATGAATCCGTCATCTCCCAATCCGCTTTTGACGGTTTTAGTAAGGTGGATGATAAACTCCCCGGGCTCTTTCTTTTTGAATACCCATCTAAATTGTCCTTCAAATTTCATGATGAATGTGCCGTAAATTTCTTCGGGATTTTCTGCTGCCACAATTTCCATTACATCACCTTCTTTCATCATCCCATATCGGTGAAAAATCACGTGTTTCCAGTCTTTCTTTTCAACCTTGCGCAGGTCCATCATGGTGGAGATTTCGGTAAACTCTCTGCCTATCGAATCCTCCAAGCGTGTAACCTTAACTTTCCATTCTCTTCCGCCTCGGTTCAGATAGTCCCAGCCTACAACATCTCCGTGAATAGAGCGAAATTCATAGAATAGGGGCAGTGGGTCGTGGTCGTTGATAAAGGTGAAACTATAACCTGTCGGCAAATTTTTAAAAACATCCAATAGCATGGTGTGTCTGTCAATTGGAATCAGTTCGCGTACATCGTACTCTTTTATTGGTTCTGAAGTATTACTCATGAATATAATTAATTATGTTAGACTTATAAAAAGGCTTTGTGCCTTATTTCGTGAGTGCGAAGTTAGGGTATTATTTTCATTAGGCTTTATTTACATAGAAGCTTTCATGCTTTTCATAGTTTTAGACAAATATTTTCCTGTATAGGATGCTTGGCAGCTAATCAATGCTTCGGGAGTGCCGGCAAAAATGAGTTTGCCTCCCAAGTCACCGCCCTCCGGACCCAAATCAATGACGTAATCAGCAGATTTGATTACATCCATATTGTGTTCTATTACAATGACAGAATGTCCTTTGTCTATCAGCGCATTGAGAGAGTCGAGCAGTTTGGCAATATCATGAAAATGTAAACCTGTTGTAGGTTCGTCAAAAATGAACATAATGGGGTCATGACTATGTCCTTTGCCCAAGAATGAAGCGAGTTTAACCCTTTGTGCTTCACCGCCACTCAGGGTGTTAGAAGATTGTCCGAGTTTAATATATCCCAAACCTACTTTTTGTAAGGGCAATAATCTTTCAGAAATGATTTTGTTGTCCTCAAAGAAAATCAGGGCTTCATCTACTGTCAAATCCAACACCTGCGCCACATTCTTGCCTTTGACTTCAACTTCGAGAACTTCATCCTTAAAGCGTGAACCATTGCAAAACTCGCATGGTAGGATGATATCCGCCATAAATTGCATTTCAATGGTTTGTACACCATCACCTTTGCAGTGTTCGCATCTGCCGCCTTCTACATTGAAAGAAAAGAAAGCAGGTTTATATCTTCTGGCTTTAGAAACACTTTGTTCTGAGAACAAATCTCTAATTGCATCCCAAGCTTTTACATAGGTAACGGGGTTGCTGCGTGAAGATCGCCCCAAGGGATTTTGGTCTATCAATTCGACATTTTTGATTAACTCTGTTTTGCCGGTCAGCTCAGAAAACTTGCCTGTTTTGATGCCGGCATAAAGACCCAGTTTCTTTTGTAATGCAGGATATAAAATCTTTTTTATCAATGTAGTTTTTCCGCTTCCGCTGACACCTGTTACTACAGTGAGGGTTTCCAACGGAAAAGCAACATCAATATCTTTGAGGTTATTTTCCCGAGCGCCTTTTATGGTAATCATGTTTACCGGTTTTCTTCTGTGAGAAGGAATAGGCGTAGTTATTTTTCCGGTGAGATAATCTGCTGTGAGCGAGTTTTTTGCATGAACCAAATCTTTGTAACCACCTGCAAATACAACCTCTCCGCCATGAACCCCCGCACGAGGACCAATGTCAATGATGTAATCTGCTGCTCTCATCATTTCTTCTTCATGTTCGACTACAATAACCGTGTTTCCTTTTTGTTGCAAATCTTTTAAAACTTCTATTAATTGCAATGTGTCACGCGGATGAAGTCCAATACTGGGTTCGTCCAAAACATAGATAGAGCCGGACAAAGAGCTGCCCAATGAGGTGGCAAGTCTTACTCTTTGTGACTCTCCACCGCTCAATGTGTTTGACATTCTGTGCAGGGTAAGATAACCTAATCCTGTTTTATACAAGAACTCAAGTCTATTTCTGATTTCTGTGATGACTCTTTCAACAGATTTATTCTGCACTCCCTCAAATTCTACATTTTTGAAAAATGAATATGCCTTTTCAACCGGAAGTAAAAGGATGTCCATTAGGGAGACTTGGATAGGCAAATCCTCAAACTTTTGCTTAGGTACAAGTTTTACGTATGTAGCCTCTTTTCGTAGTTTAGTTCCTTTGCATTCAGGACAGATTGTTCTACCCCTATACCGTGATAACATAACCCGATACTGAATTTTGTATGATTTTTCTTCCAGATGCGCAAAAAAATCCAAAATACCCTTGTTTTTTTTGTTGCCGTTCCACAGATAGTCTTTTTGTTCTTGTGTGAGGTCTTTGTAAGCTCTATGAATGGGAAAGTTGTCCAAAACAGCTTGCTTGATAAAATGCTCTTTCCAAGTACTCATCACTTCACCTTTCCAGGGTACAACACAATTGTCATACACAGATAATGACACGTCTGCAATGACCAAATCGGGGTCAATATCATTGATTTCGCCCAAACCTTCACACCTTTGGCAAGCGCCCGCAGGATTGTTAAAACTCATGTTATTCAAATCGGGCTCCATAAAGGTTAAACCATCTTTTTCTAAAATATCAGCAAAAGATTGAATTTTTGATGTTCCATCCTCATTCTCAATTAATAGTGAGCATTTGCCCGCCCCTTCCCAAAATGCATTTTCCACTGAATCAAAAAAACGAGTCCTCATTTCGTCATCGTCTTCTTGGTAGTTAAGTCTGTCGATAATGATATAATAACCGGCAAGGCTTTCGATATGTTTATCCTCTATTTTATCTAAGCGAACTATACCTTCTTTTTGATGATAAAGCCTGATCATTCCTCTTTGAACGACAGAAGCAATCTCTTTTTTTACATTAATATCAACTTTGTTCCATGATTTTGGTTTAGCCAAAATGGTAACAGATGTGTTGGGTTTAAGTTTTTCAACAAAATTCCATACATCTTCCGGTCTTTGTCTTTTTACTCTTTCACCGGAAACAGGGCTGTAAATATCGCCCAATCGGGTAAAAAGGAGTTTTAGATAATCATAAATTTCTGTTGCAGTGGCAACTGTGGAGCGCGGGTTACGAGTAATAATTTTTTGTTCAATGGCAATTGCCGGTGCAAGCCCGTCAATGGAATCTACCTCCGGTTTGGGCATTCTGCCCATAAATTGTCGTGCATAAGACGATAGACTTTCAACATATCTGCGTTGTCCTTCAGCAAAGATGGTGTCAAAAACCAAGGATGTTTTACCCGAACCGGATACGCCCGTAACCACGGTAAAAGAACCATGTGGAATTTCTGCCGAAATAGACTTTAAATTATGCTGCCTTGCACCTTTGATTATCAATGCATTATATTTTTCTATTTTTTTATTCATAAAAAATTTTCAACAAAAAATTTGGTGAAACCAAACCAATGATTTAATTTAGTCGGCTCAATTAATGTATAAGTCTATAAGAAGAACCTCTACAAAAGCCAAATTAATCAACTGCTTACACCAAATTTTCGCCCTGCAAAATAGGAGGTTTTATTATGAATAGACAACAAATTTCAGACAGAGATTTAATTCGCAATTTTATTGCCGGCAATGAAGCTTGTATGGAAATGCTCGTTAAGCGTTATAAATCGAAGCTTTACACTACAATCTATCTTGTTGTACAAGATACATATATTGCCGAGGACATCTTTCAAGAAACCTTTATTAAGGTTATCAGAACTTTCAAGTCCGGTAAGTATGAAGAGAATGACAAGTTTAAACAGTGGATTATGCGCATCGCTCGCAACCTCGCGATTGATTATTACCGCAAAGTTAAGAAAATGCCAAAAATCACGCGTGATGACGGCAGTGATGTTTTTGAAACACTTAATTTTTTTGAATCCAATATTGAAGATAGGATTGTTCAAAATGAGCGCGAAAGAGTAATCAGACGTTTTGTAAAAGAATTACCGGAAGAACAAAAGGAAGTGCTTATTCTCAGACACTATGGAGATTTAAGTTTTAAAGAGATTTCTGAGTTAACCGGTATTAGTATTAATACTGCTTTGGGAAGAATGCGTTATGCGCTTATTAATCTTCGAAAAATGATTAATACACACGCTCCTGACCTTAATAATTAAGGGTTAACATTACTCTTTATTTTATTTTAAATCTGTGCAATAAAACGTAAAACGTTTTCGTTCTGAAAATGTTTATGTATTAAAACTGACGCTATGGATTCAAAAATTACTCAAGAAGATTTAATAAGATTCGTTTATCAAGAGACCACACAAGAAGAGAATTTGCGTATTCTGCACACTCTTGAATCAGACAAAGAATTACGAGATGAACTTTCAGAATTGCTCAATACCATTGAATTGCTCAATGAGTTAAAATATGAGCCAAATGAGACAATCCTGAAAATTCTCAATGAAGAAGCAAACTCTTCTTCACTCGAAATGTCTTAACAAACAATCGTTGACGACAATCGTGTTTCTCGACTCATCCAAATGAGCTGAAAGAGTTTTTATTGGATTATTATTTTAAAGTCGCAGCTCATTTAATGTCTCTTGTATGTTAAACATTCTGTTAATAGATATTTAAAAAGTAGATAAAGGAGTCATTGGCAAAATTTGTACTCAAACAGAATTAGAAATAACTAAAAGAGGTGGCAGATGCCACCTCTTTTAGTTAAATTCATATATGAAAGACTGAGAGTTTACAATCTCATTTTAAATCTTCAGGAATTTGAGTGTATATTGTTTGCCCTCTATCTTTATGATAACATAATAGACGCCCGGTTTGAAGTCTTGGATGTTAACTTGATAAGAGAGGTCATTTCCGGTGATTTCAAATTGAGATATTGTCGCACCTTGGATGTTGTTAATAATGACGCTTTTACTTGAATTCAACAACGGATATTGTAATACTGCAAAATTGAGTGTTAAAATATCATAAGCAGGGTTAGGATATAGGTCTATTGCATTATCTTCCATTGTGGTATTGTCAATACTATTAGTTAGCGGTGTATTAGGTATGATTATACTATCTTTAATACGCCAGCAAGGATTTCCACCTTCAGTCGGAACTAAGCAATTACATTGGTTGCCAACATTACAAGCCGCCCATGCAGCACAGGTCTGCAAGTATTCATGAGAGCATTTGCCAAATAGCTCAATAGCTGCGGCAACCCAAGCTTCCCTATTCTCTTTGAAACCAAAACTGGGTGCCGTTTTTGCGGTTACAATTACATTATTAACTATTTGTGCGGCTTTGTCAATACCAATACCCTGAACAGTAATACCTAATTGATTGCCCCCCATTGCCAAAAGATAAAAGCAGTGATTCTGAACGGATGCATTATGATGTACTTCATTATTTAAATCATGTTCATACCAATACCCAAATTCCTGATAATAGTTTGGATAATTGGGTCGTTGCGGAGTATAAGTAAGTGGGTGTGGAGGATTTGCCTTTGGGTTTTGAAAATTTCTTGCACGCAAAGCAGTAGCATCTTCACCCACAGTCCAATTACGTACTGTGCCAAAAACATACCTTTCTGTCAAAAAACCAAATATATCACAATAGCTTTCATTAAGCGAACCTCCTTCTCCTTTATTACCCAAATTACAAGTGCTTTTAACAACACCATGAGCAAACTCATGACCAATGATATCAGGGGTTGCAGCGAGCCCTTTATCCATTCTTCCAACTATAATAAGATCGATGTCTGGAAAAGCTTCACTGTTGTATTCTGCGCTTGTACAATATTTAGAATCGGCATATACTCTAATAGGTTTATTTTTGTTATCAGTTCCCTTGCGCTTCCAGACAGTTCTCCAATAATCGGCAGAGACCGTAGCAGCCCAATGCGAAGCAGTAGCAGCCCATTGATAATTGTTCCATTGATCATTGTCTTTATATACTAATTGCTTAGTCTTCCAATACTTGGAATTTAATTCTCTTCGTGAGTCTCTTGTTTTAATACTGATATTATCATCTGCTTCAAGGTAATGGGTACTGATGGCGCCACCAATCCATTTTGTGTCAATGTATCGACTACCGTAGTAAATGTGATTAAAATAGCCTTCAAATTTTGTTTCTTGTTCTTTGATAATACTGCCGTCAGTTGCGTCCACATAAATATATTTTTGAACTGGCGGAGAGTCAATGGCATATATACAAAACTTCCATGCGAGTTTATAGTTTTCGGGACTGATGCTATCGCCTATATGCGCCCATAGTAGTGTTCCACTTGGGTAGTAGGTCGCACCCAACATATCAGAATCATTAGCAAGATAATATTCGACCGAATCATCTTGCCATGCATACAATCTCTCAGGTCCCATAAAATTGATGGCTTTTTGTAACGCAGAATCTTCTGAAATAACAATATTGACAGGTTTGTCTAAACCTTCAAGCAAAAATCCATTAGAGAGCCATACATAATTATTGACAGAATGTTCTACAAATTGAACATCTTCCACTAAGTAGCCTTTATTGTATTGGTAATATTTTGTATGTAATACAACGGTAAAAGAATCCTTCCAAGACTCTATTTCAACCATAGTATCATTATCGCCTAATCCCGTAGCCGACTTATAATCAGTAAACAATGTATATCTTTGGAGTGTGTCGCACAACCAATACAGAAAACCGTCCTTCATATCTGAGCTTCTGGCAGCAATCACCTGATTGTTTAAATCGTAAAGCCGAGGATTACCTTGCGATTGGAGTTTGCCTCCCATGAGAATGAGAGCAAATAGGGTAAATAGTAATTTTAAGTGTTTCATAATTGTTATTTATTTAGTTAATAGTTTTGCTCTTAATAAGTTATTGCTCTCTTGTTCTATTTTCATCTGACTATCAGCAGTTTTAAGTATTACTCTCCAAATATCTCAAGTAATATGAATGACATTTTGAGATATAGAAACTTACGCTGCAATGCTTCAGATCCATTAATCATGAAATCCTTTGCAAATACTTGAACAATTAAGCAAGAACAAAGTTGTTATATAAAAACAAACGATTGATAGTAAACAAATACACAACTGTTCATTTTCAATATGAATGAAATGTTCTGCCGGTCAGGCTAGAAAATCAATCTTTAAACTTATGTAAATTATTTATATGTAGTAAATTAGAATAACTTATATAGAAGTTCGTGTCCCTTAATCCATCTCAGAGCCACATTTTTCCATATTCAAAAGTGTATAAAAAATACTACAACCACTTTCTTCTTTTGAAGAAAATCAGCATTCCGAGTACAATCAGAATCATGATAAGCCATACGCCATAATAGCCATTATGCCAAGTAAGTTCAGGCATATTGTTGAAGTTCATGCCATATACTCCAACAATGAACGTGAGAGGAATGAAGATAGTAGAAATAATGGTCAGTAATTGCATGATTTTGTTCATTTTAATGCTTAATCCTGACAGATAAATATCACGTAGTCCGCTGTTGAGTTCTCGGTAGTTTTCCAGTAAGTCAATAATTCTGATGACATGGTCGTAAGCATCTGTCCAAAATCTCTGAGTCTCAACCAATATCAATTTTGAATTGCTTCTTTGAATCTGACTGATGGCTTCACGAAGCGGAAAAACGTTGCGTCTGAATGTCAATAGCTCTGTTTTCATTGTGTGGATTCTTTCCAGATTTTTATCATTTGCCTCATCAAAAAGAGAGTCTTCTAAGTCCACAATTCTATCGCCTAAGTTTTCAATGAATACAAAATAATGGTCAACAATAAGGTCTGCCAATGCATACAAAAGGAAGTCCGATTTATATGAACGCACTCCACTTCTGGTTTTTCTCAGTCTTTCATAAATAGGTTCGAAGATGTCGGTAGGCTTTTCCAGAAAAGATATGATGAAGTTGTCTCCCATCACAAGTGTTACTTGTTCCCCTTCTAAATTTAGTTCTGTGTTTTCGGAATTATAGAGTCTTAAAGTGAGCGAAATTCGATTTTCAAAATCATCAAACTTGGGTCTTTGGTCTGTATTGATTATATCTTCCAACAAAAGCGGATGAAGGTTAAAAACTTTTCCGATTTCCTTAAGAAGTTCTATATTGTTTAAACCGGTAACATTCAGCCAAAAGAATTTATCTTTTGATTTTTGAGGAAGTTCGGCTAAGGATTGAATGTGTTTTTCTTCAACAAAATCTTGATTGTAGAGGAAATAACCGAGTTTAGATTCGGTTTGTGCATCTTCGCTTTGACGAATTAAGGTTCCCGGAGGCAAGCCGGGTTTTCTTTTGCGGGTTTTCTTAATGGACTTATGTCTGATTACACGCTTGCGCATAAATGATTTTTAGACAAAGTCACAAAAACTAAATCCAATCCATTCCCAAAGCAAAGCATGTTACTGTGGAGGGCAATGCCATCCAAAAAACTTCGGGAAGGAACATCAAGAGTAAAACCAAAACTGAGAGTGATGCAAGAAATAATACCCAATAAATTCCTTTGCTTTTTGCTGTTTTTTCCGCTGACATAATGATACGTTTTATGAACTGCGAATTAAAAGGTTTTTTTTAATTGCATGCGGATATTTCTATTTTGATTTTATAAGTATTAAATATCGACTTGGTTTCACCGGTTCAGCACGTCTCTTAAGGCAATACCAATAAAATTGAGCGCAACCACCAGCATCATAATAGCAAAACCCGGAACAAGTGCCAAATAGGCTTTGCCCAAAAGGATGAATCCGTAATAATCATTAATCATAATTCCCCAACTCGGTGTGGGCGGTTTGACACCCAAACCCAAAAAACTCAAACCCGCTTCCAGTAAAATGGCTGAAGCAAAGTTGGCAGCGCATATCACAATCACAGAGCCGGCAACATTGGGTAATATGTGTCTGAATAGAATACTAAAATCCTTGACTCCCAATAATTTGGCTGCTTTTATATACTCTTTTTCTTTGATACTCATCACTTCTCCACGTACCACCCTTGTGAGCTCGACCCAACTGCTCAATCCAATGGCTACAAAAATTTGCCAGAAACCTTTGCCCAAAGCGAAACTAATAGCAAGCACTAATAATAATGTTGGTAGAGACCACAACACGCTTGCAAACCACATAATGACTTTATCAACCCATCTTCCATAATAGCCGGCCAATAAACCCAATGAAACACCCATCACGAGCGAAATCAAAACTGCAATCAGTCCCACTGAAAATGAAATACGTGCGCCTAATAAAAGACGGCTGAATACATCTCTGCCATAATTGTCTGAGCCGAGATAGAACGTAAAGGGTTGATGAAAAGACTTTGAATCAGTGTTTATCAAACCATCGGCAACCGGAAAAGAAGCAGCATCCGGTTTGTCAAACCATAAAAAAAATGAATCTGATTTTACTTCTCTGCGATTATAGACTTTGTAATTGGCAGATTGAGGGTTGCCGGATAGTAATTTTGAAAAAAATGATGTCTTCTGATCCTGTGTTTGAGAAGGTTTATAAAGCATGACTTTGCTCATAGGTGTAAGAAAAGCAGCATGCAGGTTGATTCTATTGGCAAGTGGAGAATTATCGGGTGTGATAATATAACCGAGCAGGGCGATGATTAAACAGAGTGATACCCATATAATACCAAATAACCCAAGTCGATGGGAGAGTAGCTGTCTGAAAATACTCTTGTTATTTTGTTCCTGACTTGACATACTATTGGGGTTTGGGATTAGCCTCGTATTTTGTGTGATATAAATCCAAAGCGGTCAAAATGGCAAGGAAACTCCACAATGGAACGCTAATTTTATCGTATTCGGAATAATTGTTAATCAGCCCGTGGATGTAGTATGTAAACAAGCCCATGGTAATTGCAATCGCCAAAATTCTAATCCAATCTTTTTGTGCTTTTTGGTAAAGTTTCATACCAATATACAGCGATGACAGGAATAACCCCAATACGAGAATGGCGCCTATGTATCCCATTTCTGACAAAGCCATAAAATATTCGCTATGTGCATTTCCGAGTGTGCCGGCATTGGTGCTGATAACTGTTAAATCTTCCGGTCGTTGATAAGGTGCATATTGAAAAGTGTAGGTATAGGGTCCAAAGCCAAAAATAGGTTTGTCTTTGACCATTGCGATTGCGCATTTCCAACGGTTAATTCTTTCGAGATTAGATGGGTCGGTAGAGATATTGGAAACCGATTTCATGTTATCTTCAATGTTCTCTGCGGAATCTTGTTTATTGCGCGACAATTCATCCAAAATAGAGTTCTGATTCCATAAAATAAAGCCAATAGAAATTACCACTCCAAACAGCATTTGTTTGAATGTCATTTTGTAATGCACTAATACTGCAAACCCAAGCATAGCAACAATACTCATCCAGGTCGCCCGTGTGTAAGAAAACAAAATTCCCATTAAGAAAATAATGCACAGAATGCCCAAAATTATCCTACCCCAAATAGAAATATTAAACTTCTTGCCAAACACAGAAAATGCAAACAAAATTGGAGTAAACATGGCTAAGAAAGCTGCATAACTGCCATGGTCGCTAAAAAACGGACGCATGATGGTGTAGGAATGTATTCTTACAAATCCTTCTCCTGCATGGCGTATCAAGGTATAACAAACCATGATGGTTCCTCCTGCTATCATGGCATATAGAAGTTGTTTTATCACTCGTTGACTGGTCAGATGAGGTGCCAAAAAGAGTAGAAAAATTGCAATGAACCACAATTTTGCAGTAAATGACTTGATGGAAACAAAAAGCATGGTACTTGTCAGGCTTGTGATAAAATACCAAGTAAGATAAAGGAGCGCTATGAGGATAATAGGGTGTTTGATTAATTTCAGATTCAGTTCTCCTTTGATCCAAAATCGGAAGAAGAGCAAACCAAAAAAAAGTATCATCATGGGTTCGGTAGGTAGTGCCAAACCCAGTCCGTCACCAATATCATTAAATTGAATAGACAAAGGGACCAATCCCGCTATTAATATGGTAAATGCAATAGGATAAGCAAAAGCCAACCAAATGACAATTAAAACGAGTGGAAAAACAGAAATCTCAGGAAAGCCGAATATAAACCCTACTACCGGAATCAGTCCCATCATCGAACCGATTGTTACAAGCCAAATAGGGTTGATATTTGATCGGAGTTTTTCCAATAGTGTTAGGAAACCTGAGTGTGAACCTTTTCTTTTTTATTGTTGCGTACCTTTTCAACAAATGCAAAAACAATAGTAGAGCCGGTCAAGGCAACCATCAAACTTATCACCACAATGAGCCAGCGTACGGGATAAGATTTTTTCTCAGCAGGAGTTGCGTCACTCACTCTGAACTGGTTGGTCATGGTTTCATCTACATCTACTTTGGCACGGTCTAACTTAGCTTTGATATCACTGAGTTTTTCCTCCTCTAATTTGATTTTTTCTACAATAGAAAGATACATCCCTCCGAATTCAACCAATTTAGATTGTCTGTCCAAAAGGTCATCGACCACTTTTTGTCCGGTTTTCATCTTACTATCTCCTTTTAAAGCTCCACCACCCGCTATAATTAAAGCTTCTTGGATAGATTTGGATTGTTCTTCATAGTTTACCACCCCTTGATGACCAAGCTCCTGCATCTGTTTGTGCAGTCCGTCAATCATGGTTTGTTTTTCCTGATACGCTTTTTCAATGATATGCAAAGCCGGAACTGCACGCTCAAGATTAATTTGAGAGCGAATGGTGTCATATAGGTTTGCCATTACTGTAGCTATGTTGGCAGCCATTTGAGGGTTTTCATCAAGTACATCAATACGAATGGACAAATAGCGAGTTCTGCTCACTTTGATATTCGCATCCAATTCTTTCTCAAGTTTGGTATAAGGGTATTTGTCTTTGGATGGGTCAATCTTATAATGTTTCATCAAATCAAAATGTGAAACCAGCTTGTCGCGCAATTTACTGGATTGCAAAATCTGCAAAGCTTTTTCGGCTTCTTCTTCGGCTCCAAACTCGAGGGCATCTTGTGCTCTTTCACCTCTCTCAGGTAATAATGATTTTGAAATTGAGTTTGTTGTCGCAGGATAAAAAACAACGGTTGACTCAAATTTTGGTGTGATAAAAGCAGGGCTTGAAAAAATAGCTGCCATGACAATTGTGATAATCGAAATGATAATCAGGGGTTTTTTCCAACGCCAAATGAAATCAATGATTTCGCTTAATGTAAGTATATTATTTTCTTTATTACTCATATTCAAGGTTTGAAAAGCAGAACGCGAAAATAGTTTTTATATTTAGCCTCTTCTTAAAATTTTTAGTTGTGTAAAATTGAATAGTTTAAATACCAAAACAAGCACAGCAGTAGTAAATAGAGTTCCAATACTGAACCACATTAAAGTGGCGTGCAGCACATTGTCTAACACCCAACCGACCAACCAAATCAACACACCTACCAATAATAATTTTCCGATTAACTTAAGATTGGCAGCATCCGGTTTTGGAAAAAATTTCTTGGCAAGTATCAATGAAAAAATCATTACTGAAGTCTGGGTAATAAATACTGCCTTGGCAGCACCTAATGCACCTTGTTCAGGCACCAATACAAAGCAAGCAACTGTTAGAATCAGTAGTGCAGTTGAGGTTGCATAAATTAAATTTTTGATATAGTTGCCGGCAGTAAGCAAAGAGCCTAACACCAAAGAAATAGACATAGGAAGGTAAGATATCATCAACCACGTAAATACAGAAGAAGAACGCAAAGTTTCATTGATACTATCCGTTGAATAAAGCACATCCATGATTTCAACACCCTTCTGCAGTGCAAGCACCACCAACCACATTCCCGGTATCAATACAAATTTTAAGACTAATTTTAAGATAGAACTGAAATCTTCTTTACGGGCTAATTGTCGGGAGAATATGGGCAGTAACATTCCTGTAAACAACATAGCATACATTCCGGCTGCATCCAAAAAGCGATAGCTATGAGCATAGATACCGGCTTCATAATTAGCGTTGTGAGGATACAGATGGCTTATAAAAATTACATCTAAACGGGTATAAAAGTTCATAATGAGTGTCAATATAGCAAAAGGCAGGTTAGCTAAAAACAAGGATTTGAATTTAGAAAAATCCGGTAATGCAATGGTAACAATAGCCTTCTTTTGGATGCAGACTCCTATCACAAACAATAAGCCAATGGAAAGTGCGGCTGTTTGAAACAACACAAACTCTTTCAGACCGAAGTATTGTTGTAAACTACCGGAAAACAAGAATATTCCGCAACCTATACCGGCTAATGTTCTATCTAAAACAGAAACAACGGCTTCAATTCGGAATAAATGTAATCCTGCCAGTGGAGTTCTAAAAAATAGAATCCAAGAGTTTAAGACTTGATTCAACCCGATTGCAAGCAACCAAAATGTGCCCAATCCATTGAGCAACCCTGCTTGCCACACAAAAACCATATATATAAAACTCAACAATAACTTTATCCATAACAAACCCGGTGTGCCTGTTTGCAAAAACCCTCTGTTCTCAGCAATCTTTCGGGTCTGGTAATTATGCATGCCAATATCCAGCAACACAATAAACAAAAAAGTAAAGTTGAAGTGTATCAAGTATTTACCATACACCTCCAACCCCAAATGGTTTTGAACCTCTCTGTCAATTAGGAATATCCACAAGGGCTTGACCAACCAATTTAGGCTCTGAAAAAATATGGAATCTCTTAGAAAATGTCTATGCGCTGACATTGCAGACAAAAGTCCGATTTATTGCTTGAATAACAAATTTTTTGAGCATTAAATTCTTAAGAGCCTTTTGTCCAATGCTTTTTCAAGACTTATAATACGGATAATGTCTGCACCAAGCTTTCCGGCAAAGTTTGGAGTGATTGTAACCTTAAGGTTTTATAATTTAGCTTTGCAATCCTATGACAAATCACACCAAACTCAGTGTAAACATCAATAAAATTGCGCTTATCCGCAACAGTAGAGGAACTAACAACCCTCATCTGATAACTGTTGCACAAGATTGTGAACGATTCGGAGCACAAGGAATAACGGTGCACCCTCGCCCCGATCAACGACATGTGAGATATGATGACTTGGAACCGCTTTCTAAAATTGTTACAACTGAGTTTAATATTGAAGGAAATCCAACAAAAGAGTTTACCCGAAAGGTGTTAGAAATAAGACCTGCACAGGTTACTCTCGTACCGGATGCAGAAAACCAGTTGACCAGCGATCACGGTTGGGACACCGTAAAAGACAAAAGCAGATTAAGGGATTTGATTGCTCCATACAAAGAAGCGGGAATCAGGGTGTCTATCTTTCTGAATGCAGAACCTAAACTGATAGAAGCTGCTCAACAAACAGGAACAGATAGAATTGAACTATACACCGGTCCTTATGCTTGGGGATATCATCAAAACAGGGAGAAAGCCATTTTGCCCTATATTGAAGTTGCAAAAGCTGCGCAACAAGTTGGGCTTGGACTCAATGCAGGACATGACCTCGATTTAAAAAATCTACATTATTTCTATTCCAATATTCCGGGATTGCTTGAAGTGAGTATAGGTCATGCACTTATTTGTGATGCTCTTTATCTTGGTTTGGAAAATACAATCAAATTATATCTGAACCGATTAAATCCGACTTTTGAATTGAAATGAGGACAAGCAAGGCAAGAATATTGATTTTGCTTGGGTTGTTATTGTTGTCCACCCAAACTTTTGCATGGGGATTCTATGCACATAAGAAAATCAATGAACTTGCAGTCTTCGCGCTCCCTCCTGAAATCTTTGGACTCTATAAGCTGAACCTCTCATTTTTGTCTGACCATGCACCCGACCCTGATAGCAGACGCTATGCCGTACCGGAAGAAGGCGCACGTCACTTTTTAGATGCAGACCGATATGAAGGTGCTTTGCCGTTTGATACTATCCCTCGTCAGTGGGAAGAAGCAGTAATGAAGTACAGCGAAGACACACTCCAAAAACATGGTATTGTTCCGTGGCATTTGGAGTTGATGATAAAGCGCCTTACCTATGCTTTTAAAGAAAAAGACCTATATAAAATCTTTCGCTATTCAGCAGACATTGGACATTATGTAGGCGATTTGAATGTTCCGCTACATACAACAGCTAATTACAATGGGCAATTTACTAATCAGCATGGGATTCATGCACTTTGGGAAAGTCGTTTGCCAGAGTTGTTTGCATCGGGTTATGATTTTATGATAGGAAAGGCAGCTTATGTTGAAAATATTAATACGCACATTTGGCAACACTTAGAATATAGCCATTCTTTGGTGGATAGCGTGTTGAATGTTGAAAGGAGAATATCAACGCAATTTAGCGAAGAGAAGAAATATAGTTTTGAACAAAGAGGCTCAAGCACTGTGAAGGTTTACTCACAGGAGTTTAGCAAAGCATATCACAAAGAGTTAGGTGCCATGGTGGAAGACCAGATGAGACGGGCTGTAAAAATGCTTGCAGACCTTTGGTTTACTGCATGGGTTAATGCAGGCCAACCGGACTTTAAAGGTACTCAGCAGCAAATACAATGGAGTGAACAAGACAAAAAAGAAATGCAGGAGATTGATAAAAAAGTTAGGGAAGGTATAATTTTAGGTCGCCCGGAACCAAACGAGTAATGAGTATTTTTCAATTTATCTTTGCGCCATGCTTAAGATTGCTAAAAGGCTGATTGCACTTGTGATTGTGATGATACTAGGAGTGTTGGTATTTATTTGGTATCGCTCTTCTCAACCGCCTGCTCTGCTGGGACTTATTCCAAAAGACATTCAAAAAGCAGGATTTATTGATGTGCGCAATGTGTTAAAAAAGGCATATTCCGCTGGAGCAACTGATTTGCACGAGTTACCTTATCCTGCGGTATTAATGGACTTATTTTCTTTTGTAGAAAACCCCAAAGAACCGGGTATAAACTTATTTAGCGAGTTGGTGTGGTTTCAACACAATGAAGGATATAGTTGTTTGTTTGTCCGCCTTGCCAATGTAGATAAATGGAGTGATTTTCTTACACAACATAGAGACAAAATTCATTGTCAAGCAATAGAGCAAACTGACGATATCAGCTACACACGCTTGCAAAACTATAATGCAGTGTTGGCGTGGCGTGGCAAACACTTAGCCTTGTTGTTTGATGACACAAGCGCAGAACAGCTCTCATATTCACAAGCTGAACAAGTGTTGAAACCCAATGCATATAATTCCATACTTGACCGTGTGTATGAAAAAACTGCTCCCGATCTTGTCTATTATGATTTGAAAAAAAATCAATCACTTGCTTTGAAATTATTACCGGGCAAGGTGCGATATGAGTGGAATGAATACTTACAAGCTCAAAAAACTTTCAAACCTTTTTCAAATGCTAAGTTGAATGAAAACAAGGAGTCTGATACTTCGGTGATTGTGCTAAGTGCCCATTTTCTAAAACAACCTGCAAATGCGGCTCTATTACCCTCAATAAACCTACCTGACAAGTTGAATAGCTTGGGTTTTTATTATCCAACACATTCAGCAAGTGCTCGCACACAAATAGTTCCTTATACCAACAGCCCTGAAATATTATCCGAGTTTAATATTGATGAAAAAGGCTTTCTCTTTCTGTTTGATTTAAAAGAGTTGAATATTCAAGCAAAACAAATTGTACCTGCAATCAGAAAGGTCTCAGAGTTCCAAAGATTTGTAATGATTGCCAATCAAACCAATCAAACCAAACAAGTGATAGGAACGTGTTATTTTTCTGCCAAAGACAAACTGCCTTTCAGAGAAGTAACTAAATTTATTCTGGAAAGTAGTTTGTTAAAAAACTAAAAAAAGAGGTATTAAATCTTAATTCCCAAAGTAAGTCCCGCTCTTAGGTTGATGGACTTTCTGAAGGGTAACATAAATGTATGTACTTCATTCGCATTTTTGATATTGGTAGGTGTGAATCCGCCTCCAAAAAAGAAATCCATACTAAAAATATCATAAAATCTGGTTCTGTAACCTAACACTGTGCCCATGCTAACAGCATCCGATATATGGTTAATAGGTGTAGTAGTATAAACACCGGTCATATTATTATATGTTTCTTGCTCTCCTTTTAGTGTGATATGCTTGTAAACTCCATATATGCCTAAGAAGAAATTGTCAGGAGCTGAAAAATCACGACTGTAAAAACGATACTGTAACTCTGATCTAAATCCTTCCATACTGTTGTAAAAAAATGATTCACTCCCAAAAGTATTGTATGAATTGGCACTATTACTCATAAAATAACCGGCAGAAATTCTTAACGTATTGTTTGGTTTGGTCAAAATCTCAGTTCCAAGCTCAAAACCACTCAAAACAAAGGAAAGTGGATAAAAGACTAATTCTTGCTTAACGGGTTTTAATTCGTTTGAAGTAACGGTTTTTGAAAATACACTTTTAGTGAGAGGACTTATCTCGTAAGCATGTGCATTGTGTGCAATAAATAAACTTGTTACAAGAGCGGTGATTACAAATCTAATTTTCATAATATAATTATTTTAGTGGTTTTGATTCGGGATATTAATGTGCGAATATCAATCAAAATCTCATAACTTGGTAAAAATTAATTTGAATAACAAAAATACCTAATCTTTGGGTTGAAAGGTATAGAGTTTTGATAGTTGTGACTACTGTGATTGAATGTAGCCGTAAGCGTTAAACAATTTAACGTGAATTGACAATCGGAACTTAACAATTGAAGACGCTTATTATTGGCATATCTGCACAATAAATTTGTGTTTATAATTCTCTCCCTTTCTTTAGCTCATGTTATCAATCCTTTATAGAAAAGGAATCTTAACTACCTGAGCCTTGATAAGTTTACCTCTAATATCCACAAAAATCTCACTGCCTACAGCAGAATAAGCCTTCTTGACATAACCCAAACCAATGGCTTTGCCCAGAGAAGGAGATTGAGTTCCTGACGTAACCCTGCCGATTTCTTCATTGTTGGCATTTTTTATCAAATAGTCATGACGCGGAATACCTTTGTCAATCATTTCAAAGCCTACTAATTTTTCATTTATACCTTCGGTTTTGAGTTTCTCGTGATAGGCTTTATGCACAAAGTCTTTGTTGAATTTGGTAATCCATCCCAAACCAGCCTCAATAGGCGAAGTTGTGTCATTAATATCATTTCCATACAAGCAAAAGCCTTTTTCTAAACGTAAGGTGTCTCTGGCTCCCAAGCCGCAAGGCAGGATTCCAAATTCTTTTCCGGCTTCAAACACAGCATCCCATAGTATTTTGACATCTTGATTTTGAACATAAAGCTCAAAGCCACCTGCTCCGGTATATCCTGTGCAACTGATTAATACATTGTCAATTCCGGCAACTTTTCCATATACAAAACTGTAATAAGGAATTTCAGCCAAATTCACATCAGTTAATTTCTGAACCACTGTTGCAGCGTTTGGACCTTGAATGGCAAGTAAACTTGTCTGTTCAGAAATGTCCAGCATTTCTGCTCCAAATTTGTTGTGGTTTTTTATCCAGTTCCAATCCTTTTCCATGTTGGATGCATTGACAACCAGTAAATACACTTTTGGGTTGATGCGATAAATCAACAAATCATCTACGATTCCACCTTGTTCATTGGGCAGACAACTATATTGTATTTTGCCATCTTCCAACTTTGACACATCGTTGGATGTAACCCATTGGAGCAGGTCAATAGCTTTGTCTCCGCTGATTACAAACTCACCCATGTGGCTGACGTCAAACACTCCCACACTGTTTCTGACTGCGTTGTGCTCCTGAATAAGGTTGCTGTATTGTAAAGGCATTGAATAACCCGCAAAAGGCACCATTTTAGCACCCAATGCAATGTGCACTTCGTTGAGTGCAACTGACTTTAATGCATTTGTTTCTGACATTTTGTTTGATATGGTTTAGTAAATATTATTTAGCGTAGTTCACAGCACGTCTTTCTCTGATAACCGTGATTTTTATTTGGCCGGGGTAAATCATTTCTTTCATGATTTTCTGGCTTATTTCGAATGAAAGTTCATCTGCTTGCTGGTCAGAAACTTTTTCACTTTCTACCATTACTCTTAACTCCCTGCCGGCTTGAATAGCAAATGCTTTTTCAACACCATCAAAACTGATAGCGAGATTTTCGAGGTCTTTGAGTCTCTTGATATAAGATTCTGTGTCTTCTCTGCGTGCGCCAGGTCTGGAACCTGAAATAGCATCGCAAGCTTGAATGACGGGAGCAATCATGCAGGTCATTTCAATCTCATCGTGGTGAGCACCAATGGCGTTGCATACATCAGGATGCTCTCCGAATTTTTCGGCTAATTTCATACCCAACAAAGCGTGCGGTGTTTCGGCATCGTCTTCCGGAACTTTGCCTATGTCGTGTAAAAGACCTGCTCGTTTGGCAAGTTTAACATTCAATCCCATTTCGGCAGCCATTGTTGCACAAAGGTTTGCTACCTCACGTGAGTGTTTCAAAAGATTTTGACCATAAGAAGAGCGATATCTCATTCTTCCCACCATACGTACTAGTTCAGGATGTAAACCGCTGATTCCAAGATCTACAACCGTTCTTTGTCCAATTTCAATTACCTCCTGTTCAATGTCTTTGCGAGTTTTTTCTACAACCTCTTCTATTCTTGCAGGGTGCATCCTTCCGTCTGCTACTAATCTGTGCAAAGCCAGACGTGCAATCTCTCTGCGGATAGGGTCAAATCCGGACAATATAACCGCTTCCGGGGTGTCGTCCACAATGATTTCAATTCCTGTTGCAGCCTCAAGTGCACGGATATTTCTACCTTCTCTGCCTATAATTCTACCTTTTACTTCGTCATTTTCGAGGTTAAAGACTGTGATGGTATTTTCGATGGCTTGTTCGGCAGCGGTTCGCTGAATCGTTTGCAGCACAATCCGCTTGGCTTCTTTGCTCGCATTGAGTTTAGCTTCTTCTACAATGATACGACTTTGTGCAATAGCGTCTGTGTGTGCTTCTGCTTTTACCGCTTCAAGCATTTGGGCTTTTGCATCGTTAATGCTAAGTCCCGCAATAGTCTCCAGCTGTTTTAGTTGGGTCTTTCTTAGCTTCTCAATTTCTTGATTTTTAACCTTAACAGCTTCAATCTGCTCTTCGAGTTCGGCTTTGGTGCGATTTACTTCTTCTTCTTTGCGATTGTTGTTACCGATTTTGGAGTCTAATGATTGTTCTTTCTGTTTCAAACGGTTTTCATTTTGAGCGATTTCCTGATTTCTCTTGGATACTTCTCTGTCGTGTTCTGATTTGAGTTGTAGAAATTTTTCTTTGGCTTCTAAAATTCTTTGTTGTTTGATTGATTCTCCTTTGTTTTTGGCTTCTTCCAGAATCTTGTCAGATTCTTTTTGGGTGGCTTTTTTTAACACATTTTGCGCTACAAAATAGCCACCGACCAAACCGACAACTATTCCTACCACGATTAATAATACTTCCATTTCTTTTTCTTTTTATATTTTATAAATGAGAAAAGAAGTCTTAAAACTAAATGCTTTTAGGATAAATTCAAAGTGCTTTTTCTAACAGAGAAATTTCAGAGGAAAGTTGGTTTAACAATTGTTCAACTTCTTGGTCTGTCTTATTTTCTCCTTGGACTGCATACATTTGTTTCAGATATAAAGTGGCATATTCCAAAGCCACAACCGAAATTGAATCTTGATTGTCTCGGACAGAAATAGTATTGATAACGTTATTTACTTTTTCTGATATCTCTTTAGCAGCTTTGCGCACAATCGCTTCGTCTTTGCTGTCAACGGTTAGAGGATACGTGCGGTCAGCTATCTGAACTTTTATTTTGATATTTCCTAAGTGATTCGCCATTTGGCTTTTAAACTTATTTTCTATGTCTGCAAAAGTAATTAAAAAATGCTATGCTTAGTTACAAGAAAAATGGAAGTTATTGAGTCGATAAACAGCCGGTCAATCGCTGTTGTAGAAACATTAAAAAGAATTTGTGGTGATATTTATTTGATTTGAATTACATGTATTCTTGAAAATGTGTTTAACCTGATGAAAAAACAGGACTTTTTTTTCTGAATTATTTTATTACTTTTGCGAAACCAAAAACGAGGGATAAAATTATGTATTGGACATTAGAATTGGTTTCATATTTAGATGATGCGCCATGGCCTGCTACCAAGGATGAGTTGATTGACTACACAATTCGTTCAGGAGCTCCTTTAGAAGTTGTTGAGAACCTGCAAGAACTTGAGGATGATGGCGAACCGTATGAAAGTATTGAAGAAATATGGAGTGATTACCCCACTCAAGATGATTATTTCTTTAATGAAGATGAACTGTAATCAGTTTACAGTTAAGTCATTTATGCAGCAAAGCATTGCGCGACATCGCGCCACTATTGAACTTTGATTTTAATTAAGACCAAATCAGATAGATAAAAATCGCTGGGTTTCAGAAGTTATATTTTCTATCATGGTTTCAACCCATAAACCTTCAGTGTGGTTTTCTTCTGCAATCAGTTCGGAATCACTTGATTTTTCAGCTTTCAGCACTATATCCAAATTATTGAATTGACTGAATTTGCAAGGTTTAGAATTTGCAGAAATATTGACAACCCATTCCATTGAATTGTCTTGTAATTTTGTTAAGAATGATTCAGATTCGAGAAGTTCTGCCAAAAGTAAACTGCCATCTTTCTTCATATCTTCTTTTCTCAAACCACCATGCAAACACAGGGTTTTGAGTAAAGCATGATTTTTAGAAAATCCGTTTTCGTAAATCTTATTTGGCAATACGAATGCTTTGTCAACCAGGTAGTTAATTCTGATTTTTGATTCAATATTGAGTGTGTCAAACTTTGCTTGCTTTCTAAAGAAGGCAATCAAATTTTTGGTATTACCTTCTACGAGTTTGAGGGCTGTTTCAATAAAGATTTCTCGGGTAATTTCTTCAAAACCGGTAACAGGTGTGCGTTTTCCTGAATATGTTCTTTCTTTATGAGTTTTTGTATGATTATATGCTTCCCAAACTAATAGCGGAAAGTTGAACAGATTTTTCTCATTGCCCGGAAGACTGTATTCTGCAAATAAACAACCGTGTTTTTTCAAGCCTGACTTGCTTTCTGTCAGTTGTCGAAACACCAGAAATGACAGCCATAGTTTGTTTGCAATGTCTTGTTGTTCTTCTATTTTATTTTCAATATCCTTGATAAAAGTAGCGTCTTGCTCTTCAAGAAAGCAATCCAAATTGTTTTCTTGTGTAAGGGTAAATAGATTGAGTGTGGAGACTGTATCGCTTTTTTTGCCAAGATTCAAAAAGTCCACAAAGCTTGATTTCCGATTCTGATTGATAAATGTATTTAGATTGCTCAATAATGTTTCAAAAGACTGGCTTTCTCTGCTCACCGGCAGGGTTTCTTCTTGAGTAGTGCTAAAAGTATATTTCTGAAGACTTTCTCTTAGTCCCGGATTGTGCAATGCTATCAGAGATAGGATTTTCTTGCCACGCCTGAGTTCAACCCATTTTGTTTTCTCTTTTTCGCTCAGAGGTAGGTTTTCATACAATAGCTTTAGATAAGCAAATTGTTTGTTGAGTTCATTATGTATTTGTGATACTTGTGCCAAGTCTGACATAAAAAATTTCAGCTAGCGAAAGTAGTATGGATATGCGTCAATAGTTTCCACCCATACAGTGTAGTTGTGATGATTGTTATGTTTATAGTAATTAAGCGATAATCTAAAAATATATTACTCCCTCAAAAACAATAAGTTACAATTATTTTCAATGTATGATAAACCATACAGTCAGAGTTTTTGTATTGTAAAACTTGGCTTACAGAAAGGAGTAAATCAAGTTTTTCAGCTCTTCAATATTCTCTTTTTCGGTAGCAGAAATCAATACTATAGGTGTATTCTCCTTGGCAATCCAAGTTTTCTTAAGCATTTCCAAATCCATCGGTGGATCAAAATTCTTATCTCGATGAGTTTCATACTCTTGCAGAAATTTATCGACTTTGTTAAACACCAAGATTACGGGCTTATTTCCCATCCCAATTTCATGCAAAGTGTTTTTTACAATCTGAATATGCTCTGTCAATTGAGGGCTTGAAAAATCTGCGACATGAATCAGCACATCTGCTTCCATTGCTTCTGCCAGTGTAGATTTGAAGCTTTCTATAAGCAGGGTAGGGAGTTTGCGAATAAATCCAACTGTGTCAGATAACAAAAAAGTTGTACCCGGTTGGGTTTCATCGGGATTAGGCAGATATACTTTGCGAACAGTTGCATCTAATGTGGCAAAGAGTTTGTCCTCTGCCAAGAGTTTTTCACCTGACAATAGGTTCATAACAGTAGATTTGCCTGCATTGGTATAACCCACCAGCGCAAACCTCTTGAGATTAATCCGGTTTTTCCTTTGTGTGATTCCTTGCTTTTCAATTTCCTTAAGTTTAGCAGTGAGTCTGGTGATATTGTCCCTGATTACCCTTCGGTCAGTTTCAATCTCTTTTTCTCCGGGACCTCTCATCCCCACACCGCCTTTCTGTTTCTGCAAGTGAGTCCACATCCTTGTCAATCGCGGAAGAAGGTACTTGCACTGAGCCAACTCAACTTGCAGTTTGGATTGAGAGGTTTTGGCATTTCGCGCAAAAATATCAAGGATGAGTGCACTGCGGTCGATGATTTTGACATCTTGCAGCTCATCACCCAAGTTGCGAATCTGCGAAGGTGTTAATTCTTCATCAAAAACAATCATATCCGGTTCATGGATTTCTTTAAGAGTTCTGAGTTCTTCCAGTTTACCTTTGCCTAAAAAAGTTCTTGGGTCGGGATACTCGAGTCTTTGTTGAATTCTGCCTATTGTTTTGGCTCCGGCAGTGATTACCAATGATTCAAGTTCGTCCAAATAGTTGTCGCTATATTGTATTTTGTCTCCCAATCTGCTAGGGATTTTGTATGAAACCCCTACCAGTATTGCGGTCTCTTGCCTTATTGCAGTGGAAAATGTTTTAGTATTCAATGCTTAGAATGATGGGTGCAAAAGTCAGAAAAATATGCTTGATTTTCAGTTGAAATCATATTGCAAAATAATGTTCATGGTCAAAAAGCATTTGTGTGGAGCAGAACCAATGTGCAGGCTTCATCGGTTTGGATTCCGTTTGATGCCAATTTCTTTTCAAATTCAGGATTTTCAGTACCCGGATTAAAAATAATTCGCTCCGGCTTTAAATTAAGAATTTTATCGTAATAAGGTTCCTGGTTTTTGGGTGACAGATAAAGTGTTACAGTGTGTATAGACTCATGTTCGGGGAAATTGCGTTGGATTTGCACACCATTAATTTCTCCTTCTTGATTGCCGACAGCTACAATAGGTACATTGTGTTGTTGCAACAAGCGAACAGCCTTGTTAGAGTAGCGGTCTTCTTTTGTGCTGGCTCCCAACACCAAAGTTTTCTTTTCTTTCATGACACAAAGGTATGAAATTAATGGTGTGCATCATTATGGCAAACTCGGTGAGAATCGTTTAAATTGATTTTTAGTTTTATCTATTGTCACATAGCTGATTATGAATAGTTTAATTTTTAGCAATATGAATATCCATGCTTGTACCCATATTATATAGCTATCTCTGTTTATTAAGATGGTGTGTTTTGTTAGAGCCCTAAAATAACCTCTTGGGGAAAACTATAACATGCCATTTTTATTGAAAGTTATATTGGACAGATATGAATCTTTATATATGAAAAAACTCTAAGAGTACTCAAAGTGATAATACATAAAAAAAGGGAAAAGAAAACTTTAGGTAATAGATATATAGATAGACACAATTCATAGGTAACAAATCTAATTTAAAAATTAAACTTTGGATAAATAGGTTGTTATTTATATTTGCAGATTGTGTTCAAGCAAAATAGAGATATTAAATGAAGACTTTTATTTCAGACTTAATTCCCAAACTCCAAAGATATTCTCAAAAACTGGATAATCTCACTCTACTAACCGATCAACACTGGGTTGTTATAGATGATATTAGCAATAATAAAAATGTTTATATTTTTCGGACAAACAATGATTTGTTGATTTCTCAAAATGGTAAGGTAGAAAAAGTAAAATGGGAATATCTAGGCAACAATTCTTTACTTATTTCCAGCCGTGGTTGGTGTTGTCACCAAGCACTCCAAAAAAAGTTCCTCAAAGAACTTGTCCTTTATTTTTGGGTTGTGAAAAGCTATTTTAAGGCGTTTTACGAAACTTTCTTTTTCAGAAAGTGGGATTCATATTCTAAAATAAATCTAATTTTAAGTTCCTGAAATTGGATTTATTTGCATAGTATTGCGAAAGGATTAATGAGAAAATTGAGTTATTAGACAGACTGACGTTATCTCTGTTTATTAAGCTTAACGTATTGGAAAATGCTTTTGCCTTTGCAATAAGCATGGTGTTGTTTTGTTGAAATCCTCAAAATAAACCTTTTGGGAAAACATGTCATGCCCTTTTTATTGAAATTTATATTGGACAGGTGTAAGTGCTAATCAAAAACAAGATTTTTCTTCTTTTGCCAAAATATAAATAAAAATAATAATTTGTTTATTCGCAAAACAGTTTTCACATAGATTTGCAGCCGAAAATTATTGCACCATAGTAATAAATCAAAAGTATGAAAAGAAAAATCACGTTCACTACAGTAATTTGTGTTTTGTTTGCATTAACAAGCATAATTTCTGCTTGCAAAAAGGACAAAAAAGATGATAACAACAAACACAACAACACCGGCACAAAACCTTCTTGTGATACAACTGAGATTTTCAGGGATATCAATGAACCTACCACATGGAAAAGCGGCAAAGTATATGTGATAAGGAGTTGGATTGATGTGAATGCGCCTTTGACAATAGAAGAAGGAGCTATCATCAAATTTCAGAACTCAAAGTGCGGGATGGAAATATTAGCAAAAGTTACTGCAGAGGGATTAGAAAGTAAACCGATTATTTTCACCTCGTTCAAAGATGATGAGTATTGTGGAGATAATAACGGGGATTACAATGCTTCCAAACCGGAGAAAGGCGATTGGGGCGGTATCACAATGCGCGCAGAACAGCATGGCTCTTCATTTAAATTTTGCAAATTCTTGTATGGCGGAGGTAATGGAAACGGAGTGGTGAATGTATATTCCGGTTTAGGCAATGCGAACGATTTTACCTTTGACCATTGTACGTTTGCTCATAATGCTTTCAAAAACTCGTCTGCAAAAACGGATGCTGCATTTAATGGCAGTAATATGAAAAATGCTGATGTCAGTGTCTTGTTGTCCAATGTTTTTTATGATAACACTATCCCCATATATATTGCTGCTGAATACACTTTAGACCCAAGTAATTTGTTTCACAATCCGGATAATATAAGCCAGACAAATAAATATAATGGCATCTTTCTAAATCTTATGCCCAACGGTTTGAATGGTAAAGTAGTTGGATTTAGTGCAAAAGACGCACCTTATGTAATGGACGGGGTACTTCAGATAACAGGCAATGAAGTGATGGTAGTTGGACATAATATTAATTTCAAATTCACCAACAACAGTAGCATAATTGCTGAAAATAATAATCAGTTTGCGGCAGACCCTTCTTCTTCTTTTACTTCATATAAAGACGATACCCGTGGCGGAGACACCAATAGTGACGGTAGTACAAGCAATCCGGCTAAAAATGATTGGGAAGGAATTCAAGTAGGAGGTAATTGGTATTCTACCAATGTGTTTTATAGCAGGTACTAAGACAAATCTTATTTTCTGCTCATTTTAAAAAAACCTCACTCAAATCCTCACATTTGTTTCATGTGCCGATTGATTGTGTTCGGTGCTGATATCATTGAAAAATACAGAAATACTTTTGGTGTATTTGTTATTTGAGATAAGTTTGTTGCTTGTTTATTAAGGAGCGAAAGACATGAAGAAAAAAATCCTGGGATTTTTAAAAAGAGTGCCATTCTTGAATTTTATCAGAAGAGTTGCGTATGCCATGAAATTTCCGTGCAAACAATTCAAACAGGTTATTAAATGGGGGTTTACATCCAAAGAAGATACAAATTATACTTATAATCTGACATCCGACAACCTCATGTATATGGCTCATTTTATTGCCGGAATTACAGGAAAATCACACTCAGAAATTGTAGGTTATTTTAGTGAAGTTAATAATAATACAGAGCTTGTCAAGCACATTCAAATAGAAACTGCTCAATCACCTTTGGCAAGGTTTGCAGATAAAGAAGTTCGTTTTGGCAGAAGATTAGGATGGTATGCTTTTGTTCGAATTTTGAAACCGAAAGTTGTTATTGAAACAGGCATTGACAAGGGTTTAGGCTCTGTTTTGCTTTGTTCTGCATTACTCAAGAATAAAGAAGAAGGATTTTCCGGCAGGTATTATGGAACCGATATCAATCCTCAGGCAGGTTATTTGTTAAGCGGCAAATACAAAGAAGTGGGTGAAATTCTCTATGGAGATTCCATTCAAAGTCTGAAAAATTTTGAACAATCTATTGATTTATTTATCAATGACAGTAACCACTCTGCGGAGTACGAATACGAGGAATATAAGACCATTGCTCCTCTTATCAATGATCAAACCCTATTGTTAAGCGACAATGCTGAATGTTCCAATAAATTGGCTTTATTTTCACAGGAAACCGGCAGAAAGTTTTTATTCTTCAAGGAAGAACCTCTTGAACATTGGTATCCGGGGAGTGGAATTGGGGCATCCTATAAATAGTAAAACAAGCTGTGATATAATCTGAGTTTTAACTCACTGTTTATCAAAAAGTATGGGCAGTTTAAGTTTGGACTTACAATATATATCCATTAATATTTCCTGCCTTTCCAATCTATTTGAGTGGGGAGTACATAGAATACTGCCATAATAGGAATCGCAAAATAAAGATACAAATCATACAAGAATAGACGCATAAATGATGGAGGTTTTTTTCCTATCAAATTGCACGTTGAAATGAGTTGCAGACTTTGCAAAATGAATTTGGCAAACCAAATAGCGACCCAAATCTTGGGCGCAAAAATCAATATCCAAATCATAGCCATATAGTAAACCGCCAGCACTAACATCAGGGATTTCCATAACAAAGGCAATTCCATACCTCCTCTCATCCAGCGTTTGCGCTGATGCAGCCAATCATAAAAAGTGGGAATAGGGTCGCACACCAACAAGGTTTGTGGGTTAATAGGGTTCCTTATTTTGTATCCTATACCGTGAATTATCTTAAAGAGTTTATAGTCTTCTGTTATTGAAAATGGCAGGTTTTCATAACCACCGGAGCGTTTGTATGCTTCTGAGGTAATCGCCATATTATTGCCAACGGCAGTAACATTGGTGCCTATGTTGGAAAAACTGTTGTTCAGACTCATAAAATACATCCAGTCAAGTGCAAGCAGGTTGGGGAAAAAGCCCCCGTTTGCGCTTATGGTCATCCCTGATACAATGGCAGTCTTGTCATCGAATGCAGTCAGTAACCCTTTCATCCACGCAGGATTCATCTCGATATCTGCATCTGTAATGAAGAAATATTTACCCTTTGCCCGGTTTGCCAGAAATGCCAATACCCTTGCTTTTCCTTTTGTCTGTGCATATTCACTTCCGTCAAGATGGAATACATGGATGTGTGAAAATTCGGCTGCAAAAGAGTTTGCGATTTCTCCTGTCTTGTCCTCAGAACAATCATTTCCAATTAATATTTCCAGTTTCTCTTTGGGATAATCAAGTTGTGTGAGAGTTAACAAACAACGGGCAAGATTTTTTTCTTCATTACGTACTGCCAGCAATAGGCTAATAAAGGGTAAATCGTCTTCTGTTTGCTTGTCTTGTTTAATTGCAGGTGTCTTAATAAGTGCATAATAACCCACTATCTGTACTGCAATATGCACAATAGCAATTGCAATAAAAAACCATGTAATCAACTGAATGAGCATAAATGAGGCGGGGCAAAAATAGTATTCTAATGTAATATAAATGGGTAACATCATTATTGTGTGCAAGGGTGTAATGAATAAATTGGAAAAATAGCACAAGATAATGAACTTACAAGTTGAATTGTTGCACTGTGTTTTGTCAGTCGCTTATTTTTCTTTTTAAGAATCTTGCTGTAATACTCATTCAGGTCATTATAGGGTTTCCCACCATCGCTTAATGGAAAAACCTCATGTTGTACAAAGTGAAGTGCCTTCCCAATCAACTTGCTGGCTATATGAAAGCTTTCATTCTAATATAAATGGGTAAATATAGCTGAGGACTGCCCTATCTTTTATGTTGAAATACCGCCCTAAGAATAGCATAAATAAGTAACAAAATTATTGCAGTACAAACTTGTTCGTACTTGAGTTGATATATTGTTTTCAAACTTTGTTTAATTGAAGATACCTATTCTCTGCATCAATCAACTCTTCTAACTTCAATACTCTTTAGCCAATACACATGTCGCGGTCCTGTTTTAATATCATTTTTACAAATCAAAATCATGTCACCTTGTACCTTTATGGGCATTCCATTTTCTTCAAATAATACATAGACATTTTCTCCTGTGGGGTTGTTGAACAGCTCAGCCCATGAAAACGTGGCTTTATAATTATCTGTAGCACGGGCAACAATGTAAAAATTGCGGTCTTTATGATTGTGTTGTTTTATTTTTGCTTTATCTAATATATCTTTAAGGAGAACCCCTTTGCAGTTTTTATTCTCTTTCATGTTTGACCCGTTCTGACAAACGACATTAAAATTTTCAATTGTAACAACATTCATTTTTTTAAGGGAATCTACGGTTAGTATTAACTCATTTTCTACTTCTCCCATGACTGTCACTCGATTACTGATGTATTTTGCACTATCTGCAGCAGGAATTGGAGCCATGCATGCGTCTGAGTTATTTTGTTCTTTTGAAATATTGAGTGTGTCGTTGTTAGTTGATTTAATTGAATTTGCTGTGTTTTCAGATTTAAAATTATGACAACTTCCTAAGAATAGAATTGTTGCAATAGCCGTGATTGTTAATGTGATTTTTTTCATATATGTTTAATTGAAATTATAGAATCTAAGTGTAACAAAAAAGTTTCTACCTTCTTCGGGGTACCCTTCGGAAATCATATAGTTTTTGTCAAAGATATTATTGACGCCTGCCTCAATGCTAAGAAATTTATATATCTGTCCTGATACGACCGAATTGAAAATGATAAACTCCGGTGCTTTTGTACCATAGCTTGTACTATATCGTACTGAATTATATTCTGAACTTGCCATTAAGCTGATTTGCTTTATTGGTATGTAATGGATATAGGAAAAAATTTTGGTATAAGGTACATCGGTGAACAGTATGGACGGATTTGTCAGATTGTGTCTTTCTATATATGTATAATTTGTACTAAGTACAAGATTCTTTGAAATGTCATATTTTGCGCATAGTTCAACACCCATAAATTCTGCTTTGCCGGTGTTCTGCATTTGTGACTTACCCGGCTGAACATTACTTACACTGAGTATAGCATCTGTGATATGGCTATAGAAAAAGGAGGATTGTAATACAAGTTTCTTAGAGAAGGAACCTGTATAAGTAAGTTCATAATTATTAGAAGTTTCCGGCTTTAAATCAGGATTAGGTATAGCAGTACCCATTTTGTATGAATACCTATCTTTTATTGTAGCAAAACGAGTTTTTTGGGATGCGGTAGCACTGACTTTATGGTTAACTTTGAAATAATAGAAAACACCTAATTGAGCATTGAATGCTGCACTTATATCTGCTTTAGCAAAATCAAAAATCGTTTCTGTTTGACTATTATAACCTTGTGCCTTTATATTCTTACGCACATTATAGCTTGCACCCGGGATAAGCACAATCTTATTGTTAATTGTATAAACATCTTCAACTGACAGGTAGATTGTATTGTCTTCAAAGCGCCTAACCGGCTCATTTAGATTGTTCTCTCTGTGTATGTCTTCTTTGAATTGTGCTGTAAACTTGATATCGTTTTTGGGAATAATGGTTGTTCCATACTCTATACTTCCTCCGTACGATAAATCATTATATCTACTTTGAAAAGCATAAGGTTTTGTTTGCGTGGTATAGGTTGAATCATCATAGCTGTTTATTGTATTTTTAAACTTATCATAATAAATTCTGCTCTTAAAATAGTTCTTTTCGTTGAGCTTAGTATTTGATAAAAAGTAATAAGTTTCTTTATTCCATTCAGGCCATTGCCAATATCGAGGTTTTGAATAAAGTGGATTTTGTTGGTCATCCCCGGCATAAACCGGAGTGCCTTTTTCGCCCTGTTGGTTTATATAGCCTAATACATATTCTTGTTTTTTATTAGGAGTCCATCCAACTTTGAAAGTTATCTTTTTATCGGTTCTATATGAATTATCCCTATCTCCACCATCTTCATGTGCATGTGGTTTATAAGCCCCTGACATCCTATATGAGTTTCTGTGCAAATATGAATAGCCTCCTTGTAAGTAGAATTTTCCAAGATTAGAACCTATGTTGATATTTCCCCTATAACCATCAGTGTTTATTATTCCCATTGACCCATTGTATTCAAATTTTTTTATGGGCTTTATTGATATTAAATTGATTGCACCTCCCAATGCATTAGGTCCATAGAGCATGGAGGAAAATCCTTTAGATACATCAATAGCAGATAAATCGAAGGTTGTAAACCTTGCTAAATCTACATAACCATCATAAGGCACATAAACAGGAATGCCATCCATATAAACGGGTACAGCACGTAAATCAAAGCCTCTGATTGAAACCATAGATTCATTTCTTTGACCGGAACCCGTGAGCGCAACCCCAGACAGCATATTTAATGAACGTGAGACTTCAATACGATTTTGATTTTCCATTTCTTTCTTGGTAATACGTCCCGTTATGTCGTCTTTATGATTTGCTGAAACAGAAACTTCACCAAGTTGAAATATTAGACTGTCAGTTTTACTGCTGTTGAACTTTCCCGAGGTTTGAGAATAGGCTATGATTGGTATCATACTTGACACTATGAGTAGTACTTGCTTTTTCATATGAAAATTTTTAGTTTAGACTTTTTTCACTATGCTTTAAATTGAATAGTGAGAGATAAAAAAAAACTTGAATATCTCTCCTTCTAAATCATGTTGTGCATTATACAAGTTGTTTAAGATCATAGTCTTAGTTCATTTGTTTTTGAATTGACAACATCTTTAATCTCTCTCTCTACCCTATAAAATTCGTTTATCACTCTTTCTCCTTCTTTGGTTAGCCTTGAATTACTACCCTTATTTCCCCCTAATATTTTCTCGACTAAAGGAAGATTTGAACGTTTATTCATATCGTTAACTAATTGCCATGCTTGTCTGTATGACATTTTGATTGCTTTGGCTGCATTAGTTATTGATCCCGTTTCCTTAATCTTTTCAAGAAGAATAACACGCCCGATTCCCAAAAAAGGTCCATTATCTTCATCAATCCAAATGCGAACCCGAATAGTATATTTGTTTCTTGTTTCCAACACTATGCTTTTTAAAACATAATGCAAATGTGTCAGGGGTATAAATCCCAAAGCATGATAAATATCACCCAAAAAAATGATATATCTCATGTGGAAGCATGACAAATGTCATTCTTGTGTGCAAGAGGAACATTGCATTGAAATACTCACATTTGTCAAGACTAATAGATAGTTAATAAGGCATTTAAAAACATATTGGAGAGCAATAGTGTGGTTTTAAAATTCTGGCTAACGGTTTGCAAATTGGCGATGGAGCCGATTTTAGCACAAAAGTTGAATAGAATTTCTACTGTTCAACCTTGCACAAAAGCTCAATAGAAGCACTTCACCGGCCACGTTTGCCAAACCGCTGTTACAGGTAGTGGTTCATTTCAGTCGAGTTGGTTTGTTGTCAAGTTTGCACTGTCTTTGGGCTGTCCCGTGCGGTTGCTTGGTAGTTCTTTTACATTTTTTGTTTGGCTATGTGCGATTGGAAAAATGCAAATGTGCTACCAAAAGCGTTGGATTAAGTTAAACCATATTCAGCTTTTTCTTCTAAAAAGAATCTTAATTGTTCATCTTGTTTTAGCAACTTTTCGGAATAAACGGCTTTGCCGTTTACAGATGTTCCGTTAATTCTGTTTTGAGCAATTTCAAAATATTCAGGGCTTATTTCAAAACCGATAAAGTTTCTTTTCAATCTTTTTGCTACAACTCCTGTCGTTCCGCTTCCTGTGAATGGGTCAAGAATGGTGTCTCCTTGTTTACTTCCAAGCAAAATAATTCTTTCCAAAAGCGTTTCGGGTTTTTCTGTCGGGTGCGATGTTTTGTGTCTTTCAGCATTTATTTCCCAAAGATTTCGCATTTGTTTTCCGCCATTTATCATTTTTGCAGTGTCGTAATCAAAGAAGTATTTTTTTGTTTTACTTGCAATCCAAATTAATTCTGTTGATGGTGCAAGACGATTTTTGGATAATAAAGGCGCTGCATTTCTTTTAAACCAAATTACTTCATTGATAATCCATAAGTTTAATTTTTTCAAAATAACTCCGATTGATGGGTGGTTGTGCAAAGTTCCTGAAATCCAAATTGTTCCATCATCTGCTAAAACTCTAACACATTCTTTTACCCAAGTTTCGTTGAACTCGTGAATGTCATCAATAATATCCCAATCTCCTTTGTCGCAAGTTACCATTTTTCCGCTTTGTACGGTTTGAAAATTCATATTGAAATAGGCAACATTAGTAAAAATGATAGTGCTTGTTTGTAGTCTAATTCAGGATATTCTAATCCTAACAAACGGATGTTTTTGTAATACGCATTATGCTGATTATAATACATTTTTTCACTTTGTATAAACCACGCTTTATGCCCTAATTTCTGAGCCAAAAACCATTTTTCAAGTAGTCTTGCAGTTCTTCCGTTTCCGTCATTCCAAGGATGGATTTTCACAAAAATCAGATGAATAAATGAAGCAAAATAAAATACTTCTTCAATACTTAAATCTTCTTTGAGTAAAACAGAAATATCGTTGTAAAATTTTTTCATTTCACTTTCTACTTCGTAAGGTGAAGCTGCAACGTACTCAATTTTTCCGTCTGATGTAGTAACATACATATTTTGATTTCGGAATTTTCCTTGCCAATTTGTCGCTACTATATGTTTACTTAATAACTTATGTGCTTCTGCAATGTTTTTTTGATTGAGTTCATTGCTTTTAGCAAAAGTATAAGCATTGTATAAATCATCAATTTTTTGGGTGTAATCGGGTATAAATTCAATACCAAATTTTTTATGTTTAATATAACTGTCCAATTCTATTTTTTCGCCTTCAATTTTACTACTATATACTGACGAAACCGATACATAAAAACTAAATGTGTCAGTTGAAATTTCTGCGTCTTCCAACGCTTCAAAAGTTATTTTCAAAGTTTTTGGTACTTGCTTAAAATAAGTATCAAGCAAATCTGTTGGAATTATTTGTAACTTCTTTTTCATTTCTAATTATTTTTCAAACCAAGTTGGGCTAAATTCGGCTTCTGTTGTGAATTTATCAAGTTTATCAATAATATCATTTGCATTTACGGCAAATCCCATTTTTTCAAGAGAATAAATGACACTTACCAATTTGTTGTATGATTTTTCTCCCGATTTTGAAAGTCCTGCATATTCTAAATAAGGTTTTTTAGCCCCAAGTTTTTGTAAAACTTCGTAAAGTGCATTACTATCTTCCAACATAATTTTTTGCTTTTTCGGTTATTGAATAAAGTCCTCTTCCTGTTCTTTTGAAAAGTTGCATATTGTCTCGTCCTAAAAAAAGTTTACAGTTTGTGTTGCTAAATCCTGATACAAGTTTACAATAATATTTACATCCTGTCATGGGTTTACAAAATTAGTTTTTTGATAGGATTTCCAAAGTCTATTAAACTTTCGTGTATGGGTTTTAAAAACATGGTTTGGGGTTTGATTTTCTAAACTCAAATGAGGTCTTTTTTGGTTGTAAAGTTGAATAGTTTGAGCCAAAATAGCTTTAGCTTGAGCCATGTTTTTAGGGTTGTATTGGTAAAGGTATTCTTCTTTTAAAATTCCATTTACTCTTTCAGCGTAGGCATTGTCTGTCGGGTTCGCCTGACTCGGTCATGCTTATTTTGATGTTGTTTTCTAGGAGCTTGGCTACATATTCGGCAGAGCAGTATTGAGAGCCTCTGTCTGAGTGATGGATGATGTGGGCGGTTTGATGGGGTTTGTAGGAGATAGCCATATTTAAGGCTTCCAGACTTGATTGAGCTTTTAGGTTATTATCCAGGCTGTATCCGATGATTTTACGTGAACGCACATCGGTTATCAAACTAATGTAAAAGGTGTGGTTGCCGGATTTCCAATAAGTGATGTCACTAACCCAAAGGTGGTTTATGGTGTCTGCCTCATAGTTTTTACAAGGTTGGGCCACTTGCGCATCCAGTGTTTAGAAAAGGTTGTTTGTACCTGTCTTTTTCGTTTTTTAACAAGCATTTTTGTGATGCCCCAGAAGGTCAAACAGAGCATCTCTGCCTAATGTAATTTGATGTTCATGGAGGAAAGGGTACAGCAAAACCATGAGTTTTCTGGTACCCAATCGTGGATGTTCTTCCCGAATCATTTTGACTTGTTGTAGAATCATTTCGTTGTGGAAACTTTTATGTTCTTTTTTTCTAAAATGCTGATAGAACGATTGCCTGGAACACCAAATAACCGACAATAATCGCTTAGGCTATGTTGCGAATAGGTCATTTTCATCTCAAGGATTACTTAGGTGTCTGACTTTTTAAGATAGGGATATTCATTTCATTTTCAGCCTTTTCTATCACTCTGGCATACATTTCTGCACGCAGTTTTTCTTGTGTTAGTTTGGCTTCCAGGGTCTCTGATTTTTTTCTGAAGCGCTTTGTTTTCAAGCTCCAATTTGCCCTGCCTTTTCTTTTTTAAATGATGTTCTTTCACGAAGCCAAGGTAAGGCGTTTTGCAAAAGGATCTACATTCCAAATTTTCGCATCCAACGGGTAATGGCACTGTCTGCTTTAATACCGTACTTTTTTTGAATTGATTCTTTGGAAGCGTTACCATCCAAATACTCTGCAATAACTTTTCTTTTGAATTCGTCATCGTGAAAAGTAAGCGTTCTTTTTTGCTTTTTAAACAACTGATTTTCTGTTTTTTTGTCTGTCATAGTTTACTTTTTTAAAGGTTAAAATGTGTAAACTTATTTCAGGACAAGACACTTTTGCAAAACTTGGCTTGTGTGTTGGCTTGAACGGTTTTGCAAATGTGCCACCAATAGCGTGGGCTTATTCTTCTTTTTTGTCTCCGTTTTTTACCAAGTCTTCTGCTAACATTTTCGCTTGTGTGATTACCGTGTCAACCGCTTTTTCTTGTAAGTCTGGCGGATAACCGTGTAGTCTTAGTATTCTTCTAATGTTTCGTCTTAATGCCGATTGTACGCTTTCTTTAATTGTCCAATCTATGGTCGTGCTGTTGCGGACGGTTTTTAATAGTTCTTGGGCAATGTGTTTTAGAATGTCGTCACCCAATACAGCTACTGCACTGTTGTTTACTTCCAAAGCGGTGTAAAAGGCGTATTCTCTGTAATCCAATCCCAATTTGTCGCCACGTTGGTCGGCTTCTTTCATTTGTTGGGCAAAAGGAATAAGCACTTTTTCTAAAAACTCTACTGTGTCAATCATTCCGTTGTGGTAGCGTTTGATAGCATCTTCCAACATTTCTGAAAATTTCTTGCTCTCCACTAAGTTGATTTTTGTCCGCTTCTTGATTTCGTCTTTGAGTAGTTTTTTCAACAACTCAACGGCTAAATTCTTTTGTGGCAAGTCTTTCAGTTCTTGCAAAAAGCGTTCGTCAAGGATTTCAATGTTGGGTTTTTTCAGACCTGCGGCATCAAAAATGTCAATTACATTGTCGGCTGTGATGGCGTCTGAAATGATTTGCTTGATGGCGGTTTCCATTTCTTCATCCGTTTTACCGCCTTCGTTTCGGTCGGATATTTTTACCAACCTTGATTTGATGGCTTGAAACAACGCCACATCATCACGAATGGCCATTGCCCGCTCGTGGGGAACAGAAATCGCAAAGGCTTTCAATAAGTTTTTGGTGTTTTCGGTAAAACTCTGCTCTCCGTTTTCCTGACTGAAAATGTAATCCACGATAACGGGAATGAATTTCAATTTTTCTTCGGGTGTAAGCGTGAAGAATTTACGCCAATCAAAATGCCTTAATTGATAGTCTATTGCTTCGTGCAGTTCCAACATTTTGGCAACTGCCAATTCCTGGTCAAGTGTGGGTTTGCCTTCGCCACCGCTTGCAGTGTAGTCAGCTAAGGCTGTTTTCAGTTCCTGTGCAATGCCCAAATAGTCCACCACCAAACCGCCTTCTTTGCCTTCGGTAAATACTCGGTTTACCCGTGCTATGGCTTGCATTAGGTTGTGACCACGCATTGGCTTGTCCACATAAAGCGTATGCAAACAAGGGGCATCAAATCCTGTAAGCCACATATCCCGAACAATGACCAATTTCAAAGGGTCGTTCGGATTTTTCAAACGGTCGCCAATAGCTTTTCTTCTCGGTTTGTTGCGAATGTGGGCTTGCATATTCAAGGCATCACTGCTGCTGCCTGTCATTATTACTTTTATCGTGCCTTTGTCGTCATCATCTGAATGCCACAACGGACGGATTTTGATAATGGCTTCATAGAGTTCCACACAAATTCTGCGGCTCATACACACTATCATTGCTTTGCCGTCCAACACGGCATTGCGTTGCTCGAAGTGATACACCAAATCTTCGGCTATTTTCTGCAAACGGTTGGGGTTGCCAACAATGGCTTCCAAGCGTGTCCATTTTGCCCGCATTTGCTGGCGGTTGCTCAGTTCTTCGCCTTCGGTGAGTTCTTCAAACTGTTCGTCAAGGCTTACTTTTTCGTCTTCGTTAAAATGGACTTTTGCCAAACGGCTTTCATAGAAAATCGGAACGGTGGCTTTGTCATTTACGGCTTGCTGAATGTCGTAAATGTCCACATAGTTGCCGAATACGGCTTGGGTGTTTTTGTCGGTGGTTTCAATGGGTGTACCTGTGAAACCTATAAAAGTGGCATTGGGCAAAGCATCACGCAAATGTTTGGCAAAGCCATCAATAAAATCGTATTGGCTTCTGTGGGCTTCATCTGCTATGACTACAATATTTTTCCGTTCGCTGAGTGCCTGTATGTCTGCACCGATATATTCTACACTTGGCTCGTTTACTACATTTTCATTTTCGGGCTGCACAATGTCGGAAGGCATTGGCATAAACTTCTGAATGGTGGTAAACACAATACCACCTGATGCCACTTTGAGTAATTGGCGTAATTCTCTGCGGCTTTCGGCTTTTTGGGGTTCTTGCCTTAAAAGTTGTTGGCAATTGGTAAAAGTTTCGTGCAGTTGCTCGTCTAAGTCGTTTCTATCGGTCAGAATTACCAAGGTTGGATTTTCCATTCTCGGCTCAATGATGAGCTTCCCTGAAAAGAAAACCATACTCAAACTTTTGCCGCTTCCTTGTGTGTGCCAAATTACACCGCCACGCCTGTCGCCATTGCTTCCGCTGGCGGTTACGGTGCTTTCTACGGCTTTATTTACAGCATAATATTGATGATAGGCAGCAACCTTTTTGAGTGTTTTACTGTCGCTTTTTTCAAATACGATAAACTGGCGGATTAAATCCAACAGCGTTTGTTTGTTCAACATTCCGTGAAACATCACTTCCATTTGGGGTTGCAAATGGTCGGCTGTGGTCTGTCCGTCTTTAGTTTTCCAAGTCATAAACCTGCCATAATCGCTGGTAATGGTGCCGCAACGTGCATCCCAACCATCACTGATTACCATTAAACTATTGTAAGTGAACAGCGAAGGAATGGCTTGTTTGTAGGTTTGCAGTTGATTGAATGCCGATTTCAGGTTGGCGTTTTCATCCACGGCATTTTTGAGTTCTATCACCACCAAGGGCAGGCCGTTCACAAACAGGATAATATCGGGGCGTTTGTTTTGGTTGCCTTCAATTACCGTAAACTGGTTGACGGCTAAAAATTCGTTGTTCTCAGGGTTCTCAAAATCAACGATATAAATTTTCTCACCACGAATGCCGCTTTCGGTTCTCATTTCTACATCTACGCCATCTGTCAGGTAGCGGTGAAATGTTTCGTTGTTGATTAAGGCATTGGGGCTTTCGGTACGCAATACTTTTTTCAGGGCATCTTCTTTGGCATCTTGCGAAATGTTGGGATTGAGTTTGTCTATGGCATCACGCAAACGAGTAACCAACACCACTTCGTTGTATTGCCTTTCGGGGTGCTCGCCATCAGGGGAAATGACTGTTCCCAACTGATAGGTATAGCCCAAACCTTGCAGGTAGCTAAGGGCAATTTCTTCTATTTCGTTTTCGGTGATGCTGTTTCTCATACTACTTCTAATTGTCCGCTCATTAACTTGGGTAGAAGCGTTTCACGGGTTTGAGCTAATGAATGAATCTGATTTGTGTTATTAATCCTTTTGGCATTGATTTTTCCTAATTGTTCAACTACACCAATTACTGTTTGCTCGTCTGGAATCAAAATTTTCAAACCCTTTAATGCTGAAATTGTCAATGCTTGTTGAGTGCTTCCAATTGTAACAGATTTTATTTGTTCTTGAGCATCTTTAGTCTTTAACCATTGATATATAAACTCACCGCTAACTTGTGTTTTATAGTTTTTAATCCAAGTAACGTTTCCGTCTTTGAAGTAAAAAGGTGAGTCATTATCCACTAACCAAATTGAACCAATTGTTCCAACTGAAGTAATTAATATCTCCCCAACCTGTGGTACTCCAAACTTTTCTTTTATTTCTTCATATCTCTCATTTGATATAAAAAGTTCTGTGCTAATACTCTCACCATTGGAAAGCTGGGTGACTTCTTTGCCACGATAAAAAGGAACGCCTGACAAAGTGTATTCTTCTCTAAAAATTCGTTTGCTTGAAGAAACATCTGCTAAATCGGCTAATTCTTTTACATTCCAACCGTCAGGTATTTCATCATTTTCCGTTGTACACCACTCTTTGAAAATGGCTTGTGCCATAGCTTCCAAAGTTTGGTTCATTTGCAGGTTGAGTTCTATTTTGTCGTCAAGGGAAGTAAGGATTTGGGCGATTTGGCGTTGGGTGGGTAGGTCGGGGGTGGTGATTTCCAATTGTTCCAAAGCTGACTTTTCAACTCTTTGCCGACCCGAAGTACCTGTCATCATCTGGACAGCATTATTCTTTACAAATTCAGACCTTGACAAGTAGTAAACAAAATCGTTATCAGACACATTTTCTTTGCCCCTGAAAACCAAAAATTCAGTTGACCCAAATCCTACATTATTTTCAAGTTTTTTTACTTGACAGATTTTCCCATTTTCCAAACAAGGTGTAATTCGTGCAAAAAGGGTATCTCCATTCTGAAATTTTGAACCGCCTTTGAGTTCTCTTTTTGCGGATGGCGAAACATATTTGAAAGTGGCATTCAAATCTTTCATTTCAATAAATGAATATTCATTACCCTGTTTCAAAGTAACTCGTGGGTTTATGTCTGTAAACTCCCCCAACCTATATGTTTTCCAATCAGTCATTTTCAATTCTTCCTTCTTTGTAATACACTAATTCACATTCGTCCAAAGTCCGTCCAAGGCGAATGAATAAACCTAATCCGTATTGATAGTTATTTCGTGTTGGGTGTGTAAAGCCAATTAGTTTTTCTTCATCTCTACCATTTGCTGTCCAATGGCCTTTAAACTCTAATGCTACAACATTCTTATTATTAAAGCTCCTACGGTGTAAAATTATATCAGGATAAACACCGTGACTTAAAGAAAAGCCTTTCATATCCTTTACGCCTTCGCCATTGCGGTTGTAATCAAAATCAATAGTCAGTTCTTCATCATCTCCAAAAGAAGTAAATGAAATGATTTCTGAAAAATAAAGTCCAAACCTGAAAGCGATTGACCTTTCGTGTGCTTCTCTTTGAATCAATGAAAAGTCCTGACTGTAAACTCGCTCTAATGAAGATGCGATTGCTCCTTTTATTTCAGCTGTTTGGTTATTGGTAAGTATCATATTACTTGCGTTGCTTTAAATTGCTGAGCGAAAAGCTCAGACAGAAAAAAGTAGGATGTTAAATCCTTGGGCTTCTCTGTTTTTGGTTTGGATATAAATCGAATCCTATCTTCTCCAACTGAGATTAAACCGATATTGTGTTCTTTAAGCAAGTCTAAATCTACTCGATGGATATTTTTTTCAGGATAGGCTAAATAGGATTGATGCGAAAAAAACTTGTACCGCAAGGCTTGATAAAATCCCGATTTCCAATCATTCAGTTTAGCTTCAACCGACAACAAATTACGGGTGTGAGCCTTATACTTTCTATTCCTTTTTATCACTTCACCATCATACTCAATAAAATCATTCACTTCAAGTTGGATAAGCAACTTCTTAAGCTTGTTTTTATCTAGGTTGCTTTTCTGTAATTTCTTTGTTGTTATATGCTTATTTTGTTGAAACAGGCTGACAAAAAGAGACATTAACGAATAGTCATTTAAAAATAAATCTTCATCATTCATTTCAGTTGTAAAAACCAAATCGGCAACACCATTTCCTGTGCTGAATTCAGTGGCAATGTATTCTGTTTTGAAAACCTTGGAAAGGTTGTCAATCAATACTGGTATCATTTCACTTTCGTATCTAAACATAGTACTATCTAATATTTTCAAAAACTTCTTTCCAAACTAAAAGGTGTTTGTAGTCATCACGCTTATAAACGGCTGTCAAGCGTTGATAATTTCTTATAGCTGCATCAATTCTATCTAAAAAATATTCTCGCTTGTCCGTAGTGTTTTTAATTGTCTCTACTTCTTGGGTTACCGAATGAATGTAATGCAGTTTATTGTTCTGTGCTTGTATTACATCTTCTGCTGCTTTACCAAGGCAGTATAAACACTGACAAGCACCCAAAACACTTGAAATTTGATTTAATCTGGTCGGTCTTTTCTTTTCAATGGAAACAGTACCCAACAACTCAGGGAAATAATACCTTTCGTAAAGATTAAATCCTTGAGTTCTATCTTTGTGTAATTCTTCGCTAAAACTTTCAAACCTTGCTGCACCTGCGGAAAAACCTGCCAAGCCTAATGAAATAAGCCCCAATCCCAAGCTATTCAAACGTCCTGCAATTACTGGTCTCCCTGTAAATCTTTGAAGTTTCAATAGTGCATCAATGTAATGATAAAGAGTAACTTGTGTAGTATTCTTATCAATACCATCAGCATACACAATATATCCATCACATTCGTGGGCAGAATAATAGTTTAGAAGGTCATTTTTGTATTGATTGTCGGTTAGACTACCGCTATTTATACATATACCTGCATAAAGTTTTTTGTCAGCATACTCAGGTATTGAATTTTTATAATCAATGGCTTCTTTGAGTAATTTAATATCTAAATCAAACCATTGTTCTACTGGATTTTGCTTGTAGGTAGGTAACACATTCGTGTTATGCGTATAATGATACGGTGAAACAAAAATGTCAGCACCTAATTTGGCTTCTTCATCAATGACGAGTTTTACGTATTCCTGCTGCTTTCGGTATGAATTCAAATAGGCAGGTGTAATCACTTCAAAATTTTCTGGACAGTATGGAAGTTTTTTCAGCCCAACTGTGTCCGTATATGTGTCGTAAGCGAAACGAACAGTTTCAGGGTCGATAATAGTGCAGAACTCAGGTCCTTGAATACGTTCTAATAATTTTTTCTGCTGAAATTGGTGGATTGCAGGAAAATCCACATTCAACGTTTCATTGTGGTCTTTTAAATAAACTTCTAAAGCTGAACCATCATTCCATAAACGCAAAACAAATCTCGGACTCAAATCATATTCACGCTTTGGAATTGCTTCATCTGATTCAAAGACAGAAATCAATTCGTCTATATTCAAATAACGTTGATAGGGATTCTTCTCAAGAAGTTTAAAAATTATGTTTTCATATTTGTTTTTGATATCAGCAAAGTATTTTCTTGGGGGTATAGGGTTTTCGTTCTTTATCTTATCAATTAACTCGGGAAGATTGTTAAATTCATAAGGAACTTTTGAAGTTAACATTTCATATAGAATTACTCCTAAGGTGTATAAATCGCTTCTCTTGTCAATATTTTTACTGTCTGTTATTTGTTCAGGTGATGAGTAAAGCGGAGAGCCTAAAAAATTACCTGTACTTGTCAGGGTTGTATAGTCAATTACTTTAGAAATTCCGTAATCTAGAATTTTAACTTTATCTCCATTCACAATTATATTTTCAGGCTTCAAATCCCTGTGAATAATTCCTTTGCCATCATCATTGCCCCTGATTTGGTGTAATGCTTTGATACCTTGTAGTATATTTTTAAAAATGGAAATGATTTGTCCTTCGCTTTGAAGGGCATTCCTTTTAATTAGCTTCTGTAGTGTCTCTCCTTCGGCAAATTCCATTACCAAAAAGTAAGATGGCACACTTAAATCACTGCCTTTGAAATCATCCACATATTTTATCAAGTAAGGATGATTAACGGTTTTCATTATATCAATTTCTCGCTGAATACGGTTGTTTTGCCCGCTTTGCTTGTATTCTTGAAGTATGTAATCTTCTCGGAAAACCTTAATCGCATATAGGCTGCCATCTTTTGTAGCCTTATATACTGAACCAAATCCACCTGCACCAATAAATTCGGTGAAGGTATATCCATTCAGTGTTTGATTTATTAGAGCCATATTTTCAAATTAAAAATCCAATTTTCTCTAAGTTAACTTTTATCGCTTCGTCCAATTCATTCGCTTTCTGCATTTGTTCTGAAAGGGTAGAAGTGAGCATTTGCATTTTCTCGTCAAATGCTTGTCCATCTTCTTCCACTTCCTTAAAGTCAATATATCGCCCCGGGGTCAGGATATAGTTGTTTTTGCGGATGTGCTGAATGTTGGCAGACTTACAAAAACCTGCAATGTCTTTGTATTCGGCAAATTGCTCTTTGCTTCGCCACTTGTGGTAAGTATCGGCAATGTTGACAATGTCGTTGTCTGTTAGTTCACGCTGTTTGCGGCTTATCATTGTGCCAAATTCCCGTGCATCAATAAAAAGCACTTCATTGGTTCGGTTTCTGAATTTGGTGGTTTCGGTTTTGTTGCGAGCCAAAAACCACAAGCAAGCGGGTATTTGAGTATTGTAAAACAACTGCGAAGGCAAAGAAACCATACAATCCACCAAGTCGGCTTCAATCATTGCTTTTCTGATTTCACCTTCGGTGGCTATTTCAGAACTCATACTGCCGTTTGCCAAAACAATTCCTGCTGTGCCAAAAGGGGCAAGTTTGCTCACAAAGTGTTGCAACCAAGCGTAGTTGGCATTGCCTGTTGGCGGTATGCCAAATTTCCATTTGTGGGTTTCGGCTTTGTTGATGTTATAGTCGCTGATGTTGAAAGGTGGATTGGCTATGATGTAATCCACTTTCAATTCAGGGAATTTGTCATTCATCAAGGTATCACCCAATTCAATTTTGGCATCAATCCCACGAATAGCCAAATTCATTTTTGCCAACTTGTAAGTGGTTGGGTTGCTTTCCTGTCCGAAAATGGAAATTTTACCTTTTCGGTGTTCGTGCATTTCAATAAATTTTTCACTTTGCACAAACATTCCACCGCTTCCGCAACAGCCGTCATACACTCGTTTTTCAGCTTCGGGGGCAAGCATTTCAACCAAGAGTTTTACAATGCTGGCAGGCGTATAAAACTGTCCGCCTTTTTTGCCTTCGGCATCTGCAAACTGTCCTAAGAAATATTCAAACACAAAGCCCAAAACGTCTTTGCCTTTTCCGTTTCCGCCTTTGCTCAAGGTGATTGACCCAATCAGGTCGATGAGTTCACCAAGTCTTTGTTTGTCGAGTGCAGGTCGGGCATAGTCTTTTGGCAAAACGCCTTTCAGAACAGCATTATCTCTTTCAATGCTGTCCATTGCTTCATCAATGTCTTTCCCGATTGTCGGCAATTTGGCCCTGCCTTGTAGCCATTTCCAACGTGCTTGCGGTGGCACATAAAAAACTCTCTCGGCTGTGTATTCGTCCTTGTCTTCGGGGTCGGCTCCTGTTTCGTGTTTGGTCGCTTCTAATTGGTTATAGAGTTCATCAAAAGCATCTGAAATATATTTTAAGAATATCAAACCCAAAACAACGTGTTTGTATTCAGCCGCATCCATATTGTTGCGAAGTTTGTCGGCTGCTTGCCAAAGGGTTTTTTCTAATTCTAAATTCTCGCTCATTTGTTGTCTGTTATTCTAAATTTTTAATCGTCAAAGTTAATTTTTAAATGCCCTGTTATTGTTGTGAAACCATGTCTAATGTCGGACGGTGCGTTGGGGCAAAAGCAAATGTGCTGCATTGCATTGGCTTTGAGCGTGGGGATGCAGCTCTTTTGATTTTGCTGAAGCGTTGGCATTCTCATCTTTCATTTTTCTGTTCGTTTATTGTCGGTCGTGTCGGTTTTTAGGGTGAGTGCTAACGGTTGGCAGATTTGCGATGGGCGGGATTTTTACCACTAATGCTTATTCGGAGCACAAAACTTTCGGCTACCACTAAACTGTCTGCGGAGCACGAAACCCCGCCTATTGCAAATGTGCTGTTATGGGTAGTGCTTTGTTTCATTTTCTGTTTGAGTCTAACCATTCTGCTCCATTCCACATTACAGGAGTCGCACCAACCTGGTCAATTTGATAATTTGGATTGTCAACCTGAGCTAAAACTATAAGCCGTTTGCCGAATAGCATTTGCAGTCTTGAATTGCGTGCAAAAATGTCAAGCAACGTATGAACGCTCTTGGTGTCCAAGTTGTCCAAGTGCCGGAATACTACAATTTGTCCAGCCTTAGTTATTTCTAAGTCCGATAAACAGTCATTGAGTGCGTCCCAATTTTCTCCGTAATAGTCAGGGAACATCAATTTATCCTTTAGCCGCTTATGCATTTCGTTCTCGCCTGTCCACGTTTTGCAGTCAAATTCTACGATTGAATAGTTTTCGCTTTTAAACCAAATCAAATCAGTTTCTAAAATTTCCTTTTTCCAATACAAACTTGTCCAGCCATTTTGCAAAATTGACCAGTCAAGTCGTTGCCATTCGTCAGGATTATTTTGAAATGTTGCCATTGTCTATTTGTCGTCTGTTAGTATTACCCATAACTCATAAATATCCGCAATACTAAATCAAACCTTCCATTCATGCAAGTGAATTTATTTTTTGACAGAAGTCTGCATTCTGCTTTATTGTTATTGATTATATTTGCAGATATTTTTAAAGCGAATAAAATTAGATATTTAGTAGAGGAAAGAATATGGATATTCAGAATTCGAAGTTTGGTTTGATAAACTCAAATAGAATTGGATCTGTTTTTTTAGGCTGAGAAAATCCTTCACAAAAATTGTTGGCTTAGATACTTCCTGCTGAAGCTGGAAACTCAGCCGTACAATTTTTTGCACCTGGTGACAACATCAACCATAGCTGAATTATATTGGACAGCAGTGAGGTTGGATACACTATTCTCAAGTTAATCGCTAAAAAACGGTTTAGACTTGTGCATACATTAATGCCATGTATATTCAACTCATCTAACTTGGAAACTGCTTAAAAAAGGTTTCTATGAAACAATCGTGGGTTCATCCAACACATCTATCGCAATAAATGCCATCAAACCCGCACCGGTTCTGATAGCTTGTTCATCAATGTCAAATTGAGGATTGTGTACGTTGTTCACAATTCCTTTCGCCTGATTGCGGATACCAAGTCTATAGAAACAAGCAGGAACTTGATGCGAATACCATGCAAAATCCTCAGCAGCCATCCAGATTCCTAATTCTTCGACCTTTTCTTCGCCCATATATTTGAGGGCAGAAGCTCTGCATTTGCGTGTGAGTTCAGGATTGTTTTTCAGAAAAGGATATCCATGTTCAATATTCAAGTCAAAACTCGCACCTCTGGCTTCTACCGTATTTTTAACAAAATCATGGATAAGATTATGCGCTTTGGCTCTCCATTCCTCATCGAGGGTTCTGAAAGTCCCTTCTAAATAAACTTCATCGGGGATAACATTAGTGGCTCCGTTGGCTTGTACTTTTCCAAACGTTAACACACAGGGTATATGCGGAGGACAAAATCTGCTTACTATCTGTTGCAATTCCACAATCAGTGTTGCGGCAATCGTAACAGGGTCTATGCCCAAATGAGGCATAGCACCATGCCCACCTTTGCCTTTGATGGTCAGGTATATTTCATCGGTACTCGCCATGTACAAACCTTCTCTAAAACCCACGCTTCCCACATCTATCAAAGGCATTACATGTTGTCCCACTATCATATCGACTTTGGGATTTCCTAAAACACCTTCCTTAATCAATAAACTTGCGCCTCCGGGTAGTTTTTCTTCTCCCGGCTGAAAAATCAATTTGATTTTGCCTTTGATTTTATCTTTGTTTTGGTTCAAAATGTAAGCAGCACCCAGCAGACAAGTTGTATGCACATCATGACCACAAGCGTGCATTACCCCTTCGTTTTGAGATTTATAAGGAACATCATTTTTTTCGATTATGGGCAACGCATCTAAATCTGCTCTGAGAGCAATGGTTTTGCCACTTTGAGCCCCTTCAATTAACCCAATAACACCTGTGCCTGCCATTCTTTGGTTGGGAATACCCCATTCATTTAGCATAGATTCAACATATTTTGCTGTATTGTGCTCTTCAAATGAGAGTTCAGGGTTGGAATGTATGTGTCGTCTGATGCTGACCAAACGCTCAAAAAGAGCATCTGATTGAGATTTAAAGAGTTCTGTAATCATAAAAAAGTGGTCAATATATTTGTCTTTATATTTGCAACAAAATAACGACTTTTGCCAAACCAAAACACGCATGAGTTTTTCAAAATTTTTTTTAATAGGTATTCTATTTGGTGTTATTATATCTGCGGGTTGCAAAGACAGCAAAGATGAACCTGCTTTATTAATCCAGCGTACCAATCAATATTTCAACTTTGCTGAAAACACACAATGGGTATATAATGTGATTTCGGATTCTTCTATTTCTCAAACCGCTACTTTTACATTGAAAAACAAAATCAGGAGTATTCGCAATGAAAACAATTCGGAGATTATATCCTATGACCTTGTGCGCGATGATCATTACAAAATCAATATCAGATGCGAAGTTGGTCCTACTGATTATGCAGATAGAATAGCTTTTCTGGTTGAGGATGGAGGTCAAAAAATCCTATCCGCTTTTGTTTGGTCTCAACCTCATCACTTTTACGCTGAAATTGGAGATGATTTGAAAGAAATTGGAGCGGATACACTCGGTGGTATATCCTATCAAGGTGTTTGGAAACTTAAGACCAAACGCAAGGGTGCATTCAAAGAAATCAAATTTGCACAAGGATATGGATTGATATACCTCTGTTTGCAAGATGGTACTATGTACGAATTGAAAGAATTGAAAAAATAGCGTAGAACCTGCTCAGGTTGAATGCTGAACACCTTACTTTTCCAAATCCTTATATTCCCCAAAATCTTCCAGTCTTACCCATTTACCTTTGCGTAAGGGCTTGTAGGCACTATAAGTACCATCCGGAATAAGAAATTCGTCAACACCCGAGACAAAACCGGCTGCGGGAACAAGTTTATCAAAAACAATCATCTTGTCTTTGTCATCATAACGCAAGGTCATTGTCGCCTGATCGGAATATGTAAATAATACCCTATAATCGGGATCTTGGTCGTCTTCATAACGTTTGAAGACAGGTAGTCCGAACGTGATTCCTTCTTTGTCAATGGTCATAACATCGATTGATTTGCGGTTTACCTTAGTGTCTAACCCATGAAAAGTCATTATCATGTAGCGTTTTTTGCGCTTGTATTTGAACTCATATATTTGATAAATCAACCCTCCGGGCCACTCGGCTTGTGTGAAATCGTTGTTTTCAAGTTCTTTTTTTTCTCTGCCTAATTTTTCATTAAGCCAAAAATTTTCAATGTTATGTTTTTGCTTGTACTGCACCACACCATAACTTTTGTAGTTGCCGTCATTATCTGCCATCAGCCATGTGATTGCCCGAACTTTTCGGTCTTCACTGCGTTTGAACATGACTGTATTGATTGAATCTGCATCTACATCAAAGGAGCCTTCGGTTTCTACAAACTTTCGAAGAATGGTTTTAAAGGAATCATTGTACACAAATCTTTTTTGTTGATTGTAAGAATTGCGTAAAGTGTCAGAATAGTGCTTCATCTGCCGGAGCATGGGGTTAAAAACCGTAGTATCATAGCCCGAAGCAAAAGACAGTACAGAGGAAAATAGTAGTAAAAGAAGAATAAAAAACTTTTGGAACATATTGTATCTAACGTTATTTATTGTCAGAGTATTCAAAAACAATTCCAAAAGTTTTTTAAATCAATTTTCCAATCATTATAATTTCTCGATTACCATTGCGCTAGCACCACCACCGCCATTGCAAATACCTGCAGCACCGTATTTGGCGTGATTTTGAGCTAAAATATTGATTAAAGTAACCAATATTCTGGCTCCTGAATCGCCTAAGGGGTGTCCAAGAGAAACCGCACCACCGTTTACGTTTACTTTTTCAGGGTCAAGGTTTAGTATCTTAGTGTTTACCAAACCTACGACAGAAAATGCTTCATTCAATTCATAATAGGAAATGTCAGAAGCTTGAAGTCCTGCGTTTTTAATAGCTTTGGGTAGAGCTTTGGCCGGTGCTGTGGTAAACCATTCCGGTTCTTGTTCTGCATCTGCAAAACCGGCAATTTTTGCCAAAGGTTTTAATCCTAACTCTTCCATTTTTTCTTTGCTCATCAGCACCAAAGCAGCAGCTCCGTCATTAATGGTGGATGCATTTGCAGCTGTAACGGTTCCGTCTTTTTGGAAAACAGGGTTGAGGGAAGGGATTTTGTCAAATTTGACGTTGGTATATTCTTCGTCTTTGTCAACGATTGTGATATTTCCTTTTCTGTCTTTGATTTCAACAGGAACAATTTCGTCTTTAAATCTGTTTTCGTCCCATGCTTTGGCAGAGCGCTTGTATGAATTAATTGCAAAATTATCTTGATCCTCTCTGGAGAAATGGTACTCTCTGGCGCAAAGCTCTGCCGCATTCCCCATGTGATAATGGTTGTACACATCTGTCAAACCGTCAAACACAAGACCGTCAATGAGTTTCATGTCGCCAAGTTTGGTTCCGGTTCTGCCGTTCTTGAGATAATGAGGAGCCTGTGACATGTTTTCCATACCTCCTGCAACTACACAGTCTTCCAATCCTAACATAATGGATTGTGCTGCTAACGCAACTGATTTCATGCCTGATGCACATACTTTGTTTACAGTTGTGCATTGAACACTGGGAGGCAATCCTGCAAAAATAGCAGCCTGTCTTGCGGGAGCTTGTCCCAAGCCTGCTTGTAATACACATCCCATATAAACCTCTTTGACATGTTTGGGGTCAAGGTTAATTTTTGACAAAGCGCCCTTAATGGCTGTGGCACCTAATTCTGTTGCGGATACTCCAGATAGAGAACCATTGAAACTGCCAATAGCTGTTCTGACAGCGGAAACAATAAATACTTCTTTCATTTTTCTCAAATTTTGACGCGAAAATAAACCTTTATGACTGTGTTTTTGCTATTTAATAAATAGAAATTCGTTGATTCCTTTTGTTATCAGACACTTTCATTCCGAATGAATTTATTTTCGTGTTGCGACAAAGGTGTCGTTTGCTTTTATCAAATTTATTTTAACGCTGATTGCTTAACTTTTAAATGCACATCAATAGTGTTAAATTTGCCGTTTCTATGAAGCCTATATACATTAGTATGCGTCATTATATTCTTCTACTTGGCACATTTCTTTTAATTTCAAAATCTGTTATTTCGCAAGACACCACAAGTAAATTACAAGCGTTTAACAAAGTAGATGTAGCTTCTAATCTAATCCAAGTAAAGAAAGCCGGTCTTGCCGGTATTTATCCTTTTGACCCTCAATATGTATCCATCAAGAGAGTGAACCCAAGCCCTGCTAAACAGCCTCCGGATTGGGAACATATTGCTCTAAAAGATAGTATTTCACAGGCTATTGCATCAAGAAACAGCAGACGCAGCAATTTTCTTACTGACAGTTTGAAGGTTGAGTTTGGATATGAATCCAACCCTTTCTCAGGACTCACTCCAATGGATAACCACATAGCAATATCCAATGATGGCATTATTGTAAGTGTGATTAACACAAATATTGTGATTTCAGACACTTTGGGCACAACTCTTCTATATCGAGTGATGAATAAAACTTTTTTTGGTGATAACACACTTACCGGAACCATATATGACCCACGTGTACTATATGACCCTGATAATGACAGATTTATTTTGGTTGTTTTGCACGGCTCAACTTCTGCCACTTCCAAAGTTTTAGTTTGTTTTTCTAAGAGTAATAGACCGGATGTTGACGGGTGGCATTATTATACATTCAATGGAAACCCTTTTGGCAATGGGCTGTGGTTTGATTATCCCAATATAGGCACTAACAAAAATGAATTGTTTATTACCGGTAATCTTTTTACGGATTCTCGTAGTTATGCCAATCAAGTCATATTTCAGATTGATAAAATGGGTGGCTATGCCGGAACGAACAACATAAGTTCAAGGACTTGGGGTGGGATTACATTGGGTGGAGGGAGGTTGCAAAACAGTGACGGAGACCTCCCATTTACAATGGTTCCTGCATATTATGGGTTTGCCGGAGACAATGCGAGTGATATGTGGTTTGTCAGTACCAACTCGGGTTCAGGTAACAAGATTTATGTTTATAGAATTACAGAAGGTCTTAATAACAACCCTTCTATGGAGATCAGTGCAGCCCAGATACCCTATTATACTCAAGAAAATTTATCTTCTCAGTTTTCCGGTGGTGTCGGTGCTTCTCCGGTAAGGTTGATTTCGGGTGATTCAAGGATGAAGAATGCATATATTCAGCATGGTGTTATCCATTGTGTGTGGAATGCTCGTCCTGCCGGATATAGTTTTTCAACTATTATATATGCCAGAATTGACGCAAAGACGAAAGAAGTAAAGACAAAGAGTTTTTCTGAAAATGGTACCGATTATGCTTTTTCGGCAATAGCACCTTTTTCGACCCAAAATGACGTATTAACGACCCTTATCGTTTATACATCTTCAAGTGCAGTCAAATATCCGGACATTGGAGTGCTTACCTGCGACAACGAAATGAATTTTAGTACACCTGTTACTGTCAAAGAAGGCGAGAGCTTTGTCAGTATTTACCCCCAAAATAACCAGACACGTTGGGGTGATTATTCAGGGATTGCCAAAAAATACAATGCTTCTCGACCCGAAGTATGGGTGATGGGCTCCTATGGTTTTTTTACATCAGGATCTGCAATACCCAGACATTGGAAAAACTGGAATGGAAAAATCGTGAGCCGGGATAATATTGAACAGAATGTCGGAACGCAAAGACTATATCCTAACCCGGTGGACGATCCTTCGCAAACAGTTACGTTTAATTTTATTGCAGCAAAATCGGGTGAGTATAAGGTTAAGATTTTTGATATGAATGGAAAATTAGTATCAGATTTGTTTTCAGATATATTGTTTCCGGGCGAATACAGGATGACTTTCTCCACGTCAGGATTTGCAATTGGCAGTTATATTGTCAGATATTTTTTGGACGGAAAACAACTTGGCTTCGAGAAGTTACTTGTGATATCTAAATAACCGATAATTTGCACTCGAATAAATGAACTATTGAAAAAGAGCCGATTTTATACTCTATTAGCCATTTTAACCTTTGTTGCATTTGAGGCACAGTCTCAACAAGTAACATGGGGAGAAGATCCGCGCAGTAATTCTGTTAATAGCTATTTTATGACAGTTGGTGAAAACCAAAGTGGAATCTATATGCTCAGCCATTCAAGCCGCAAAGAAGACATAGCTAGATTTGCGATTGAACGTTACAACCATGATTTATTTTTTCAAAACAGTAAATCTATCAAACAACGCGGGCAGAAATTGCTGAGAATTCAAATATTGAAAGAAAATGTATTTTTTGCCTTAGGTCCCATTTCCAAAAAGGCTGGTACGCAAACGGTTACAGGATATTTATTAGATGAAAAATTGGATGGTTTTGCGAGGCAGATACCTCTTATGACACTCAATGTGAAATCACGCTCTCAGGATTATTTTTTTAAGGTAAGAAATACTCCCGACTTCAACCAAATTGGTGTTTTTGGATTTATTGATAGTCCGCAAGAAACAGGTAAGGTGCTTTATTATAACCTTTTTAATGAAGATTTAGATACAGTCCTGACCCATACTTTTTTTATTAATTATAAATTTGAAGAGAGTGATGTGTCAGATGTATATATTGATAATAAGGGAAATTTTTATATGACTATCGAACATAGCAATAACAGCAAGAAGATAGGTGAAGGGAGATATGTAACAGATTTGGTTTATTGCAATCTGAGTCAGGATAAGTTTGTTCATATTCCTATTGCTGAAAACGGCTTTATGATTAAAGGCGTAGGCTTTACAAGTGACGATAGTATGAATGTTGTTTTTGCAAACGGTTTTTTTGGGGCTGAAATCAATGGCTATCAAAAAGGTGTCTTTCAGATTGGAGTTGACCAATTATCAGGCGAAATCAGAGTGAATACATTTACAGATATCCCAATTTCCTTTGTGGGGGAAGTGCTTGGAGAAAAGAACTTAAATCAAGGCTCTTTGTTGAGTCAGTATTACATAAAGAAAATAGTCAGAACAACTGAAAACAAAAGTATTCTGATTGCGGAGCGATATTATTCGGACATTTATTCAGATCAAGTTTGGATGAATGGGGCACCTATAACGGTATCACATAGGCTCTATCATTATGATGAAGTTATATTGATTTGTTTGGATACACTTGGAAAAATCACTTGGAATCAGGTAATCCAAAAACAGCAGACATCACAGGATGATTATGGATATTTCAGTTCAATTCTGGTGGCAGTTACCCCTGACTTAATTACCATCTTGTATAATGACCGGATGAATAAATCCAAAGATGTGCTTCAATATACCATAACAAAAGAAGGAGAAATCAAGTCTGAAATTCTGTTTCCGGCAGAACAAGTATATACTTACATTATCCCTGTAGAAGGCAGGCAGACCGGATATAACAGATTGGTTGTGCCCATATTAAGAGAACGTGATTATTCCATCATTAAACTAACCTATAACAAAAAATCAAACCCTTGATTAAGTTTTTCTCTGATATAAAGGCTGTAAACCCTCTGGCACTGTTGTTTTTTCTACTGTGCGTAAGGGTTTTCTTTGTGATTGGATATGCAGGTCAGTTTGATTGGAAACCCGAAAATCATAATTATACCGAGTATGTATTTTCAATACTCAACCAAAACCTATATATAGCATTCATACTGAGTACGGCTATTGTTTATGTGTCTGCATTGTTGTTCAATAACATGATAATTCAGCATGATATTCTATTCAAACGCAATTATCTGGGTGCCTATTTTTACTGTCTCATTGCCTCTATTTTACCCGAATATTACCTTTTAGGCTCCGCCATTTTTATCAATCTGTTGATGATCATAGCCATGCAAAGGATGTTTGATTTGTATAAAGTTCCCTATCCTTATGATAATATTTTTCTTATTGGTATTTTATCGGGAGTAAGTGTGTTGTTCAGCATATCTTATATTTTAATTTTCTTGTATATGATTGTCGGTATCATGTTTTTCAGGGCAATCAAAATTACCGAAATTGTTGCCTCACTTCTGGGTTTTGTGTTACCTGTTTTTATGGCATTTGCATTGAATTATCTCATCAATGGAGTTGCTGTGCCCGATTATCTTCAGTTTAATTCATTTGATACAAAAACAATCCAAGACCAAATCCTATTTACACCTCTTCTCATCATTGCATTGATTGCTATTCCTGCTTCTATTAGGATTGCCAACAATTATTGGCGTAACACCATAAAAATTCGCAGGATTATTATTTTGTTGTATATCTATCTGGGGCTCAGCATACTACTTACCTTTACAGGGAATGAAAATTCTGTACAAGAGAGTTTGCTCTGTGCAATCCCTTTCGGTTTGATTCTGGCTCATTACTATACAGTTGACAACAAACTCAAGTGGATTCGCAAAATTCTGCACATTATACTGCTCTTGGCAGTGGTGGTTTTTCAGTATAAATTCTTGTGGCTTCGGTACTTTTAATGACCGACCCAATGCTTTTCTCAATGATGGTCGTCAGTTCCCTTATTTTTCATGGACATCAATAATGTGTAAGCGCCATGGTGGACAATCGTTGCAGCTCTCAAATCTTCTGCATTAAGAATTTCCGTAAAACCATTTCCGACTGTTCCTACTTTTACCTCCACCATTTGAAAACTGTTTTGAGACAAGACTTTAAACACATAGTTTTTTCCTTCAAAAGACACTATACACTCATTAGGCATTGACCAAACTTTGTTGCCCAAAATCTCTATTTCCGCAGTCATATACATTCCCGGAATCAATGAGGGGTCATATTGTTCAAAATGTGCATGAACTTCTACCGCTCTGTCTTCCGATATATTTTTGCCTATTAACAAGAGTTTGCCTTTGTGCTTTTTGTTTGGATTACTGTTAGTGTACGCGGTCAGTGGATCGCCAATTCGAATTTTATCTATGTCTTTTTCAAATACCTTTAAGTCTAAGTGCAAATCTCGCGGGTCCACAAGTTCGAACAACACATCCGAAGGGGCAACATATTTGCCCACGTTAACCAAAACTTGGGTTACATAACCATCAAAGGGAGCAAAGATGGAAATGGTGGGACTGATATTGTTAATATTCAACTTGTTGTAATTGATATTGATTAAACTCAATTTTTGTTCTAACGCGGCTTTATTGATTTGTAGCATTTCGTATTCTGCTTTGGCTATTTGCAATGCCTTGTCGCTGCCAGCCTTGCTTTGGTTCAATTCAGTCTGACGCTTGTACTCTGCTTCTGCATTTTGCAGTTGTGCTTTTACAGACAGATAATCTTGTTGCAGTTGAATGTATTGATTGTCTTCCATAACCGCAATGGCTTCGCCCTTGTTGAAATGAGAACCCGGTAGCATTTTGGTGGATTTGAGATAGCCGCCTAACGCCACACTGACCGATACTAAGTTCTGTGGTGGAACATCAATCTTGCCATTGAGAATCAGTGTTTGAGAAATGACATCTTCCTTTATTTGAGTTGTTGAGATTGATATATTTTGCATCTGTGCATCAGTGAGATGCACTTCCATTTCATGTTCATGGTCTTGGGCATCGGATTGACTTTTTGGTTTGTTTGAACATCCCCAGAGAATGAGCAAACTATAAGTTAGGATGAATATTTTTTTCATTGATTTTTATTTTGTTGTTAAGTATTGAAGCTGAATAGCAGTCTGATTGAGTTGCATCATTGCTTCATAATAATTTAATTGAATTTGGAGTGCTTGATTGTTGATTAACACCATTTCCAGATAGTTAATTTCGCCTTTGTCATATTGTTGTCTTGCGGTTTGCAAAATCAAGTCTGCCTTTGGCAATTGTTTGTCTATATAGTTTTGAACTATCTGAAGTCGGGTTTGATACTGTTGAAGCGCGGATTTATATTCTGCAATCCATTGCTGTTTTTTGATTGCCAGTTGATTTTCTGCAAGTGATATCATTTTCTTTTGTGAGCGAATATTGCTTTTTTGGTAACCAAAGAATATCGGAATACCTACGCTGACTGCATAACTACCATATCTGTTATTGCCTATGTCATGGAAACTTTGGTTATAGTAACCCAGCGAAAAATTGGGTAATAACTTTGAATTTTCTACGCCCATACGAGTTTGAGCTATGTTTATTTCTTGCTGTGCCGCCAAAATAATAGGATGAGAATCCGGTGTAGAATCTTTTACTAATCCACTGATATCAAAGAATATGTCGGAGGATTCAGGCTCATATCGGATATCGGAATTCAGCAGTAACTGCATGTGGATTTGAGCTAATTCTATGTCGTTGTGAATTGATTTCAGTTTGTTGCTGATATTTTCTTTTTCTATTTCTGCCGAACTAAGTTCCAGAATGTTGTTTGCGCCTTTGTCAAATCTCAGTTTGGCTTTCTGAACATAAAGAGCATACTGACTATCCAACTGTAACAATTTAGTTTCTTGTTCTTTGAGTACAAGTATTTGATAAAAAACCAAACTGAGCTCTTTTCTGATTTCGGCTTTGCTGAGGTTTTGGATAAATAGTGATTGTTGCCATTCTTGTTGCATTATTTTCTTTTGCCCGCTGTAAACAGTAGGAAAATCAAATACCTGCGATACGCCCAGCTTGTTGTCACTGACATTAGAATTAATTTGACCGAATTCACCTGAAATATTGGTGTGCGATACATTAAAATAACCTGCTTTTCTTTTGGCATAATATTCTGACATGAGTTTGGAATTTTGTACTGTAAGATTGTTCTGTTCTGCCAATGAAATTGCATCTTGATAGGAGATACGCTGCGCAAAGACAGGCAGTTGAATCAGAAGTAACACACAGATAGTCAGTAATTTTTTTCCGATTTTCATTTTAGGTAATTTTATTTTTTCTATGATGATAAAAAGTGTAGGCAAGACAAAGAGCGTAAGGAAAGTAGCAAAAAGTAAACCTCCGATTACCACGGTAGCCAAAGGTCTTTGGACTTCTGCTCCCGAACCGTGACTCAGTGCCATAGGCAAGAAACCAAGAGATGCGACTAAGGCGGTCATTAATACAGGTCTCAGACGGGTGTGAGTGCCTTGTAACACTATTTGAACAAGGTCTGATTCACCTGCTTTTTTGAGGCGATTATATTCTGCTATCAACACAATTCCGTTGAGAACCGCCACTCCAAACAAAGCTATGAACCCAACTCCGGCACTGATACTGAAAGGCATTCCGCGCAATGCCAAAAGAAATACTCCGCCAATAGTTGAAAGGGGAATGGCGGTATAAATCAACAGACTTTCTTTGAGTGAATTGAATGCAAAAAAGAGTAAAATAAAAATTAAAATGAGTGCTACCGGAACAGCAATCATCAGCCTGTCTTTGGCTTTCTGAAGATTTTCAAAGGCACCTCCATAGGTTGTATAATATCCGGGGGCGAACCTAAGCTGCTTGCCCACTTTACTTTGCAACTCTTCCACAATACTTTGGACATCGCGTCCGTGTATATTAAACCCAACCACTACTCTTCTTTTTGCATCCTCGCGTTGAATCTGCGCAGGACCATTCTCAATGCTCACCTTTGCCAACTGCGACAAAGGAATTTGTGTTCCTTGCGGTGTGGATACAAGCAGATTTTGAATATCTTCAAGATGGGTACGCTGTTTTTCATCCAATCGCAATACTAAGTGAAAGCGTTTTTCTCCTTCATACACATATCCGGCACTCTGACCTGCAAAGGCTGTATTGACCACATTATTTACATCAAAAATGTCCAACCCATATTGTGCAATCTGAGCACGATCATATTGAATCAGAATCTGAGGCAAACCGGTAATGGGCTCTATATAAAGAGCTTCTGCCCCTTCGACTGTTTTAATTATTTCTCCCATTTGTTGAGCATAAACAGCGAGACTGTCGAGGTTTTCGCCAAAAATTTTGCAAACCACATCTTGCTTTGCTCCTGTCATCAATTCATTAAACCGCATTTGAACCGGATACATGACCCCAATGCTAACCCCGGGTATTGCTTCCAGAGCTTTGCTCATTTTCTCTGCAAGTTCCGGAAATGTTTTGGCAGATGTCCATTCTTTTTTGTTCTTGAGTAAGACTATCATATCTCCGGCTTCTATTGGCATTGGGTCTGTTGGAACTTCTCCACTCCCGATTTTGGTTACTGCTGTTATAACCTCCGGAAATTCTTTTTTCAGAATATGAGCTACTTTCTGTGCATTTTCAACGGTGGTATTCAAATTACTGCCGGTTAATACCCGCAACTCGATAGCAAAATCCCCCTCTTCCAAAGTGGGAATAAACTCTCCACCCATTCTCGCAAACACAATAATAGCAACGATGAACAATGATACAACTGTCCCAATCACTAATTTTGGGTATTGCAAAATTTTCTTCAAATATTTCGTATGCCAATTTCCAAAACGAGCCATCAATTTGTCAGACCAATTTTCAGCATGAATCTTTTGTTTGCTGATAACTAAAGCACTCATCATGGGTATATAGGTAAGTGAAAGGATAAATGCCCCCAACAATGCAAAAGTGACTGTCTGTGCCATCGGCTTAAACATTTTGCCTTCAATCCCTTGTAATGAGAATATGGGCAAATAGACAATAAGGATGATGATTTGACCAAAAACGGCACTGTTAACCATTTTGGTTGCCGAAGAACTTACTTCTGCATCCATTTCTTTTTGTGTAATTTTGTTAAATGCAGCAAATTTTTTTCCGCTGTGCAACTGGTGCATTACCGCTTCTACAATGATAACCGCTCCGTCCACAATAAGCCCAAAGTCGAGTGCGCCCAAACTCATCAGATTGCCGCTCACCCCAAAAATATTCATCATGATGATGGCAAAAAGCATGGATAAGGGAATCACGGAAGCTACAAGAAAGCCCGCTCTGAAATTGCCCAAAAACAAAACCAGCACAAAGACTACAATCAAAGCCCCTTCGCTTAGGTTTTTTGAAATTGTGTGAATGGCATTGTTGACCATTTTGGTTCTATCCAGAAAAGGCTCAATCGTAACTCCCTCCGGTAAGGTATTTTTAATAGACTCTATTCTTTTCTTAACATTTTTGACCACCTCACTACTATTCTCATCTTTTAGCATCATCACAATAGCACCGGCTGCCTCACCTTCATCGTTGTATGTCAAAGCACCATATCGGGTTGCAAAACCAATTTTGACCGTTGCAATGTCTTTTACAAAAACAGGAATACCTTCAGATGTAGATTTGACCGCAATTTTTTCAATATCGCTTATACTTTGAATCAAACCTTCACTACGTATATAAAGCACTGTGGGACCTTTTTCTATATAGGCTCCTCCGGTGTTTTGGTTATTTTTTTTCAAAGCTTCAAACAAGTCAGTTAATGACAAACCAAAAGATTGCAATTTGTGGGCATCCACCGCTATCTCGTACTGTTTGAGTTTGCCGCCAAAACTGCTGACTTCGGCTACACCGCTTACTCCCAACAACTGTCTGCGAACAATCCAGTCTTGAATGGTGCGTAGTTGGGTAATATCGTAACGGTCTTCATAGCCTTTTTTTGCCCTGACCACATATTGATAAATTTCTCCTAAACCGGTTGTGATAGGACCCAATTCCGGTGAACCGATTTCAGCAGGAATATCTTTTTGAATCAGTTGCAGTCGCTCAGCTATTTGCTGCCTTGCCCAATATATATCAATATTGTCTGCAAAGACGATAGTAACAACGGATAATCCAAATCGCGAAAAACTCCGGATTTCTTCTATCCCTTTGATATTGCTGTTTTCTAACTCAATCGGGAAAGTAACTAAACGCTCTATTTCTGTTGCACCGAGCGAGGGCGCAGAGGTTATTATCTGAACCTGATTGTTGGTAATATCAGGAACGGCATCTATGGGCAATCGGGTGGTTTCATACACACCAAAAAGCACAAGGGCAGCCGTTAACAACCCTATGATGAGTTTGTTCTTTATGGAAAACTCAATGATTTTATGAAGCATTTTTTTCTCTTTTAATTTAATTTCTTTTGGGTAAATAATTACAACAGGCAAGCCATGCAGGATTTGCCATTGTCATAAGTCTGAATTAAATAAAAAGAGTCCTGGGCGGTTGCCAGATTTGAGTGAGAAAATCGTTTGAATATTGTGACTGTTCAAAAACAAGACTTTCGGATTTTTCAAATGCACAAGGCAAATCTAACATAAGTGATGTGTCGTCAGGCGAAGTCGTAATAAGAGTGCTTGTAGAACTGTCAATAGACCTGAAAGGTAGTTTTTCGTGGTCGTGGTCGTCTGCATCGGTGTGATTAATATGAGCTGCATAGTGTTCGCTCATAAAATCTATAAAATCAATTTTGCCAATGGTTTTCAGGTGTTCAAAATAATGATGTACCAATACGGGCAACTTAAGCATTTCACCCAGACCTGCATTAGTGTTCAAAAAACACAGTAAAAATAAGATGGCAATCAGCCTCTTCATTGAGCTTGCAAATTTAAATGATTTTTAGGATTCATTGTTCCGTGCAATCTGTTTGGTTTTTTTGTGTAATTCTAAAATTTACTGAATACTCTGAGCAAATAAATACCTTGCATACCTTTGTGCGCCCATCACACAAATGAAAAAAGTATTGATTCTTTCGGATTCACACGGCTTGCTTGAGGCAGATGTTATCAAACACGTTGTGCAAGCAGATGAGATTTGGCATGCCGGTGATTGGGGCAATATGGAAGTGCTTGAGCAGTTAGAAAAGTTAGGAAAACGCATACAAGGTGTGTATGGAAATATTGACGGGGGTAAACTCAGGGTTGTACTACCCAATGAAAATATTTTTGAGTCAGAGGGGGTCAAAGTTTTTATGACACATATTGGCGGTTATCCCGGTAGATATTCAGCAGGTATTAAAGATAAACTTCGTATTCATCGCCCCACTCTTTTTGTATGTGGACATTCACATATTCTTAAAATCATGCAGGATAAGGAATTAAGCGTATTACACATCAATCCCGGTGCTTGTGGCAGGCATGGCTTTCACATTTTCAGAACGATGGTGAGGATTGAAATTAATGCCGGCAAAATAACCAAAGCGGATGTGATTGAATTGGGTCGCAGAACTACTGAGATTTAAATATATCAGCTTTGTCTGACACCTCTACTGCCATACCGTTTTTGAGGATATTGGACAATATTCCATAGGGACCTGAAACTATATTGTCTCCTTCCGAAATCCCTTCTGTTATTTGAATATAATTTCTATCTTGAATACCGCTCTTTACCCTATGTGCAGACACTTTTCCGGCTTTTTCTACAAAAACCACTTCCACTCTATTGCTCTGGTGGGTCAATGGGTCAGTATTTGCGCTGTCTTCACCTATTTGTTCCGAATTGCGCATGGTAACGGCAGAGACCGGAATTGCCAATATGCTTTTTTCTACTTTGGTAACAATGTCAACCGAAGCAGTCATGCCGGGCAAAAAAGGCAGTGTGTTGCCTTTGTTTATCAGATCTTGATACGATGAAGGAATAATGCGTACCCTGACTTCATAATTTACCGCCTGCTGATTGTCGGTAGTACTAAGTGCTGATTTAACGGAGCGTGCTACTTGACTTACCACCCCTTTGAATTTTTGACCTTTATAGGCATCTACCTCAACATTGGCTGTATCTCCTTTATGAATTCTGATAATGTCATTTTCGTTTACATCTACCCTGACTTCCACAAAAGCAAATTGAGAGATGCGCATCATTTCTGTACCGGCCATTTGGCTTGTACCCACAACGCGTTCACCCTTTTCGACAGACAGTGAGGTTACAATACCGCTGATGGGTGAATAAATACTTGTTCTGCCATAGTTTCGCTGGGATTCTTCAAGTCTGGCGGCAGTACTTTCTACTGTAAATTTTGCAGCAAGCACATTCTTTTCCGCAGTTTCACTATCAGCTTTTGCCATATTGTAGGCTGCTTCTGCGGATTCAAATTCTGACAAAGAAATAACTTTGTCTGCAAACAACTTTTGTTGTCTTTTATAATTTGCTTCTTGTTGTTTGAGGTTGGCTTTGGCTCTGGAAACCTGAGCTTCATAGGTGGCTAATCCTGCTTTTGCATTGTTTAGTGTAGCTTTCATTTCTGTCATTGCAGATTCATATAATTCCGGGTTGATTCTGCACAATAATTGTCCTTGTTTTACGGTGTCGCCCTCAGATACGAGCAATTCAATGATTTCGCCCGAAACATCCGAACTTATTTTTACTTCAACTTCGGGATATATTCTACCGGAAGCGGCAACACTTTCGACAATGTCGCGCTTGGCTGCTTTTTCGGTCATCACTTTGACTGCAGTGCTCTTGCGATTGCCGGCTACCAGCCACAATACAACAATAATTACAATAGCAACAGCAATAATGAGTTTGGTTTTCATGTAAGTTTGAATGGCAGGATTGACAAGGGCAAAAGTAGAAAACTATTGTTAATTACGCACTTCCATTTATGATTTAGCTTTGTCCTAACTATCGACTTATTTCAATAACACTGCCGTTATAAAACTCAACTATCATCCGGTTAAACAATAATTCGTATCGTGCTTGCAAGGCCGATATTTCGGCTTTGAGCAACTGATTTTTGGCATTGTTATAATCAAAGATGTCGAGCAAACCGTTTTCAAAGCGTTTTTGGGCAAAATCCATTTGTAATTGTGCGGCTTCTAAGGCTTTTTCACTTGCTATTTGTTTGGATACAGAAGCATTATAGTCTGTGATTGCTTTGGCAATATTGGCTTTGAGAGTGTTTTGAGTTTGTTGAAGATTGTTGCGTTGAATTTCTTTGTTAAGTGTACTCTTACGGATGTTATTGTGTACATACATTCCATTGAAAATGTTCCAACTAAGGCTCACCCCAACGGTTTGTCCAAAGTTGTTGTTCAGTTGTTCATTCATTGGAACCACTTTGGTTTCTGTTCTGAATGTAGGTTGATAAACGATTTCGTTTGACCCGTCAACATAACCTATAGGTTGTGTTCCAATCTGTGTCATACCGGTGATTTGCACCGCATTTTGAGAAAAAACCGTACTCATGTTGGCATACATTGACAACACGGGGGCTTGTAATCCTCTGTTTATCTTTTCGTTTATTTCGGAACTTTGAACTTTGAGTGTACTGCTTTCAATTTCCGGAAGATGTTTGAGGGCGTTGTTATAAACCTGCTCAGTTTCATAGATAGGGGTACTTTGTTGCAATATCAATTTAGGCTCTTCTATATCCCAGTTGGTATCAGGCGGAATCAGAATCAGGTTGAGCAGGTTTACCTTTGCGAGCTCTCTCTGATTTTGTGCTTCTACCAAAGAAAGATTTTCATTGGCAAGTTGTGCTTCCAGACTGAGCTCCGCACTTTTGTCTGTTGAACCGGATTGAACTAATTTACGGGTTCGTTCTAACTGTTGTTTGGTTATATTCACTTGGCTTTCCATACTTTTTACAAGTTCTTTTGCCATTAATAGTGATAGATATGCTGTTGCAACATTGAGGGCAATTTGATTTTTAAAGGCTTCCAAATCTTTGAGGCTTGCTTGATAGTTAAATTTTTGTAGTCGGATTGTGTTTTGTTTCTGTAAGCCATTATAAATCACCCAGTCAGCATTCAAAGAAAAATAATCAGTGAGTATTCTTTTGGTTGCAAATTGATTGCTGAAACGGTCAATAGAACGTCCAAAATTATATCCGTGATTCATGCCAAAAGATACAGAAGGCAGCATTGCATATTGCGACCCCGTCATATCTAATTTGGCAATTTTTGCTTGCCATTCTGCGGACTTGATTTGAGGGTTATATTGATAAGCAAGAGCAATACAATCCTTTAGGGTAAGAATAGTTTGTCCATAAGATTGGTTTGTTGTGGCAACAAGCAATATACTTACAATTGCCAAGGACTTAATTTTCATGAAAGCAAAAGTAAGAAACTATACTTTGTGTTTTTGGGTTGCGCAAAAATAACGCTCACCAAATGTGTCTTATGTCTAAATATTTTACTGTAGAGTATTTTCAATCATCAAGCCAAGACACAATCAGTTCTCAGAATGAATTACGAAAATTTGTCTTTAAAACGATTTCTGATTTCGTTGACAATGAGTTTGACCTCTTGTTCGCGGTTGAGGTTACATATCAGTAGCGCATCTTCGGTATTTATTACCATCATGTCATTGAGTCCATTTACTACCACCACTTTTTCTTTTTCTTGGTTGAGCACCAATGAATTTCTGGTGTCTAAAACCATTATTTTATCACCGTGAATAACGTTGTTTTCCGATGTTTTTTCTCTCACTTCAAACAATGATTTCCAAGTTCCAAGGTCGCTCCAGCCAAGGTCTGCAGGGATGACACAGACATTATCTGCCTTTACCATAATGGCATAATCAACAGAAATATTTTTGGTCTGAGGATAAATTTTTTTGATGTATTCTTCTTCTTCGGGAGTGTTGTAAAATTTGTTGCCGTCTTTGAACAATTTATACATATCAGGTTGCATTCTTTCAAAGGCATCCAATATAGTTTTGGAAGTCCAGATAAAAATTCCTGCATTCCAAAGGAAGTCGCCACTGTCAATAAAAGTTTGGGCAATTTCAAGGTCTGGTTTTTCGGTAAAGGTCTTGACTTTGTGTGCTAACTTATCTTTGGGATTATCAATAAACTGAATATAACCATATCCTGTATCCGGACGATTTGGGGTAATGCCGAGTGTAACCAAAGAGTTCTCTTTGCTTGCAAAATTAAGCCCTTCAAATACGATGTCTATGAAGGTCTTTTCTTTGAGAATCAGGTGGTCGCTGGGTGCAAATACACAAACAGCATTTTTGTTCAAAGCATGAATTTTGGAAGTAGCATACGCAACACAAGGTGCCGTGTTCATTGCTTGAGGCTCTTTAATAATGTTGTCAGAGCTTATTTCGGTTATCTGCTCTTTAATGAGTGGAGTATAAATATCGTTTGAGATGATATAAATATTTTCTGGGGGAACAATGTTTTTAAACCTGCTGTATGTGAGTTGCAACAAAGTTTGACCTGTTCCCATAATATCCAAAAATTGTTTTGGGTAAGCCTTTTTACTCCATGGCCAAAAACGGCTTCCTATTCCTCCGGCCATAATAATGGCGTAGTGATTTTTATTCAATTTCTGCATAGCTTAGACTAATCCTTCCTTATATAAATCGTGAATGTGTATCATCCCTGCGTATTTTCCTTTTTCGTCAGTAATTATTAACTGCGAAATTTTAAATTGTTTTAAAAGCTCAAGTGCTTCTGCAGCAAGGTTCATAGAAGAAAATGTTTTTGGTTTTAAGCTCATAATGTCTTTTGCTGTAAGGTCTTGCAAATTAACATCCTTTTCGAGCATTCGTCTAATATCGCCATCAGTAATTATTCCCACAAGTTTATTTTTTTCCAAAACTGCTGTTGCACCCAATCTTCTTTCGGAAATTTCGACAATTACTTTTGGGATAGTGTCTGTGGTTTGCACAGCCGGTTTGTCGTTTTGTGCTGCAATTTCACCACAGGTCAGATAGATTTTTTTGCCCAGACTACCGCCCGGATGGTATTTGGAAAAATCATTGGCGGTAAATTTTCGGCTGCTCAACAGTGCGATTGCTAACGCATCGCCCAGAGCCAGTTGCAAGGTAGTGCTGGTGGTAGGGGCTAAGTTCAATGGACAAGCTTCTTTAGTTATGTGATAAGCCAACACCCATTTAGATGTCTTAGCCAAAGCAGAGTTGCTGTTTCCGCAGATACAGGCAAGCGGATTTCCCATTTTGCTAATTAACCCGGCTAAGTACTTGATTTCGGGTGTATTACCGCTGTGTGAGAGTGCAATGATAAGGTCGTTTTTTTGCACCATCCCCAAATCACCGTGTATAGCTTCAGCAGCATGCATAAAAATAGAGGGTGTGCCCGTTGAGTTTAGGGTGGCTGTTATCTTATTTGCAATGATGGCGCTTTTGCCGATTCCGGTGAGGATGATTCTGCCTTTGGTATTTAGAATAGCATTCACAAGCGGTGCAAAATCCAAGGGGAATGATTTTTCTAATTCTTGCAAACCTGCAATTTCATCAGACAATGCTTTTTTTCCGAGTTTAATTATTTCTTTTTCAGGTGTCAAAACTTCCGCAAATTAAAATTAAAGGCAAATATCTTTTTTTAAATTCTTTTTATGTTAATTTAGTGCACCCAAAGAAAAAAAATAGTTATTAAAGTATATAAGTGAATATGAGCGTATTAGATAAAAGATTGACTCCCAAAGAAGCCCTGAAACAATTCTTCGGTTTCGATTCTTTCAAAGGCGAACAAGAAAAAGTGATACAGTGCTTGTTGGATGGTAACGATTGTTTTGTGATTATGCCAACAGGTGCAGGCAAGAGTTTGTGTTATCAGCTTCCGGCTTTGATGCAGGATGGGACTGCCATTATCATTTCTCCGCTGATTGCACTGATGAAAAATCAGGTTGATTCCATTCGGGGATTTTCAAGTACCGAAAAAATTGCACACTTCCTCAATTCTTCTCTCTCCAAGACAGATATTTCAATTGTCAAAGAAGATATTTCCGCAACCAATACAAAACTTCTTTATGTAGCGCCAGAAACGCTCAAAAAAGAAGAAACACTTGAGTTCCTTAGAACCATCAAGGTATCCTTTGTGGCAGTTGATGAAGCCCATTGTATTTCAGAGTGGGGACACGATTTCAGACCTGAGTACAGAAGAATTAAGGCTATGGTACACCAGCTGGATTCGTCTGTCCCGATTATGGCTTTGACTGCCACCGCCACACCAAAAGTTCAATATGATATTCAGAAAAACCTTGACATGCTTGATGCAGAGGTTTTCAAATCTTCGTTTAACCGAGAAAATCTGTATTATGATATCAGACCAAAACGCAGTAAGGAGAAGGTGTATAAAAACATGGTGAGCTATATCAAGCAACACCACGGACAATCGGGTATAATCTATTGTTTGAGTAGAAAAAAAGTAGAGGAAATTGCCGAGATGCTTGCCATCAATGGCATTAAAGCGCTGCCGTACCATGCCGGACTGGATGCTAAAACAAGGGTAAGAAACCAAGATGCCTTTTTGATGGAAGATGCGGATGTGATTGTGGCTACCATTGCTTTTGGAATGGGGATAGACAAGCCAGATGTGCGTTTTGTGATGCACTATGATGTGCCCAAAAGTTTGGAAGGATATTACCAAGAGACGGGTCGTTCGGGGCGAGATGGTATTGTAAGTGATTGTATCATGTATTACAACCCCAATGACATTGAAAAACTCGAAAAGTTTTTAAAGGATAAACCTGTTGCAGAGCAAGAGATTGGGACTTTATTGATTGATGAAACTTCCGCTTTTTCGGAGTCCAGCCAGTGCAGACGCAAATTCTTGTTACACTATTTTGGTGAAGAGTTTGACGAAACCAACTGCAATGAAATGTGTGATAACTGCCGCCATCCTAAGCCAAAACATGAAGTACAGGACGAAATGGAGGCATTTTTGAAAGTGATGGATGGAACGCTCAAAGGCGAATACAATGTGCACCACCTTGTCAATTTTGCTGTGGGCAAAAAATCCGATTCCATTAAAGATTACGGACATAACAAAGCAAAAGATTTCGGATATGGAAAAGACAAAGACAATTTGTTTTGGAAAAGTATCAGTCGTCTGGCTTATCTGAATGATTTTCTTATAAAAAACATTGAAAAATATGGGCTTTACAGTTTGTCTGAAAAGGGTAGAGAGTTTATTAAGAAGCCCTATTCATTGAAAATGGCAATTGATGTTGAATATGAAAGTGTTGATGAAGAAGACTTTGAATCAGCAAAGGTGGAAGGCTCTACCGATACCGTTCTTTTTAACATGCTCAAAGACCTGCGTAAAACCGTAGCCAAAAAATATAAACTTCCTCCGTATGTTATTTTCCAAGACCCATCTTTGGAAGATATGGCAATGAAATACCCCATTACGATTGAAGACCTTGGGAGTGTGCATGGAGTAGGTAAAAATAAAGCTGAAAAATACGGTGAAGAATTTGTCAAGCTGATTGCCACGTATGTGGAAGAGAATGATATAGACCGTCCGGATGATTTTGTGGTTAAAACTTCAGGCGAAAAATCGCGCAAGAAAATTGCCATTATTCAAAATATTGACAAGAAAGTGGATATCGAAGATATTGCCAAGTCATTGGGGGTAGGGATTAGTGAGTTTATTGAAGAACTTGAGCAAATGGTTTCTGCCGGAACCAAGCTCGACCTGATGTATTACCTTACAGAATTGATGGATGAGGAGTATCTGGATGAAATATTTGATTTCTTAAAGCAACAGGAAGAGGACAATATAGAAGCTGCTCTCAAAGCCTTTGACGGTGATTTTTCTTTAGAAGAATTGAGACTTTGCAGATTGCAATTTATTTCTGATATGTCTTTGTAGGTTTGCTTTTAAACACTCATTGAAGTTTGGGAGTGTTGTTTGGTATATTTCTGCATTATTGATAATGAGTATAACAAAACGCTTCTTGACTATTTTTGCAGAATATCTGATGAAACCTAAGAAGGCATTTCTATATCTGTTTGTATTGTTGATTCCTGCATTGTTCGGCAGTTTTGTCTTGTCCCCTCAAATAAAATTAGCAAAACTCAAGTACAGAGGAGGTGGAGATTGGTATGCAGACAGAACCGCTTTGCCCAATCTGGCTAAGTTTTGCAATAAAAATATTGGTACTTCTTTCGCTGAGACGGATGATATTGTGGATGTTGCAAGCCAAGATTTATTTAACTATCCATATATCTATATGACCGGGCACGGTAATTTTGTTTTCAATAGTGATGAAGCAGAGAATTTAAGAAAGTATCTTATTTCCGGTGGTTTTTTACATATTGATGACAATTACGGATTAGACCCTTTTGTGCGTCCGCAAATGAAAAAAGTATTTCCTGAGTTGGAAATGGTTGAACTACCTTTTTCACACCCTATTTTTAATCAAAAGTATAGTTTCCCCAAGGGTTTGCCCAAAGTGCATGAACATGATGGCAAACCACCACAAGCTTTTGGATTAATTTATAAAGGTAGGTTGGTGTGTCTATACACGTATGAATGTGATTTGGGTAATGGTTGGGAAGATCAAAGTGTTTATAATGATCCTGAAGAGAAACGCCAGCAGGCACTCAAGATGGGTGCTAATATTATTCAGTTTGTTTTTACAGATAACCGGTGAAACAAAAGGTCATCATCATATACAACCCTATTTCAGGAGCCAAACGTGGCATTGATTTACCGTCATTAGTGAATAGTTTTTTGGATAAAGATAAGTTCGACTATGCATTATGGTCTTCTGTATCGGCAGAACACATGAAGGTATTGAGTAAACAAGCAAGTCAATCAGATGCGGATATTGTGGTGGCAGCCGGTGGTGACGGGTCTGCCAATACGGTTTCCAAAGAATTAGTTGACACAGACAAAAGATTCTATATTTTTCCTTTGGGTTCGGGCAATGGTTTTGCAAGACATTTCAATATCCCGATGAATACGGTTAAAGCCATTCAATCTTTGGCTGAAAAAACATCTGAAACCATTGTCAGTACTTGTTTGATGAATGATTCTCATTTTATCAATGTGGCGGGAGCAGGTTTTGACGCGCATATCAGTCACGTATTTGCCCTAAAAAATGAACGCGGATTTTGGGGATATTTAAAAGCCGTAATACGTGAATTGGGCTACAAATCACAAAGCTATACCATCAGCAATGGAGCAGACACATGGCATGGCAAGGCATTTCTCATTTCGGTAGCCAATGCAAGCCAATGGGGTAACAATGTCCGAATAGCTCCTCACGCCAATCCACAGGATGAGATTTTGGACGTAGTGGCAATAAAAAAATTCAATTTGATTGAGGCACCGGTAGTAATGTGCAGAATATTCATGGGTAAAATCCATAATGGGAGGTATTTCTATCTAATTTCAGGTTTGAAAATTTCTATTAAAAGAGAACATTCCGATATAGCCCATATTGACGGAGAACCTGTCACGGCAGCTCAAGACCTTGTATTTGAGTGCAAAGGCAAACTCAAAGTTTTATCCTAATTCTTGAAGCAAATAATCTTTTTGTCCAATATGAACTGGTCAAAAACGTAATCAACACAATAGTCAAGGTGCTTGCGGGCATGAGAATGGCGCATACCAATGGTGAGAGCAGCCCTTGAACAGCAAAATAAATTCCTATTAGGTTGTAGCTGACCGAAAAAGCGAAACATGAACGAATGATAAATCTGTTTTTTTGTGCGAGTACAATCAGTTTGTCAAGGTTAGCAAGTTCTTTTCCTGCCAAGATTGCGTCTGCCGAGGGGCTGAAATTATTGATATCTTCTGCCAGACAAATCCCCACATTGCTTTGTTTGAGAGCAACCGCATCATTGAGCCCGTCTCCAATCATGGCAACCATATTGCCTTTGCGTTGAACTTCTTTTATAAACTCCAGTTTATCATCAGGGTTTTGTTCAAAACGCACGTCTGTATTGGAGCCCAAAATGTTTTGAAAATATGATTGTTGGGTAGGTTTGTCTCCCGAAATGAGTGCAAACCTGATTTTTTGACCAAGATTTTTGAGCATATCTGCAATACCTGTTCTCAGTCCTTGTCGCAACAGAAAGTAGCCTCTGTACTGATGGTCAATAAACAAATACAACACTGTGCCATTATCATCTTTGGGTAATGATTCTTCAAAATAAGGTGCTGTACCTATTTTAACACTATGACCTTCTATGTTGCCCTCTGCACCCAGTCCGGATTCTTCGCTGAAATTGTGCACTTCAAAAAGTTTTGTATTGCCTAATAGCTTGATGATGGGGTGTTTGATGGATTGAATGCTTGGTTTAGTGAGGCTTGTAATAAGACTTTTTTCAAATTCGGACAATTCATTCCCGACAAAATTTGCCGTCATGTTTTCAGCCGAAGTTAAAGTACCTGTTTTGTCAAAAACCAAATAATTTAGCTTGGAGATATTCTCAATTACAAAAGAATTGCGCAGATACAATCCATGTCGTCCGAGATCCCTTATCAGAAAACCATTGGTGAATGTATAAGTAAGTAAAAGACCGCAAGGGCATGCGATAATCAATACTGCTGTAACAGAAGTCCAGATGAGGGAAGAGTCGTGTATCCACCAATAAATTGCTGAAACCAGAGCTATAACAAGCACAACCCATGTAAAATTACGTCCCAGTTTATGTACAAAACTATTGCGATTGTCATCAAACTCTTCGAGAGGGTCTTTAGCATTTTTGTTCCATAGATTTGTCAGATAACTTTGTGCAACCGGTTTGGATGTGATGACTTCAATAGCCCCACCTAATTGTCTGCCTCCTGCATATACTTGCTCGCCAATTGCTTTGGAAACAGGTGCGGATTCACCCGTAACAAAACTATAGTCTATCTCTGCTTTACCTTTGGAAACAATGCCGTCTGCGGGCAACAGTTCTTGACTATGCACCAGCAAAATGTCTCCGGTTTGGATGTCAGGAAGCGGGGTGGGTTTTTCTTGCCCGTCTTGTAAAACGCTTGCAGAAATAGGAAAATAGTCTGTGTAATCTCGATCAAAAGACAGTTGTCCGTATGTTTTGTTTTGAATAGCCCTGCCTATCAACATAAAAAATACGATACCCGCCATAGAGTCAAAATATCCGGCAGTGTCAAACACAAACACATCAACTACACTTCGCACAAATGTTACCAAAATTGCCAAGGCAACGGGAATATCAATATTCAAATGCCTGTGTCGAATTCCTTTCCAAGCTGATTTAAAATAAACTTGTGCGCTATAGAAGAAAACAGGTAATGCAAGCGCAAAGCTTATATAACGGAAAATTAATCCCAAGTAGGCTTCTTGCTGCAAATCGTTAGAAAAATATTCAGGAACACTCAGCAGCATGATATTTCCAAATGCAAATCCTGCTACTCCTAATCTATAAATGAGCGATTTGTCAACTTTGTTCTTTTGGTGATTGAGATTTTTAAGACTGATATAAGGCTCATATCCAATATCTTCAAGGGTTTCAACCACTTCCCTCAAAGTGGTTTGTTTTTCATCAAAAACAATGGAAACTTCTTTTTTGAGAAACTGTACATCAGCCCTTAGGATGCCTTTGTGCAACACGTGCAGGTTTTCAAGTAGATATAGGCAAGAACTACAATGGATGACAGGGATATAGAAAGTTACGTGCGATTGTTCCGCCTCTCTGAACGAAAGCAAAGATTGTTGTACTTTTTCATCTTCCAGAAATGCAAATTTTTCTTTTCGTGCTTTGGTTCTTCGGTTGATGCCTGATTTTTGGTTCAGTTCATAATAATTACAGAGTCCGGCATTGTTCAGCAGACTGTAAACCGTCATACAACCATGACAGCAGAAGTGTTTTTCATCAATATGCAAGGATTTGTCGGGACATTCTTCACCGCAATGATAACACGAGATAGAAGTTGGAGATGTATGTATTTCCTTGTCAGCGGTGACTCTATGCAAACTCATTATCGGACAATTTGTTCCTAATCGATTTGACGATTTTTTCGCGTACAATATTCGTCCAATCTGACATTAAAATTTCCAAGTGGCTCAAATCATTGATAATAATCTGTTCGACCGGTAAAAGGTGCTGGTTTATTTTGAAATCATTGACATGATGCTTTAACCTATAGAGCAATGTCAATACAGTATGTTGGTAGTTGAAGATTTTGTCAACCGCAGATTCGGGAAGTGTATAATCATCCAATATGATTTTCTTTCTCAAAAAAGGCAGAAATACAAAGGATTCTAAGCGAATGAGTTGTTCGCATTCGTCTTTCAGTTGTACAAATAAAATACTCAATACTTGTTCTTTGTCGGTTTCCAAAAAAAGACCATCATTTTCGAATAGGCTCTTGGTGAGAGCATTCATGTTTCGGCTTATATCTTGATGGATTCTGTCGGAAACAAAATCGCATGATTCAATAATAGAAAATGAAGAAAAATCTATGTTTGGGTAACTTTTCAAAACCGTGAAAATTTCGCAGCAAACATAGTCAGCGCCTCAGGTATTAAAAATGACAAAAGTCAGTTTGAATAAAATATTATAAACTTAAAATCAATAAGGAACATTGGCAGTTTTTACCAATTTGTCTTTGTCAAGCACTTTGATTTTTTTGCCCACTATGTCAATGATACCATCCTTTTTGAATTCAGACAGCAAACGTATTGTGGATTCAGTTGCAGTTCCCACGATATTGGCGATTTCTTCTCTGGACAGTTGTACATCTAATGTTGCGCCATCTGCTTCCATTCCATAGGTTTCTCTAAGAAAAAGAAGGGCTTCTGCAAGTCGTTCTCTAACCGGTTTCTGCGCAAGTTGTACAATCTTGTTTTCAGCATTATGAAGCTCAGAACTCAATAAACTTAGAAGTGAGAAGGATAAATTAGGGTCTTTTTTTAGGACTGTAAAAAAGGTCTCTTTGGGTATGAAACAAATAGTGCTGTCTTCGAGTGCAATAGCAGAAGCAGTGTATCTGTTTCCTCCTAACAAAGCTTTGTACCCAATAATATCTCCGCTTTTGGCAAGGCGTACAATGGTTTCTTTGCCTTCATCACCCATTTGGGATAACTTTACTTTGCCGTTGTTGATACAAAATAGTCCGTGTGGGTGTGCGCCCTCATAAAATAAAAACTGTCCTTTCTTGTATTCCGAAGTAACCTTGCCATCATTGATTTCATTGATGTTGTCACCACTTGAATTGCAAAAGATTGAGTGGCTGCGATGACCGCAGAATGCACAATTTTTTGAATTAAGTTTATCTTCCATAAGCGCTTAGAATTACCAACAATCGGATTTATGCACGCAAATATAGCTTTTCAAATTGTAAACAGAGAAAACTCAAATAGAATATTTGATAAATAGACGATATTGCAGTTATTTCATTGTCCTCAAAACAATCTTAACGTGGGCTATCATGGTTTTTAAAAGCCCAAAATGTTTTTTCATAATGTTGAATCTTTCTTTCCAACTGGCTTTCACTTTCTGAGATGACAGCCCTCCCAATTCAAATCCTGAATGAATAAGCCAACTGTTCTTTACTCTAAGGTTCTGTTTGAGTACATTGCAAAGCCAATCGTAGTCGGCTGCTATTTTCCATTGAATATCAAATTCGGGACAAAATTCTTTTTTGACAATAACAGATTGATGGTTGACAATCATACCTCCCAACAAGGATTGAAGTGTGAGTGTTTGGGGTAGTTTTCGGGTAGTCTGTTCACTGCGGGTACCCAAATTCTTGCCCCCCATGTCGGTTAACATGGTTTCACCGTATATTACATCAGCATTTGCAAAGAACGGGTTGAGCAGTTGCACTATGTTTTCAGCAAACAAAGTATCACCGGCATTAAGAAACCACAAAAATTCGCCTTGTGCTGACCGTATTCCTTTGTTCATGGCATCATAAAGCCCCTTGTCCTGTTCGGACACAAGATAATCACCTTCCTTTTGTTGTTGTTGGACAAACGCAACAGAACCATCCGAAGATTTGCCGTCTATCACAACCCATTGGATTTGATTGCGCACGGTTTGAGCGTTAATAGAAGTAGCCGTTTTTTTCAGCCCCGAAAGATTATTACGGGTTACGGTAATAATACTGATTAAAAATGATGGAGTTTCGGGCACAGACCTATGATTTTGGTGATGCAAACTTATACTCCTTGATAATGCTCCGGAGCACCCAAGCTAATGCCAACAATATTACCAAGAGTGAGGTATAGCGCGTTTCTGCATAAAATACTTTGGCAGGATTGTAAGTGTAAACCATCTGAATATCGCCTTTGCCGGGTGGAAGTACTGCTCCGCGAAGGGTATAATTTACCTTATAGAGGGGAGTTTCTTGACCGTTAACAAACAATTTCCAATGGTCATAATATACTTCTGAAAAAACAACAAAGCGTTGAAAAGTGCTATTGTATGTGTAACGCAATGTGTCGGGGTGGTATGAATACAAACTGATAGATTCATTTTCATCTTCCATAGCAATATCTTCCGTAACCTGTAATTTTTGGTTGCTGATATTGATTACTGCCTGTGTTGCCGGATTGATTTTCTTAAGACTGTCCATCTCTTCCCTGTCAGACATTGTAGTTATAATGTCGTTGATAAACCAAGCATTTCCCAACGCTGTTTCGCGCTTTTGATAGACACGTTGATTGTCTTGTTGATTATAGCCAAGTATATATTTGCAGTTAAGCATATCCAAAGATCTTTCACGTGAAGAATCCGGTGCAATATATTCATCAATCAAATCCTGATACCTGCTGAGTTTAGCTGCATGATACCCGCCCACTAATTTATGAAAAGCAGCAGCATCATTGGAGTTGAAGGGGTTAGAAATGTCAATTACCCTATAATATGGGTCTGCATCTTTCATTATTTCCAAATCCACTTGGTCGGGTTGGGGTTTCTCAAAAGTGGTAATAGGAAATTTAAAATCAGCCCAAGTTAAATATCTCATGTCAACTCCCACAAGGTCAATGACCATGAGTGAGCCTATTATCAAAACCGCCCACTGCTTTTTGATTCTTTCTTTGAAAAAAAGCCATATAATAAGTAATGCGGCTCCTATATACAACAGACTGCGTAAGCTGTCAGTCCATACATAATAGGAACGGGTCTCTTGCACTAATTTTATCACTTCGCTATTATCGCCCAAATATTTTGCATCATTTACGCTGGATGTGCCAACCAACGAAGCTCCAAATAACATCAAAAACACCAATAACCCACCTACGATATAGAAAGATGGAAGCACATTCTTTTTCAAAAACTCTTTGGTGATTTTTGTATTAAACAGTTCTGATAGCGTCATAATTGCCAATGCTATGACTGATACCTGCGCAATGGACATCGCCATCATGGGTGTTCTGAATTTGTTATAGAAAGGCAGGTAGTCAAACAAGAAATAGTTGAGGGCAGGAAAATTTTTACCCCATGATAGCATCAACGCGAGAGCTGTAATTGCATATAAAACCCATTTGATATCAGCCTTTACCAATTTGAAAGACAATACAAATAAAAAGATAATGATAGCCCCAAAATAAACGGGTCCTGAAGTGCTTGGCATAGAGCCGTGATAAAGCGGCAATTTTTGTTCAAGTAATTGAGGATTGTTGTATTGTTTGTAAATAGGTGTGTTCTTGGTAATTCCTTCTGCACTGCTCCCCCCATAAAGTCTTGGCACAAGCAATGTAAATGTTTCGCCAATGCCGTAACTCCAACTGAAAGCATAATCTCTTTCAAGTCCATCGTGAGGTGCATTAGCATTGTGTTCGCTCAGTGCAGAACCTCCGCGCATAGTGCTTTTGGCATATTCTTGTGTTGTAACCAATCTTTGCAAATTAGATACAACTCCCAAGCCTCCACCCAGCACAGACAAACCCACCAGAAGCAAAGCCGCTTTGAAATTCTTGTTCAACAGGTGTTTTACAAAATAATATGCTCCTAATACAAAAAGAATAATGAGCGTATAGTACGTTATTTGATAGTGGAAATAAAGTGTTTGAATAGCAAGATTATAAGTGAATACAACAAATCCACTCAGGTATTTTTCTTTGGCAATTAGATAAAAACCACCAATCACCGCAGGCATCAATGCCATTACAAAAACTTTGTTGATATGGGCAGCTTCTAAACTCGAAAAAGTAAATGTCATAAAGCCATAAGCTAAGGAGCCGAAGAATGCTAACAAAGGATCTATTCTTAAACAAAGTAGAAAAATATAGAACCCTATGAAGCATAAAAACAGGTTTTGGAAAGGATAAGAGGCTTTTTGAGCAAAAAACAGATAGGAAGTTTGTTCATAAAAATTAGCGGCAGGACCTAAATAAACCAAATCTGCCGGCATCCCACTGAAAATCTGATTTGTCCAACCTACAGCATTGCCTTCCTTTTCATAATATTCTATGCCTTCGGTCATACTTAATTTAGACTGACGTACGTCTTCCATTTTATAGGTTTTTCCGTTGAAAGTGGGAAGAAAATAAATATATGATACCAACAGAAAAGACGCAATAGCTATAAAATGCAGCTTATTTTTCTGAAAAAAATTATTCATATTAGGGTGGGGTTTATTTGGGGTTCAAATATACAGAGAAAGAGTATTGAGCAACTTGTTTAGTTACAGCCCTCTTATCATTAGTTTGTAAACATCTTTGTATTGTTGCGCAATCAAAGCATAGGAGAAATTTTGTTCGGCAAATTCTCTTGCAGATTGTGACAATGTTACACGGTTTTCAAGTACATATCGAATGCCTTCTGCCAGTTCCTTAAAATCCTTTACCGGCACTAAATACCCGTTCTTTTTATGCATTATCATATCCTTGATTCCGCCCGTATCAAATCCTACCACCGGCACACCGCAAGCCATTGCTTCCACTACCGTATTCGGCAGGTTGTCTTCAACAGATGTAATCACAAAAACGCTTGCAGTTCGGTATCTGTGAATCATTTCGGTTTTTGATCTGACAAAACCCAACTGTTGTACAAAAGAGGGGCAATTTTTGTCGGGATTGCCTATGACCACATAATGAAACGTGTCTTTGCCCAATAGTGATATTGCACTATATAGATAACCCACTCCTTTGCGTTTGTCACTCGATTTTTCGGCAACAAATAATACGTTTGGTTCAGGTTCATTGTTTTCAGAAGGGGTGTATTTATATAGGTTGATAGGGTTTTTGATATTGACAAAGAGAGTGTCCCCGGGGAATGTTCCTGATTTTTTGGCTTCGTCCATTAACCAAACAGAAGGACTGACTAAGGCTATCTTTGTGTGTAAATAAGACTTGGCTTTGATTTGACGAAACTTGTTTTCCAATTTCTGATAGTCTTGTTCCGGAAAATCAGTTGTGTAGTGCAACCCACCGGAAAAAGGATTCATGTCGTGCATAGTCCAAACAACGGGTTTGTTTATTTTATTAAAGAAACTCGGAATGTCCACAAATTTAACTACCCAATGAAGTTGAATGATGTCAAACCCTTGTACAAATTTGAGTTTGTGTAACCTAAACAAAGAGCGTGGAGAATTGAAAAAACACTTTTGTCTGCCAAGTTGGAAACGATAATTTAATATTCTATTGAGTTTGTCCAAGAAAGAAACAAACAGAGACGGCATGAAGTCTTGCAATGTATGGGCATTTGGCAAGTGCTTGGGTGGTTTGCCTTTCAAAAACAAAATATGGCTGTCAACCCCCGATTCGTACAAAGCTTTGTGAATCCTAATAGCGGCTGCTCCGGCTCCTCCGCCCATGTTGGTGTTGATATGCAAGACTTTCATTATACCTTGGATGCAAAGATATTTACCTGTAAATAACAGCCATTAATGATTCTCTTATTAGTCATGGGATGTTTGACTTTTACCGGAACTTCAATATGATAATGGAACCCCTGTTCTTCTAAAATCTTTAAAATGTCGGAAAGAAATGCACCGTTTACTTCTCTTTGATGGTATTCAATAAAGATATTTTGAACTTTATGCAGTTCATCCTTTATATGGGGAATTAATTGTTCCTCTGCACCTTCAATATCTATTTTCAACATATCAATACAATCAAAGGAATTAAGGAATTTTTTAAAGTCAATGGCTTTGACTTTAACCGTTTGCTCGTGAGAACTATCCTCTTTGAGCATGCCTCCGTCCCTACCGTCTGCAATAAAATTAAGCGTATCGTCTTTGATATAAACTGCTTCATTGTAAAGTGTGAGCTGTGAATTGGAAAAAGAAGCAAGGTTGTGTCTTAATTTGTCAAATACTTGTGAATCCGGTTCAAAACAATGAACCTGAGCGTTTGGAAAGTTTTTTACAAACCAAAATGCACTTAAACCAATGTTGGCGCCACAATCCAAAATCACTTGGGGCAATTGCTTACCTTCATTAAAAAGGTAATGTTCTCTATAGAAAATTTCATAAAATTGCCAAAAGAACCCCAATTTATCATTGATGATGAATTGGTTTCCATCAACCCTGAATTTATTTCCGGGAATTAACAAGAGTTTGAGTCCCAAAAAGAACAGTTTTCTATATTGCGTATCTATCAATGCTTTCGGAAGCCCACCAAAGAAAAACACAATAAAACCTCGTAGCATTATTTTGTTGTAAATAATTTTGAATCAGCAAAGAAAAGGAAAAATACAAGGAATCGTGTAGAAATAAGAAATTATTAAAATAAGCGCAAAGAAATACCTTTGCGTCTTCTTGTTATGGGGGTTGTAATCAGGCAGACATTTAAAGCATCAATCACAAACTATATCGGTGTAGCATTTGGTTTTCTGAATCTTGTCATCCTCATGCCCTTGATTTTTACAGGAGAGCAGATTGGTCTAATCAAAATGCTGACAGAAAACACGGATATGCTTGTGGGTTTTTCGTCACTCGGCATTTATAGTTCTATGTATCGGTATTTCCATCATTTTAAAGATGACCCCAAAGGAAGAATGCATGGATTTGATTTCTGGGCTGCACTTGTGCCCTTAGTAGGTTTCCTAGTGGTTTGTCTGATCACGGTCGTAACCAAAGGCTGGATTATTGCGTATTTTAGTGCCAAAGCAGCTGAATTTTTAGAGTATTATCTCTTGTTGTTGCCTCTTGTTTTTTCGCAGGTATTCTCTACTGTTTTTGAGGTTACTGCTTCGATTGAGGGGAGGATTGTAGTCCCCAAATTTATCAAAGAAGTTTTGATGCGAATATTGAATGCGGTTGCCTTTCTCACCTATTACTTCGGTTGGCTTAGTTTTAATCAGTCTGTGTGGTTATTGGTAATCTCCTATTTTGTGCCTTTGGTGTTGATATTTATATATTCTTCAAGTTTACGCAAGATTCACCTGAGGCCTGACTTTGATTTTATTAGACAAAACAAACCGATGGTCAAGGATTTTTTCAAATATACTGCGCTTATTACCATCGGTAGTATCAGCGGAGTCCTATTGACCAAGATTGATATGATTATGATTAGTGCCAAGATGGGGCTTGGGTTTACGGGTGTTTATGTGATTGCATTTTATATGTCAACCGTCATCGAAATTCCACGCAGGTCTTTGGCTCAAATCCTCTCCGGTAGAATTTCTGAACAGTTAAAAGATAGCAACTATGCAGCCGTAGAGCTTATATACAAAAAGACATCAACCGTGTTGTATATAGCCGCAGTTTTTTTATTGCTTTGTATCTTAATCAATATAAATAATCTTTATAAAATCATGCCTAATGGCGATCAGTTTAATACAGGGAGTACGGTTATTATCATATTGGCAATTTCCAAAGCAGTAGAATTGTTGACCAGCATGGGGCAAATCATTCTGTTGTATTCACGCTATTATTATGTAATGTTTTTGATGACAATAGGTACTATGATTATAGGGATATTTCTCAATCTGTGGCTTATTCCACTCTATGGCATAAACGGGGCTGCTGTTGCTACTGCTACTACCATTATCATTCAACAGATTATCATTGGAGTTACACTATACACTCGATTGGGCATACATTCTTTTACCTTAACACAACTCAAAACCAGCCTGCTAGTGATCGCTGTTTTGGGACTAAACTACGTATTGCCAACCATTGACAATGCTTGGCTTGACGCAAGTTTGAGAACTTTCATTGCGGGGGGGATGTTTGTCTGGGTGCTCTACAAAACCAAGTGGTCAGAAGAGATGAACAGAGTGATTAACAATTTGATTCAACGTGTCAAAGACAGAAATTTTAAACATTATTGAGCTGAGTCCGAACCAACTCAAACCCGTTAATTTATTTTAAGAATCTGAATTTCTTGCCCGGAAAATAAGCTTGTGTGCCTAATTCTTGTTCAATACGGAGTAGTTGGTTGTATTTAGCCATTCTGTCACTTCGGGAAGCCGAGCCGGTTTTTATCTGTCCGGAATTCATGGCAACGGCAAGGTCAGCAATAAAAGAATCTTCGGTTTCTCCGCTTCGATGGCTAATGATGTTGGTATAACTGTGTCTTGTGGCAAGGCTAATGGCATCAATTGTTTCGGTCAAAGAGCCAATCTGGTTGACTTTGACCAGAATTGAATTGGCAATATTGCGGTCAATGCCTTCCTGTAATCTTTTTACATTGGTAACAAACAAATCATCACCCACAAGTTGAACTCTTTTGCCAATAGCCTGTGTGAGTTTACTCCAACCCGTCCAATCATCTTCCCACAACCCGTCTTCTATGGATATAATAGGATATTTGTTTATCCAATCGCTCCAAAACCCAACCATCTCATCGCTGGAGAGTTTGTGTCCGGTAGATTTTTTGAAATGATACACACCTTCTTCCTCAATATAAAATTCAGAAGATGCAGCATCCATCGCAATGAATATATCTTCTCCGGGGGTATAACCTGCTTTCTCTATAGCTTTCAAAACGGTTTCTATTGCCTCCTCGTTTGATTTAATATTAGGTGCAAAACCGCCCTCATCGCCTACATTGGTTGAGTAGCCATTTTCTTTAAGCACGGATTTCAGATTGTGAAACACTTCTACTCCCATTCTGAGTGCATCGCTAAAGGTATCTGCTCCAAAGGGCATAATCATAAACTCCTGAAAATCTATGGAATTGTCTGCGTGCGAACCTCCATTGAGAATGTTCATCATAGGCACGGGCAGGGTGCAGGCATTCACACCTCCTAAATATCGGTATAAGGGTAAGTTCACTTCCTGAGCTGCAGCTTTGGCTGAAGCAAGAGAAACTGCCAAGATTGCATTGGCTCCTAGTATTGATTTATTCTCAGAACCGTCCAAGTCAATCATCACCTGATCCAGCTCTCTTTGTTCTTGTACTTCCATGCCCACAAGTGCTCCCGCAATTTTGTCTTCCACATTTTTAACAGCATGCAACACACCTTTGCCCATATATTGGGATGGGTCTTTGTCGCGGAGTTCCATTGCTTCGTGCATCCCTGTTGAAGCACCTGAGGGAACGGCTGCGCGTCCCATACAACCATCTTCGGTTATTACATCGGCTTCAATCGTAGGGTTACCACGAGAGTCAAGGATTTGTCTGGCAATAATGTCAACTATTTGGCTCATATTTATTTTTTGTTAGCGTTCATTAATGAAATAAAATCATCGAAAAGGTAGTGAGAATCATGAGGACCCGGTGCTGATTCAGGGTGATATTGTACTGAAAATGCAGGTTTGCCCTTGATTTTGATTCCTTCTATTGTGTTATCATTAAGGTTGATATGTGTAACTTCAATCATATCATTAGGCTCATTTTTTAATGCAAAACCGTGATTTTGAACTGTGATTTCACAAATACCATTTTGGGTGTTTTTGACAGGATGGTTTAAGCCTCTGTGTCCATTGTTCATTTTGTATGTTTTTAGCCCATAAGCCTGCCCTAAAAGCTGATTCCCCATACAGATTCCAAAGGTTGGGATATTAGCATCCATAATTTGCTTGACAGTTTTGATGGCATAATCCATGGTGCCGGGGTCACCAGGTCCGTTGGGTAGCATCACTCCGTCAGGTTTGAATTTTAAAATTTCCTCAAATGATGTTTTTGCAGGAAATACACCGCAAAACACACCTCTATTCACTATGTTTCTCAGAATATTCTTCTTAACCCCGTAATCAAGTACAGCCACTCTCAAAGGAGCAGATTCATTTCCGAGCGTATAACTCTTTTGTGTAGTTACTTTTGAAGAAAGTTCGAGTCCTGCCATCGAAGGAACTTGCGCCAATTTTGCTTTCAACTCATTGATATCCAAAATTTCCGAAGAAATGATTGCATTCATAGCGCCTTTTTGTCTGATGTGTTGTACAATAGCACGAGTATCAACCCCTTCAATTCCTGTAATACCGTGTTCTATAAAATAATCCTGTAAGCTTTTGTCTGCCATTCTGCGGGAATAATGACTTGCAAAACTTTTGCAAACTAATCCCGCTATCTGAATATTGTCAGATTCCACTTCGTCATTCTTCACGCCATAATTTCCAATATGAACGAAGGTTTGCACCAATATTTGACCAAAAAAAGACGGGTCGGTATAGAGTTCTTGATAACCTGTTAATCCTGTACTAAAGCATATTTCACCTGTTGTTGTACCAATTTTCCCTACTGCATAACCTTTGAAAAAAGTTCCATCCTCGAGAAGTAAGATAGCTTTGTTTTTAGATATTGTCATTTGAGCCGCAAAAATAGGTTTATCACTATTTGGGTTGTGCACTATTTTTCTACTTTATTGCTGATTATGAAAAAAGTATTTTGTCTAATGATTGAGATTATACTTGAATATGCTTAGATATAAGTCATTTTGGCACTCAATAGTTTAGGAATCCGCACCTAAAATGTCAGATTTACTGACAACAATCTCTTTGGCATAGCTTTGGGAAAAGAGCGGACAAAGAAAGTAATTAATTATCTAAGAATTATGGCAGTTAATATTAAACCACTTGCAGACAGAGTTCTCGTAGAACCTGCAGCAGCAGAAGAAAAAACAACAAGCGGAATTTATATTCCCGACACAGCAAAAGAAAAACCACAACGTGGTATTGTGGTTGCTGTTGGAAATGGCAAAAAAGATGAGCCCCTTACTGTAAAATCAGGTGATACAGTGCTTTATGGAAAATATTCAGGAACAGACATTTCACTTGAAGGAAAGGATTATCTTATTATGAGAGAGTCTGATATTCTTGCCATTATCTAAATCATATAAAATTTTAAAAATTAAAACATAGTAAAATCATGGCAAAAGAAATTAAATTTAACATAGATGCAAGAGACAGCCTCAAAAAAGGGGTGGACGAACTTGCAAACGCTGTCAAAGTAACCCTTGGACCCAAAGGTCGCAATGTAGTGATTGATAAAAAATTTGGTTCTCCTCAGATCACCAAAGACGGAGTAACTGTTGCAAAAGAAATAGAACTCAAAGACCCTGCTCAAAATATGGGCGCTCAAATGCTCAAGGAAGTAGCAAGTAAAACCGCTGATTTAGCGGGTGATGGTACTACAACAGCAACTGTTTTAGCCCAAGCTATTGTTACAACAGGTTTGAAAAATGTGGCTGCAGGTGCCAATCCGATTGATGTAAAAAGAGGAATCGACCAAGCCGTTGCTGCCGTTGTGGCTGAACTTAAAAGAATGTCCAAAGAAGTGGGTGATGACAATAACAAAATCAAACAAGTCGCAACAATTTCTGCTAACAACGACCACGAAATCGGGACTTTGATTGCAGAAGCAATGCAAAAAGTAGGTAAAGATGGTGTTATCACTGTTGAAGAAGCAAAAGGAACTGATACAACCGTTGATATTGTTGAAGGAATGCAATTTGACAGAGGTTATTTGTCTCCATACTTTGTTACCAATACAGACAAAATGGAAGCAGAACTTGAAGACGCCCTCATATTGATTTATGACAAGAAAATCTCCAGCATGAAAGACCTACTGCCCGTATTGGAAAAGGTTGTTCAAACAGGTAAACCTCTTGTAATTATCTCCGAAGAAGTAGAAGGTGAAGCCCTTGCTACATTGGTGGTAAACAAAATCAGAGGTTCTTTGAAAATTGCTGCTGTAAAAGCACCCGGTTTTGGTGACCGTAGAAAAGAAATGCTACAAGATATTGCTATACTTACCGGAGGTACTGTTATCAGCGAAGAACAAGGTAGAAAACTTGAAGATGCCTCTCTTGCCGACCTTGGTAAAGCAGAAAAAATCACAATTGACAAAGAACATACAACTATCGTAAACGGTGGTGGTACTAAAGAAAATATCGTAGGCAGAGTAAAACAAATTAAAGCCCAGATAGAAGCAACTACCAGTGATTATGACCGCGAGAAATTGCAGGAAAGACTTGCAAAACTTGCCGGTGGTGTGGCTGTTCTTTATATTGGCGCTGCTTCTGAAGTTGAAATGAAAGAGAAAAAAGACCGTGTAGATGATGCCCTTCATGCAACACGTGCTGCTGTGGAAGAAGGTATTGTGCCCGGTGGAGGAACTTCTTTTATACGCGCTATTGCTGCCCTTGAGAAATTAGTAGGCACAAACGATGACGAGACTACCGGTATTCAAATCATCAAAAGAGCTTTGGAAGAACCGCTAAGGCAGATTGTTGCCAATGCCGGACTAGAAAGTTCAATCATCGTACAAAAAGTGAAAGAAGGAAAAGATGATTTTGGTTTTAACGCTCGTACAGAAGAGTATGAAAACCTTATCAAGTCAGGTGTTATTGACCCCACTAAAGTTAGTCGTGTAGCACTAGAAAATGCTGCTTCTGTAGCCAGTATGATTTTGACTACTGAGTGCGCTTTGGTAGAAGCCGTTGACGAAAATGCAGCTGCAGCCGCTCCAATGGGTGGCGGAATGCCGGGCATGGGTGGAATGGGTTACTAAAATTAAAATTGTCGTTATGCAAAAGCCCTGCTCAACCGAGTGGGGCTTTTTTTTGAGTTACTATGTTGTACCCGAACTCATGAGTTTATAAATCTTTTCCTGCGACCGTACCTTAGGTTCAAACGGAATTCTGTATTCATTGTGGTTGTAGGCGTCAATGATGCGTGCTTTCACATTGTCTTGCCACTGAATTTCAAAAAAGGTGTTGAGTTCTATCTTGATGTCTTCGTCAAGAATAGGGGTAACCACTTCAATTCTATTGTCTAAGTTGCGTTGCATCAGGTCTGCACTTCCAAAATAGTATTCGGGACTGTTGTTGTTGCAGAATATATACAGCCGAGAATGTTCCAAAAACCTGTCCACTATGCTGATAACCTGAATATTGTCACTCAAACCTTTGACTTGTGGAACCAAACTGCAAATTCCCCTCACAATCATGTCTATTTTTACACCTTTTTGCGAAGCTTCGTACAGTTTTTCAATTAGAATCGGATCGGTTAGGTTGTTGAGTTTAAATCTAATCCATGCAGTTTTGCCTGCTTGTATATGCTGTATTTCCCTGTCAATTTTTGCCATAATAGACGAACGTGTGTTGTAAGGTGAAACCAGCAAATGTTGGAATTCGGGTTTGTATTCTTCGAATCTTTCAATGGCATTAAAAACGCTGTCCACCTCCGAAGTGATTCGTGTATCTTGCGTAAACAAAGAATGGTCAACATAGTATTTTGAAGTTACAGCGTTGTAATTGCCGGTTCCGATATGAACATAATGTTTACTGCTTCGACCTTCTTCTTGTCTGTAAACTATACAGATTTTTGAGTGTACTTTGAGCTTGTCATAACCATAAAAAACCGTTGCACCTGCTTCTATCAACTTTTTGCTCCAATAAATGTTGGACTCTTCGTCAAATCTTGCTTTGAGTTCCATCATCACAAACACTCTTTTTCCATTGTTGGCAGCATTGATCAGCGCATTGACCACATTGGAATATTCCGCCACACGATAAAGCGCAATCTTAATTTCACTCACATTGGGGTCAAGGGCAGATTCCTTAAGAAAACGGATGACATAATCAAAAGATTGGTAAGGATGTGTGAGTAGATAATCTTTCTTAGAAATTTTGTCAAAAAGATTACCGGCAGTCTCAAAGTCACGCACAGGAATTTGCTCGAATGGCTGATACAACATTGTCTCCATCCCGGAAGGAATAGGGAATTTCATCAAGTCTTTGAAGTTGTGATAGCGTTGTCCTGGAATTGTACTCTCCTTGGTTAGCCCTAATTTATTCAAAAAGAATTTGAGCATATCTCTGGGCATCTCCTTGTCATATATAAATCGAACCAATTCGCCCTGATTACGCAATTTTAAAGCTCTTTTGATTTTGTCGTATAAGCTTGCCGACACTGCCATTTCTATATCTAATTCCGCATCTCTGGTTATTTTGATAGTGTAGGCTTCGTATGTATCATAATCAAAAATGCTAAATATAGTTCTCAGGTTTGCCCTGATTACATCATCCAGAAAGAGGATATAGTGTTTGCTATCTTGGGAATGAAGCCAGTAAAAGCGTTCTTTGCTTCGGGTAGGGATCTCTACAATAGCGTACTGAACTTGTGCTGTATTGTGCTTGGTCATTTTAACACCGAGATAAATGGCAGAATCTTTCAGTGGTGGCGGTTCTTTGTTCTCATCCAACAAAACCGGAAACAAATGAGATAATATTTCATCTTTAAAATAACGCTTAACCTCATGTTCTTGTAGTGAATTAAGCCTTTTTTCGTCTATCCATATTATATTCTGGCGTTTGAATTCTTCAATTAAATCAAAGAAAATTTTGTCATAACGTTTTTGCAGACTCACAACCTCGCGCTGCACTGCTTGCAATGTCTTTTTGATCTCGTTCTTGTTACTTTCTGTATCAAAATCACCCTTTTTGACCAACAACATCCTACGGTTTGTTGCTACTCGCACTCTGAAAAATTCGTCCTGATTATTGGAAAAAATCCCCAAGAATCTAAGTCTTTCGAACAGTGGAACACTGAGATCTGCGGCTTCTTGCAATACCCTGGCATTAAAAGAGAGCCAACTGAGTTCTCTGTTAATTAACCTCTTTTCTCTTCTTTGCATAAATGAGTGTAAAAGAAATAGGGAAATGATTGCTGTATCCACCTATCCATTTGTCTTGGAAAAAATTATCATAGGGATGTCCCGTGTTTATCTTCTCTGGATGAAGCATCCAGTCAGGTGAGAATATGGAGTAAGAGCCTTTGAGGTATTGCCAACCGGCTATATTTCTATAAAGTGCTTTGCACAAAAGAACTTGGTCAAATTGATAGGGTATTCTGTCTTTGAAAAATGTGCCGGAAAGTGAATCACAAAATAAAGCCAAAGGAACCATTTTTTGGTATCTGAAAACGGCAGAATCGGGATGAGAAGTTTGTAATTGTAATGTCAGCATAGGGTTTTGCGGTGTCATACTCAAGGTTCCCAAAATCATCGTGTGCAACCCATCGGTCAGGGATTGTTTTTTAAGATACACAGACAATAGATTGAGTGCGTTCAACCGAAGCGCATAATAATTATCGGTGATGTGTTCAAAAGGGTTAGGAAAATCAATCAACACGATATCAAAGATATCCTTTTTGACTTTGAACTTAGCGTGCATTCCATCCACTATGGGTTTCTCCCATGGTTGTTTGGTTCCGGTCACAGAAAAAGAACTATCCCAAATATATTGGACCTTTTTGGTCTTATAGAGTATTGCGGTTCCCAACCCATCGCGCTTCTCACCTTTTGAGAAAATAAAACCGTATTTCATGTGCAATAAAGACGGAGCCATAATCAAATCTTTCACCACCTGCTCGTTTTCAACTCCCGAAATACCAATCAAGTCTGCACCCATGCTGTCGTGTAACGAACTGATTGCTTGTGCGGAATTATTGATTTTGGAGAAGTATTTTTCGGTATTCCACAGGTATTTCCCTGTGGGAATGTAGCTTGTGTCATCAACGTGAGAGTTTGCAAGTGTATCATAGAGATTATTGAGATTGTAGTATGAGATTCTCAACACATTTTTTTCTTTGATTTTTTGTGCGAACAAGTTCAAGGGTAATACAAAAACCATAAGAACGGATAACTTTACAATGCGCAAATACATGTGAGCAAAAGTATGAAACCTTTTCATATCAATGGCACAGAGGTGTCCTAATTTGAGGAGAAATATGTTTAGAAGAATTGGACTTTGTAATGGGTGCATATTCAAATACTAAACGGATACTTGGAGTAGTTTCAGTCCTTTTGTATTCATCAGCAATGGACTATTTCTACAGTTGATTATTAGTGATTTTACATTTAAGAATACTTCAATGCTGCTTGTTTGGAAACTACTTTATAATATCCCCATTTTGTGCTTATTACTCTATTTAGCTTTTACTGTTTGTTTGAGGACATCAATGAATAGTTTATTGTGCGGGTTCAAACGTGTGATTTTTGGAGTAGAAGTTTTGAGTTTCCATGCTTTTGTATTTTGAATAGCTAAAAAAATATCCGCAACATCTTTCATAGGATAGATATACAAATCCCGAAAACTTAAACAAGGTATATCCTATTGATTTTCAGGTGCAAGAGAAAATAGGGCGGTTTTGTTAGTGTATTTATTATTGATTGTATAATTTCGCATATTTAAGAGTTGTGTGCAAGCGTAAAAGACAACGACCCGACAGAAAATTGCGGACAGAAAAATAAAAAAAAGTAAACCATTTTGACAGGTGACCAAAGACAGAGAATCGATATTACAAACGGACAGCAATTAACCCGACACGCTGACCAACCCAATGTTTTTTATTTTTTTCCCACCGCACATTTTTTAAAAACAATTTTAGCCAGCCGTACGGTCAAGCACATTTAGTTTTTTCCAACGCAAAAGCCAATGCTAAAAAACCAAAAGAGCTTGCCTCTACCCACCCACGACAATATTGTGGACATTTACACTATTGGACAGTGTAATTTTACTATCTTTGACCTGTTAAAAATTAATAAGGCTTCAATGAACCGAATTAAAGAAGTACTTAAAGAAAAAGGCATTTCCCAAACTTGGCTTGCTAAGAAGTTGGACAAAAGTTACAACACAATTAACGAGTATTCTCGCAATGTGAGACAACCGAGCCTTGAAGATTTGTACAGAATTGCAAAAATTTTGGACGTTAACGCCAAAGATTTATTGAAAGAAGAATGAGCAAAGAAAATCAAATAGAACTAAACCTCATAGAACAACTAAAAGGGTTGAAATATAGCTACCGCCCTGACATAGTTGACAGGAAAACGCTTGAACAAAACTTCAAAGCAAAATTTGAAGAACTCAACCGTGTTCACTTATCAGATAATGAGTTTTTGAAACTTAGAGAGGAAATCATCAATTCAGATGTTTTCCTTGCGTCAAAAAAATTACGTGAAAGACAATACTTTCAACGTGAGGACGGAACGCCTTTGCATTATACTTTAGTAAATATCAAAGATTGGTGCAAAAATGACTTTGAAGTTATTAGTCAATTACGCATCAACACAGAAAACAGTCATCAACGCTACGACATCATTTTATTAATAAATGGATTGCCAGTGGTGCAAATCGAGTTGAAGAAACTTGATATTTCGCCAAGAAAAGCAATGCAACAAATTGTGGATTACAAAAACGAACCTGGCAACGGTTACGGAAATTCATTGCTTTGCTTTATGCAGTTGTTTATTGTGAGCAACAGAACAAACACATATTATTTTGCCAACAACAAAATACAACATTTTCAATTTAATGCAGACGAACAGTTTTTGCCGATTTACCAATTAGCAGACGAAACAAATAAGAAAATTACGCACCTAGATTTATTCGCTGAAAAGTTTCTGAGCAAGTGTACACTTGGTGAAATGATTAGCAAGTATATGGTTTTGGTTGAAAGCGAACAAAAATTGCTCGTAATGCGACCGTATCAGATTTATGCAGTAAAAGCGATTGAAGAATGTGTGAAACAAAACAGAGGAAACGGTTATATCTGGCATACAACAGGAAGCGGTAAAACTTTGACCTCTTTTAAAGCTTCTACCCTTTTAAAGGACAATCACGAAATTGAAAAATGTTTGTTTGTGGTTGACCGTAAAGACCTTGACCGACAAACCCGAGAGGAATTTAATAAATTTCAGGAAGGAAGTGTGGAAGAAAACACCAATACAGAAACTTTAGTAAGACGTTTGCTTTCCTCAGATTATGCCGACAAGGTGATTGTTACTACCATTCAAAAATTGGGCTTGGCATTAGATGGAACTTATAAAAAGAACTATAAAGAAAGATTAGAGCCACTAAGCAAAAAACGTGTGGTTTTCATCTTTGACGAGTGCCACCGTTCGCAATTTGGTGAGAATCACAAAGCGATTAAAGAGTTTTTCCCTAATGCTCAATTATTTGGTTTTACGGGTACACCTATTTTTGATGAAAACGCAACATACAGCATTAGAGAAGGAGAATATGCTTCGTACAAAACTACGGAGGACATTTTTCAACAAAGGCTACACTCTTATACTATTACCCACGCAATAGATGATAAAAACGTTTTACGTTTTCATATTGACTATTTCAAAGGAAATAAAAACCAAAAACCCGGAGAAGCAATTTCAAGACAGGCAGTAGTAGAAGCCATTTTGAACAAACACAATGCTGCGACAAATTCAAGAAAGTTCAATGCTGTTTTGGCAACGGCTTCAATCAATAATGCCATTGAGTACTATGAACTTTTCAAAGAATTACAAAAGAAAAAACAAAATGAAAATCCTGAATATGTTCCGCTAAACATTGCTTGTGTGTTTTCGCCACCCTCTCAACTCATTGCAAAACAAGGAGACCAACAAAGTCAAAAAAATGCAGCTGACATCAAGCAATTGCAGGAAGATTTAACACAAGAGCGTGAAGACAACAAGCAAAACCCAGAAGAAAAGAAAAAAGCACTTACTGGAATTATTGACGATTACAACAAGCAATTCAATACGAATCACAGCATCAACGAATTTGATTTGTACTATCAGGATGTTCAAAGAAGAATAAAAGACCAACAATACAGCAACAAAGATTATCCGCACGAAAACAAAATTGACATTACCATAGTGGTAGATATGTTGCTTACAGGTTTTGATAGCAAATACTTGAATACTTTGTATGTGGACAAAAATCTGAAATACCACGGATTGATTCAGGCATTTTCACGCACCAATCGTGTATTGAATGACACCAAGCCTTACGGTAACATTTTAGATTTTCGTTCTCAACAAGAAAGCGTAAATCAGGCGATTGCACTTTTCTCAGGAGAAGACAACGGCAAGGCAAGAGAAATTTGGTTGGTTGACCCTGCCCCTGTAATGATTGACAAATACAAAGAAGCCGTTGAGAAATTAGGGGTGTTTATGCAGGAGCATAATTTGGTGAACGAGCCACAAGAAGTTTATAATTTGAAAGGTGATGCAGCAAGAATAGCTTTTGTACAAAACTTTAAGGAAGTACAACGCCTCAAAACACAGCTTGACCAATACACAGATATAGACGAAGAGCAAAAAGCGAAAATTAAAGCCATTTTGCCTGATGATACCTTGCAAGAGTTCCGCAGTTCATATATTGAAACAGCAAAACAATTACGAGAGATACAGCAAAAGGAAGGTGAAAATGCTCCGCCCGAAATTCAACAACTCGATTTTGAATTTGTATTGTTTGCTTCTGCCGTGATTGATTATGACTACATAATGAATCTAATTGCAGACAGCACACAGAAGAAACCTGCCAAGCAAAAAATGACCAAATCACAAGTGATTAGCTTGTTGAAATCAAATTCTAATTTAATGGATGAGGAAGAAGATTTAACCGAGTACATCAATAGTTTGGATTGGGAGAGCGGACAAGATGTTGAAACGCTTCGCAAGGGTTATGACACTTTCAAAGACAATAAATACAATAAGGAAATAGCTTCTATTGCAAACAAACACGGCATTCAAACGGCAGACTTGAAAAAATTCATAGATAAGATAATGAGCCGAATGATTTTTGATGGTGAAAAACTCACTGACGTTTTAGCTCCATTGGATTTGAATTGGAAAGAACGCAGAGTAAGAGAATTGGCATTAATGGAAGATTTGGTGCCACAATTAAAAAAACTTGCCCAAGGGCGTAAAATTTCAGGACTAGCGGCTTATGAGTAAGAAGAAAAAACTAATACCCGAATTGCGTTTTCCTGAGTTCTCAGAAAATTGGGATATTATTTCTGTGTCGGATATGTGTGATGTGTACAGGGGTGGTACATTCTCCAAAGCTGATATGGATGAAAATGGCTCTGTTCCTTGTATTCATTATGGTGAGTTGTTCACAAGGTATAATGAAGTAATTTCTACTATTTATTCAAAAACAAATAAAAGGGACGGATTCAAAAGTAAAGTTGGAGATATTTTAATGCCGAGTTCTGATGTAACACCAGATGGATTAGCAAAAGCTTCAGCAATAATGCTTGATAATGTTGTTTTGGGTGGAGATATGAATATTCTCAGACCAAAAAAAAGTTTTAATTCAATTTTTCTAAGCTATTTACTAAATCATTCTAAAAAGGAAATTATTAAACTAGTTTCAGGAACAACTGTAAAGCACATTTATCCTAGTCAAATCATTACTTGTCAATTACCAATAGTCAATAACAAGTCTGAACAACAAAGAATCGCTTCCTGTCTTTTATCATTAGACGAGTTGATTGAAGGCAACAACCAAAAATTGGATTTACTCAAAGACCAAAAAAAAGGCTTGATGCAAAACCTTTTTCCGCAAGAAGGCGAGAAAGTGCCGAAGGTTCGATTTAAGGAGTTTGAAAAAGATGGAATTTGGGCAAAAAAGAGATTAGGTGACTTAGGGCATTTTTTAGGAGGTGGAACACCAAGCAGGTCGAATGATGATTACTGGACTGGAAATATCCCGTGGATTTCAAGTTCGGATATTAAGGAAGATGATATTCACAATATTTCTATATCTCAATACATAAATGAGAATGCAATTATTGAATCAGCAACTAAGATAATTCCTAAAGGAAGTATTCTATTTGTGTCAAGGGTTGGTGTAGGAAAATTGGCAATCAATAATGAAGAGCTTTGCACAAGCCAAGATTTTACAAGTTTCATTCCAGCAGGAGTTTTAAATTTATTTATTGCGTATTATTATTCAGCTAATAAAAATGCGTTGGAATCTTTAAGTCAAGGTACATCTATTAAAGGCTTTTCAAAAAGTGATTTGGAAGATTCTAAAATACTATATCCAAAGAATCCCAAAGAACAACAAAAAATCGCTTGGTGTCTTTCTTCTTTAGATGAACTTATCAAAGAACAGACTGAGAAAATAGAACAATTAAAACAACATAAAAAAGGATTGATGCAAGGTTTATTTCCGAAAATGAATGAATAAAATGAGTACTGTAATTGAAATAGCAAATGAGTTAAAGGACACGAAGGAAAACATCATCCTTATATATGCTTTTAACGCAACTGGAAAAACTCGGCTGTCGGTTGAGTACAAAAACATAACTAAAAATCCTAAAAACGGAGACCATATAGGTGTTTACTACAATGCATTCAGTGAAGACCTATTTGTTTGGGATAATGACAATGTGAAACTTGAAATTGAACCAAGTAATTTAAGTAAACTTCATTCTTCGATGACAGAAGAGGATGTGGAAAAAAAACTCATTCCCTATAAAAGGAAATACAACTTCTTTTTTAATCCAAGTAAAGACTTTGAAAAAGAGGGGTTTGCCTCTGTTACTTTTTACAAATTAGAAGACACCGAAAATAGAACCCCAATAAAAATTTCAAGAGGCGAAGAACGAATTTTTGTCTGGTGTTTCTTCTTGGCTCTTTTGGAGGTTGAAGGTTGGGCTGATACACAAAATGCTCATTTCTTCATTGACGACCCTGTTTCAAGTTTGGATGACCACAACATTTATGTTACAGCTTATACGGTGTTTGACGTGATTCTAAAAGAGTTTGAAAAACGTAAAATCATTATTACGTCACACCATTTTGGCTTTCTAACCATTTTGTCAGATATGTTGGGTAAAGGTGAGTATGCTGACAAATTTAGAAACAGAGACAAATCTAAAAAGTATCAGGAATTCATTCTTGAGGGCAACGGAGACGATTTGTCTCTTGTTAAAACAAAAAATGGAGTATTTCTATATCATTTAAGATTACTGCAAATTTTAAATCAAGCTGCCAAGTCCAAAAAAGTATATACATATCACTTTGCCCTTTTAAGGCAAGTGTTAGAAAATATAGCGTCTTTCCTTGGTGTTGGACAATTTGGTTATGTATTGGAGCAAATCGGCATTAAAGATAAAGAACGTGTAGCCTTTATAGTCAATGCACTATCGCATTTGAATGTATATTACCAACAAAACGACAAACCAGTACCTGACAACCTAGAGTTATTCAATGATATATTGGGTAGGTTAATGGATAAAGAAAAATTTGGTTTTAAAATTCCTAAATAAAAAGAATGACACAAAAAAATCAACATAAAAAATTAGGTGACACCCTTTGGGATATTGCCAATGATTTGAGAGGCGTTATGAATGCGGATGATTTCCGTGATTATATGCTTTCATTCCTCTTCCTCAGGTACTTGTCCTTCAACTATGAAGAAGCTGCAAAAAAGGAATTAGGTAAAGATTATCCGCCAAGTCCTTCTAAAGATTTAAGAGCAGATTTTTTAGTGCCACCGCCTTTGGAAATTTGGTACAAAAAAAATAAAGGCGACATTGATGAGTTTGAGGAACAGATGCGAAAAAAAGTGCATTATGTTATCAAGCCAAAATTCTTGTGGAGCAACATCACCGAATTAGCACGAACTCAAAACGGAGAATTATTAGAAACACTCCAAAAAGGATTTCGATATATAGAAGATGATTCGTTTGAAAGTTCTTTTAAAGGTTTGTTTTCTGAAATCAATTTGAATTCTGAAAAACTCGGTAAAACACCTAAAGAAAGAAATGATAAACTTTGTAAGATAATAACCAAAATAGCGGAAGGTATTGCTGATTTTTCTACTGATAACGATACGCTTGGTGATGCTTACGAATATTTGATTGGGAAATTTGCAGCAGGTTCAGGGAAAAAAGCAGGTGAATTTTATACGCCCCAACAAATTTCAACGATTCTGTCAAGAATTGTTCTGTTAGATTCTCAAGACCCAACAACTGGTTATAAGACCAAATTAAACAAGGTTTTGGATTTCACTTGTGGTTCGGGTTCTTTGCTCTTAAATGTAAGAACGCAACTAAAGAAAGCTAAAGGAAACATCGGCAAAATTTTTGGACAAGAAAAAAATATTACGACTTATAACCTTGCCCGAATGAATATGCTTTTACACGGTATGAAAGACACCGAGTTTGAGATATTCCACGGAGATACTTTGCTCAATCAATGGGATTTACTCAATGAAATGAATCCGAGCAAAAAAATCGAGTTTGATGCAATTGTAGCCAATCCACCATTTAGTTTACGTTGGGAGCCAACCGACACTTTAGCAGAAGATTTCCGATTCAAAGGTTACGGATTAGCACCAAAATCAGCAGCAGACTTTGCTTTTCTCTTACACGGCTTTCACTTTTTATCTAAAGAAGGAACTATGGCTATTATTCTGCCTCACGGAGTTCTCTTCCGAAGCGGTGTAGAAGCAAGAATCAGAGAAAAACTATTGAAAGAAAATTATATTGACACTGTAATTGGGTTGCCGTCAAATTTATTTTACTCGACAGGTATTCCCGTTTGCATTTTGGTATTGAAAAGATGCAAAAAACAAGATGACGTTTTATTCATCAACGCTAGTGAGCATTACGAAAAAGGTAAGCGACAGAATACACTACGAGAAGGGAAAAATGGCGGTCCTGATGATATTCAAAAAATCATAGAAACGTATCAATTTAGACCAAAACACATTGAAAGATATGCTCGCAGAGTTTCAATGGACGAAATCAAAAAGAACGACTTCAATTTGAACATTTCAAGATATGTGAGTACTTCAGAAGATGAAGTTCAAATTGACTTGGAAGATGTAAATACTAAATTGACAGAAATAAATAAAAGCATAAAAGTAAACAAAGAAAAACACAACGAATATTTGAAAGAGTTAGGATTGAAACCGATTTAATTTAATGCCAACGCTATTTGCAAGCACATTGCCAAAGCCCCACAAGCCAACCCGCAAGGCAAAGCTTTGTCAAAGAGCTTGCAAAGCCAACGCAAGAAAAATTGTTTTTAAAAAATTTCCAACGCTTCAAAAAAAATAAAAAACACAACGCACAGCCGACACAGACAATGACACGAAAACCCAATAATGACAATGGTTTACAAGGACGGTGGACAAGAACACCAGCACCTAACAGCACCTATAAGAAATTGGCGGTTCAGTGGGTAAATGAAGTTCAGTTTTTCAATCAAACTTTCGTGCAGATGGACAGTTTTGCGCTTCGAAATCGCCAACTTCTTATAGCTGCAAAA